>DASUFI010000132.1:0-10427 GCA_036274635.1 Planctomycetota bacterium
ATGGGGGCGCGCAGCTCGGGCGGCGCGACGGGTGCCTCGACGATGCGGCAGAAGAGCAGCTTGGCGTCGATGCCGGCGAGCACGAGGTCGTGTCCCGCGCTGCGCACGAGGCGCACCTGCAGGCCCGTGCCCGCCCAGCCGCGCCAGGCCGCGAGCGCCGCGGCCTCGACGGCCTGCACGTCCAGCTCGCACTCGCGGCAGGTCTTCATGAGCTCGGCCAGACGCTCGCGGTTGATGGCCGCCATGATGGCCAGCGACTGGCCCGCGCCCCCGTCGGTGGACGGCATCGTCTCCACCGCCACGCCCAGCAGCGCCTTCTCGGCGCTGAACAGCGGGTCGCCCTTGAGGCGGTCGGTGCAGGTGCGGCGGGCCTCCTTGGCGGCGCCCGGCGGCAGCACGATGGACTCGATGAGCACCGAGCTGCCCTGCAGCCCCACCACGACGCCGCGCCCCACGAAGGGCGCCGACGACAGCAGCTGGCGCAGGCTCTTCTTGATGTTGTCCCCCACGGGCACCGACGCGCACACCGTCCGGCCGTCCAGGTTCTGGGCGGCGCGGATGGCGTCGTCGGCGAAGACGAGCCCAATGGGTCCGACCTTGTGTCGCTTCACGACCTCCTCCTTCGTTGCCTGCTCTCAGGGACCGGCCGGGATTTCCATGAGGGTGTTCGTTGCGGTGTCGGCCACGAGCCAGCGCGGCGTGTCTCCGGCGCGGACGTGCACCTCGCCGCCGACGATGAGCACGCCCTTCTCGTTGAAGGCCGCCAGCGGGCGGCCGTCGAAGTTCGCGTAGTCGATGTGCATGTCGCTGGGCATGACCGGGCTGGGGGTGGTCAGGCGGAGCACGTAGGGACCGTGGGTGAACGGGTCCTCCGTGGGCGTGCCCGTCTCGTCGACCACCGCGATGAACTGCCCGGTCACGTCGAAGCGCACGCCGAAGGCGGCGCCCTGGTGGTAGGCGAGCGTCTGCGCCTCGTTGATGGCGTCCTGCATCGCCACCTGCAGCGTGTCCAGCTTGCGCTCGGCGCCGACGGTGGAGCTCGGGATCACGATCCCGGCGATGATCATGAGCACGATCACCACCACGAGCAATTCGAGGAGCGTGTGTCCGGAGCTGCGTCGCGGATGCACGGCGTCAGCTCCCGATGGGTGCGGAGCACATGAGGTCGAGGGTGGCCGCGGGGATCGGCGTGACGGGGAAGGCCACGCGCTTGATCTCCTCGCCGCCCGGCTCGACGTGGTCCGGGTACGCCTGGGCGCCGCGGCCGTGGCCCGGACGCGTGTAGGTCGAGTCGATCTCCTCGTGGTCGCTGGTCACGACCATGCCCTTCAGGCTGCCCTTGCCCTTGACGACGATCTCGTCGGCGCACGCAAAGCCCTGCACCTCGACGCGTGCGGCGTTGTCGCAGGTGAACAGCGCGTCGGGGGCGCACATGGCGGTGTCCGGCAGCTCGGTGCCGGACAGCAGGCGCAGGCCGCCGAAGACGTTGACCTCCGGGCGGTTGACGCCCGTGGCTGCGGGATAGTCCTTGCAGGCGCCGTGGCGCGTGATGATCGTGCCGCGCAGCACGCAGTCGGTCAGCTTGAGCGTCGCGCCGTCCTCCAGCAGCATGAGGCCGGCCAGCTCGACGCCCTGGAACTCGGTCGGGCCCGAGATGATCATCAGGTTGCCGGCCAGCAGGATGTCGCCGGTGGCGCACTTGATCGTGGTCTTGTTCGCGGTGTCGCCGGACGCGGGCTCCACCTTGGCCTTGACCTTGGTGCTGAACTCGTCGTCGGAGTTCGGGTTGACGCCCTTGGCGTGCACCTTGATGTCGCGCTTCTGCGAGTCGCTGGCGTTGACGCTGCGCTCTCCCGTGGCCACCTCGCCGGTGGGCGTGATGCTCTGGTCGTTGGTGCCTTGCGCGATGGTTCCCGGCGGCAGGCCGGCGCGCATGAGCTCGCGCACGCGGTCCATCTCCGAGCGACTGGCCTCCTCCACCGGGCTGGCCCCCTTGCCGAACTCGAGGCTCTTCTTGGCCAGGAGCGCGTGGCGCGCGTAGGTCACCGTCACCGAGATCGCCAGGGCCGACAGGATGAGGGTCGCGACGAGCACCCAGCCGCACTCGAGGCGGCGCGCGGCGCCGGACGCCGGACGGGAGGGGCGCATGAGGGGGGCGGAAGTCATGGCATTCGCTCTTTTCGGTCGCGGGATGGTTGGAAGATGAGGTCGGTCAGGCGCCCTGGGTGGATTGCGAGAGCCACCAGCTGAGCGTGTCCACCTCGGTCTCCCCCTCCTTGATCGTCACGCTGAGCTTCACCAGCGTCGGGCCCGTGAAGGTGGCGGGGTCCACTTCGACGTCTGGGTTGGCCAGGTCGACGGTCTTCACGGATACCACCTGGGACCAGCTCATGTTGCTGATGATCAGGTCGTACTCGGCGGAGCGCGGCGGGCAGTAGGTCTTGCCGTCGAGGTCGTACAGGTCGTAGACGTTGTCGCCGAACTTCGCCTCGGCGCCCGCCTCCCAGGGCAGCAGCAGGGCCGCTTCGTGGATCTCCTGGGCGAGCATGAGGGCCTCGTGCTTGCCGTCGGCGAAGTAGTGGTAGACCGCGGCGCTGGTGCTCATCGAGGTGGTCGAGGCCACCAGCGTCGTGCTGATGATCAGCACGGCCAGCATCAGCTCGATGAAGGTCGCGCCGGACTCGGCGCGGCGGGCGGGCGGGGCGGGACGGCGGTCGGGGATGGCGGGCTTCACGGGATCCGCTCCGGGAGGGCCGCGCGCAGGCGGTCAGGCTGGTCGTCGCGACGCGTCGGGGTCGTCAAGGGGCTCGGTTTCGGTCGGGACCGCCGGGCAGCCTGGAGGGGCTGTTGGCGGGCCCCGGACTCCTGCCGCTTTCGTCCCCGACAGCGAGTGACTTGAATGACCGGCCCGGGCGGCCGACCGGCCCGGTGGGCCTTCGTCATCGAGTCCGTGAAAGACGAGTTCGGCCGGGTCCGTCCACGACGGCAGCCTCGGGAGGGCCAAGGGACTCGCCGGGGCTCCGATTCCCGCTTCGACGGACTATGCTGCTCACGTGAATCGCCCTTCGGATCGCCGCTCGCCCATGGCCCTCGCACTGGGGGTGGCGGCCCTCGCCCTGGCCCTGCTGGGCTCGGCGGCAGCGCAGGACGGGGTGATCCCCAGCGTCGGCAAGGGCGACAAGAAGAAGCCCGAGAAGCCCAACGTCTTCGACCCGCCCGGGGGCGGCGGCCAGTACTCGGGCCCCGGCGACGCGACTGGCCCCGGCGGCGACGGGGGCGGTGGCGGGGGCGGCGGCACCGGTCCTGGCTCCGGCGGGGACGGGGGTGGCCAGGCGCCCCCCGGCATCGTGAATGGCGTCGGCCCGGCCGCCGGCGCGCCCGGCGTCGGAGCCACCAGCGCCCCGGCGCGCGGCCGGCCCATGGGCCTGGCCAGCCTCCCCCCCGGCAGCGCGGCCAGCACCCTCTCCAGCAACTTCGTCCCCGACAGCTGGGATCAGTGGTGGGAGACCAACAAGTTCGACTTCATCGAGCTGCGGCGCGTGCAGGACGCGACGCCCACCGGCGGCCGGAGCGGCAACAGCACGGGCGAGGCGGCGGCCACGCATGAGCTGCGCATGGCGGGTGTGCGCGCCCACGTGCGCGACGACGTCCTGCCCGTCCTGCGCGAGCTCACGCACTCCAGCGACGACGCCGTGCGCAGCGCGGCCTTCGTGGCGCTGGGCAAGCTGCACGACGGCGAGAGCCTGGACCTGATCTCGGTGGGGCTGTCGGATGGCAACGCCGACGTGCGCCGCTCGGCCATGCTCTCCATGGGCGTGCTCGGCAGCGGCCGCGGCACGTGGATGCTCATGCACGTCGCCGACGACAGCAAGAACGGCCGCACGCTGGTGAACGACTCCGCCGTCTCGGTGGATGAGCGGGGCACGGCGCTGCTGACGGCCGCCCTGCGCGGCGACGCCTCCTGCGAGCAGGTCGTGCTGCAGGTCCTTGCCGATCGCCAGGGCTCGGGGACCGAGCTGCTGGCGCTGGCCGCCGACGCGGCGGGCCTGCTGGGCTCCACGGATGCCATCCGCCCCCTGCTCGAGATCGCCTTCGCGCAGGATCTGCCGGAGCACGTGCGCTCGGCCGCCACGTCGGCCCTCGGGCGCATCGGCGATCCGTCGGTCACCCCGGCGCTCATCGAGCTGCTCGACCTCGGCCAGGAGCCGCGCCGCGCGGCCACGCTGGCGCTCGGACTGGTGGCGCACCCGGGCGCGACCAAGGTCATCGAGCGTCTGACCACGCTGCTCGAGAAGGACAGCGACGCCCCCACGCGGCACTTCGCCGCGGTCTCGCTGGGGCGCATCGGCGGCCCGGCGGCGCGCACGGCGCTGCAGGCGGCGCTGGTCAAGTCCAAGGCCGACATGCAGCCTTGGGTCGCGCTGGGCCTCGGCCTCGTCGAGCGCCGCGACCCGGACGGCACGGTGGCGCCGCTGCTGATCGAGCGC
Organism: Planctomycetota bacterium; assembly: GCA_036274635.1. GTDB lineage: Bacteria > Planctomycetota > B15-G4 > B15-G4 > B15-G4 > DASUFI01. The sequence continues at coordinate 4,488 of DASUFI010000132.1, forward strand.
CTCGAGAAGGAGTCCAGCTCCGACGCCCGCGGCGCGCTGCTCATCGCCCTCGGCCTGACGCGCGACGAGCGCGCCGTGCCCGCGCTGGAGCACTTCCTGACGGGCTCCTCGAGCGAGCTCGCGGGCCACGCGGCCATGGCTCTGGGCATGTCCGGCCGCGCGACCGCCATGCAGCCGCTGCGGGACACGCTGGCGCGCTCGGGCGATCCGCTCGTCCTGCGCCAGGCGGCTTTCGCGCTCGGCGTGCTGGGCGACAGCGCGTCCATGTCGGCGCTGCTGGACCTCATCCGCGGCACGAGCAATCCCTTCGTGGCCAGCTTCGCGTCCATCGGCATCGCCTTCATGGGCGACGCCAGCGCGGTCGGGCCGCTCATGGACATCATCCGCAGCCACGGGCCCACGGGGGTCACCACGTCCTGGGCCGTGGCGGCCGTGGGGCAGCTCTTCGACGTCGATCGGCGGCCGGCGCTCTCGCGCCTCGCGGCCGGCGACAACTACCTGGTCCGGCCCACGGCCGTGACCGGCCTGCTCGACCTGGGCTACTGAGCGGTCCGCGCCCGTTGGCGCCCCGCCCCGCGCCCCGCTACCGTGGGCGCCCCGCAAGCCTCGGAGGTCGACGTGCTCGCTCCGCTCATGACCCTGGCGCTGCTCTTGGCCTCGCCGCTGCAGCAGGCGAGCACCCAGGAGGCCGCCGACGCCCTCGTCCGCCGGATGCGTGCGACCCAGCCCGCCGACCTGTCGTGGGGCGAGAACCTGCAGGACGCCTGCCGCGCGCTGGACGCGCTGGCTCGCTCGCCGCGCGCCTACACGGACCTGGATGGGCCCTTCTTCCGGGTCCCGGCGCAGCGCATCGCACAGGCACCGGCGGGCAGCCTGGATGACGCGCTCGTGGTGCTGGCCCTCGGCCAGTGCCTCAACGGTGAGCTGGCGCAGGCGCGCGACGCGGCGCTCCAGCGGCTGCTCGCTGCCCCACCGCGCCGCGACTACGACGCCCTGCTGGCCCTGCGCACCTACCCGGCGCCCGACCTCGCCTGGCCCGCGCCCCAGCCGGGCGACGAGCCCGGCGTGGCGGTGCTGCTCGCGGCCGACCCGGCCACCGTCGCTGCGCCGGCCGTCACCGACGTGGCGGCCTGGACGCGCTGGGCGCGCGCCGCGCGGCTGCGGGGCGTGGTCCCGCACGACCTCCCGCCCCTGCCGGAGCCCGGCCCCGACGCCGGCTTCCGCGAGCTGCTCGCGGCGCTGCAGACGGTCAGCGCCATGCACGGGGCGGCCTCGGGCGAGGAGGACGAGGGCGGACCCTTCGCCGCGCCGCGCGGGGCTCCCGCGCTGGTGCCGGCCGGTCAGGACCTGGCCGCGGCGCTGGAGCGCGCCTGGGGCTTCCTCGAGTCGCATCAGCACGGCGGCACCTTCGGCCTGGGCCTGCCCGGCGCGGACGAGCCGGAGCCGGGCATCACCGGCATGTGCCTGACCGCCGCCGTGTGGGTGGCGGAGCAGACCCATCGGACTCGCCCGGCGTGGATCGACGAAGGCCTCGACTTCCTGGTCTCGCTGCAGCGGCCCGACGGCTCGATCCAGATGTACGGCCTCGACGTGTACACCACGTCCGTCGCCATCGAGGCGCTGGTGGCCGCCGGCCGCGAGAAGGATCGCGCCGCCGTGGCGCGCGCGCGCGACTACCTGGTCGCGACGCAGAGCGACGAGGGCGAGGGCTACGACGAGTCCAGGGACGTCTTCTACGGCGGCACGGGCTACGGCGACGGCGAGCGGCCGGACCTGTCCAACACGCAGATGGCCGTGCAGGCCGTGGTGCTGGCCGGCACCTCGCGCGAGGACCCGTTCTTCAGCAGGACGCGCGTGTTCCTGGACAAGTGCCAGAACTTCGGCGAGCGGCAGGAGCTCACCTTCCCGCATCCGGGCGGCGGCACCATCGTCAGCGGCAATGACGGCGGCGGCACCTACTTCCCGGGCAACAGCGAGGCCGGCGAGATCGACCTGGGCGGCGGCCGCTGGCAGCCGCGCAGCTACGGCTCGATGTCCTACGCGCTGGCCAAGAGCTGGGTGCTGTGCGGCACGGGGCCGGAGGATCCGCGCGTGGCCGCCGTCGTGCGCTGGCTCGCGCGCAACTTCAGCGTGGACGAGAACCCCGGCTTCGCGACCCCGTCCGAGTGCAAGCAGGGCCTGTACTACTACCGCCTCGTCATGGCGCGCACGCTCGCGCTGCTGCCCGAGGGCTCGTTCAAGGACGAGCACGGCCAGCCCATAGACTGGCGCACGCCGCTCGTGCGGCGCCTGCTGGACAGCCAGCGCGTGGACGGCTCGTGGATCAACACCGAGTCGCTGCGCTGGTGGGAAGGCGCGCCGCCGCTCGCGACCGCCTACGCCCTGCTGGCGCTGCGGGCCGCGCAGCGCTGACCCCGTCAGGACCCGCGTCTTGCCCCCCGAGCGTCCGCTGAGGGCCCGTCCTCCGCCGGTGGCCGGTCTGCGGGGCACGGGTTATGCTGGACCCTCCCCATGAAGGTCTTCAACTTCGTCCTCGCCACGACCGGTCCCATGCGGACGAATCTCAAGATTCTGTCCCGCTACGGGTTCTCGCTGTCCCGCCACATGACGCCGCGGCGGGCCTGGAACATGGCCAAGGTCGAATGGGCCCGCTGGCGCGGCCACGACATCGTGCCCGGCTTCCCCTACGTGCTGAAGATCGAGACCACGAACATCTGCAACCAGCGCTGCCCGTTCTGCCTCGACCGGGACCGCAGCAAGATCGACGCCGACGGGCGCGGCTTCGGCAAGATGCACTTCGAGTGCTTCGCCAAGGTCATCGACGTGCTCGGCCCCACGGCCATGCGCCTCAACATGTACGGCTCGGGCGAGGCCGTGCTCTACCCGGACGTGTTCGACTACATCCGCTACGCGGCGGACCGCAACATCGGCGTCACGGTGAGCGCCAACCTCTCGGCCTTCAAGGCGGAGAACGCCGAGAAGCTGGTGGAGTCGGGCCTCGAGCACCTCATCATCAGCTGCCACGGCGCCAGCCCCGAGACCTACGACAAGTACAACGTCGGCGGCGACTTCTGGCGCACCATCGAGAACATGAAGGCCGTGTGCGACGCCAAGAAGCGCCTCGGCCGCAAGCTGCCCTTCGTCGACTGGCAGTTCCTGCGCTTCCGGCACAACCAGCACGAGATCCCCAAGGCCCGCCAGATGGCCAGGGAGATCGGGGTCAACGCCATCCGCTTCATCAACCCCAACATCCCGCCCGAGCACAAGGCCGAGTGGCGGCCGCTGCGCGACGACGAGCTGGCCGACGCCAACCGTGGCGAGGGCAAGGTGGACGCGAGCCCGGGCGTGCAGATGAGCGCCGAGGCCGCGGCCGTGGCGCGCGGCGAGAAGCAGGCGACCTCCGCCGGCAAGGCCCCCCGCGCCGAGGTCGCCAGCTGCACCTGGCTGTACCGCTCGATCTTCTTCAACTGGGACGGCGGCATCCTGCCCTGCTGCGACGGCACCACCGAGCCGGGGCACGACCTCGGGCACTGGAGCAAGCCGGAGCTGCCGCACTACACCGGCCAGACGCGCGGCGAATTCGAGCAGTTCTGGAACGGCGACGTCTACCGCCGCCTGCGCAACATGGCCAACTTCCGCGTCCCGCGCGAGCAGATGGACAAGAAGTACACCTGCAGCACGTGCATCAAGGCGCACATGCCCTACGTGCTCTACGAGCGCGGGCTGTCGCTCGCGCCCGACGTCGAGAAGCGCATCCTCGCCACCGAGCCGGACCTGCCGCAGAAGCGTGAGCGCTGGATCAAGGACAAGTTCACCATCTCGGCCGGCGTGGGCGGCGGCGGCGGCAACTGAGGATGGGCGGCGGCCTGCGAGCGGAGGCCCCGGAGGCGTCGAGCGACGCCTCGCTCGCGTGCTCGACGTCCCGGGCCCGGCTTGACGCTCCGCCAGCGCGGGGATACGGTCAGGCTTCGGATTGCGGTCGGGCAGCAGCGACTGCAGCAGCCTTCGGGCCGGAACGGCCGAAGAGGGTGCTCCAGACATCTCCCGTGCAGGTCACACCATGAAGGTGCTTCTGCTCACGCCTCTCCTCCAGCACAACGCCTGGGAGGACGACATCAACACGAAGTGGCCGCCCCTCGGGCTGCTCTACATCGCGTCGTCCCTGGAGAAGGCCGGTCACCAGTGCCAGCTGGTGGAGCGGCGGCGCATCATCAAGGAGAAGCCGCGCAGCCCCGCCAACCTGAAGGTCTGCGACGACACGATGATGGACGAGATCCGCGCCTTCCGGCCGGACGTCATCGCGGTCTCGGCCATGACCTTCCACATCATGGACTCCTACCGCGCCTGCACGCGCATCAAGCAGGAGTTCCCGGACGTCGAGATCATCATCGGCGGCAGCCACCCCACCGCGGTGCCCGAGCGCACGCTCAAGGAGTGCCCGGCCATCGACTTCGTCGTGAAGGGCGAGGGCGAGGAGGTGATGCTCCAGTTCTGCGACGGCATGACGCCGCGCGACAAGATCGAGGGCCTCTACTTCCGCGACGCAGCGGCGGCGGACGGCATCGCCTTCACGGGCATCCGCGAGGTGGTGGACAACATCACCAGCCTGCCCTGGCCGGCGCTGCACCTGGTGGACCGCGAGTTCTACTTCTCGCCGTCCAGCCAGCTCTTCCGCGGCTTCTACCTGCGCGGCACGACGATGTTCACGTCGCGTGGCTGCCCCTTCAAGTGCGCCTTCTGCCAGAGCCCGCAGATCAGCGTGAGCAACAGCGGCAAGTTCGTGCGCTCGCGCGACGCCCAGGAGGTCGTGGCCGAGGTCCGGCACCTCATCGACACCTACGGCATCGAGGGCATCTACTTCAGCGACGACGTCTTCACCGTGCACCGCGCGCGCGTCGAGGAGCTGTGCAAGGCCTTCATCGAGGGCGGCATCAACCAGAAGATCGTCTGGTGCTGCAACGTGCGCGTGGACCTCGTGGACGACAAGCTCCTCTCGCTCATGAAGCAGGCCGGCTGCGTGAAGATGCTCTTCGGCATCGAGTCGGGCAGCGACGAGAGCCTCGTGCGCCTCAACAAGGGCGGGCAGGCCAACGCGCGCCGCAACATCGAGACCATCAAGAAGGTGCAGGCGCACGGCATCGGCTGCGAGACGGGCATCATCCTCGGGCTGCCCGACGACACCAAGGAGGACATCCTCGCCACGATGCGCATGCTCGAGGAGTGCAAGCCGGCGCGCGTGAACCGCGGCAAGCTCTACCCCATCCCCGGCACGCAGTACTACAACGAGCTGCTGGCCAAGGGCAAGGTGGACCCGAACATCCCGTGGGACGAGATCTACACCCACTACACGCGCAGCGACTTCACCTTCGCCGCGATGCCGGCCCACGAGTTCCGCAAGCTCGCGGCCAAGTTCGACCGGCGCGTGACCATGCCCACGAACTACAAGTTCATGATCAGGTCGAACTGGAAGCGCCACCCGAACGTGGCCATCCGCCAGTTCTTCCTCATGATCGCGCACGTCACGGTGCTCTACTTCCCGCTGGGCTTCCAGGACTGGCTGCGCGCCACCGTCGAGAAGTTCCGCTTCAAGAGCAAGTACGTCTTCGAATGACGTCCGCGCCGCGCGGACGCCCGCGCGCATGAGCCGCGAGGGCGACGCGCCGCGTCCGCGGCCGGAGAAGCCGCCGCCCCTCGACGAGGACCCCGGCAAGGGCCAGTTCTACTTTCCCGGCCGGCCGAAGGGCTGCGCCGTGCTGCTGATGCTGATCGCCCTCGCAGCCGCAGGCGCCACGGCGGCCGCCGCCGGAGCCTTCCCGCCCTGACCTACTCAGGCCTCATCCCTCGCCGCGCCGTCGGCTCTGCAGCGCGAGCGTCCGTCCGGCGGACGTGCGCAGGGGTCGGGGATGCGGCGCCGAAGGCGCCCCATCCCCCGATCCCCGA
>DASUFI010000133.1:0-11192 GCA_036274635.1 Planctomycetota bacterium
GTCGGGGAGGAGAGCGCCGCGCACCCCACCCCCGAGATCCCGCGAAGCCGCTTGGGCGTGGTGGACACGTGGGGCTTCGCCGCTACGCGCCGCCCACGACCGGCCATGCCCTGCGATGTCGTCGACCTTGGGCTGAGCATCGAGGGGACTCTTCACACGGTGCCGTTCCGGTCCACGCGTGTGGGAGCGGGCTCGGCAGCTGCTGCGGACGCATGCCCTTGGGTGCCCGACGGCTGCCGCTGGCGCCGCCTTCGCGGCGCAGCGAGCAGCCTGCGTGGTGCGCGGGCTGGGGCTTGGAGAGCGCCATGCACGTTGGGGGCGGCGGGCCGGCTGCTGCCGGCCGGACGGCGGCGGCTGCCGATGCACGGTAGGATCTGAGCTGGAGAACCCGAGCCGATGGTCGTGCGTATCTTGTCCGCCTTGCTGCTGCTGGCCCCGTTGGCGGCGGCCGGCACGCTGCACGTGCCGCAGGACTTCGCCACGATCCAGGCGGCCGTGGACGCCAGCGTCGACAGCGACACGATCGTGGTGCACAAGGGCACGTACGCCGAGGGCGTCATCGTCAGCAGCAAGAGCGGCCTGCTGATCAAGGGCGTCGGCAAGCCGCGGATCGACGCCACCGGCTTCGACATCGGGCTCGCGCTGGATGGCTGCGCGGACGTCGAGGTGCGCGGCCTGCAGGTGGACGGCGCCGACCAGCGCAACGTGGCGGTGAGCGACTCGTCCGACATCGAGCTGCACCACCTCGAGCTGAACGTCAAGAACGTCGCCAGCAGCACCGGCCTCTACCTCGCCACGACGACCGGCGCCCGCGTGCACCACTGCCACGTCAACGGCGCGCTGCTCGCGGGCATCTTCGTCGACACGTCGTCCGCGGTGCAGCTGGATCACAACGTGGTCTTCGGGATGGCGAGCGGCGGCTGGCCGGAGGCCGCCGTGCGCACGGCCGACGCCATGGACGTCACCATCGAGCACAACACGCTGTCCTTCGTGATCAGCGGGGTGCGCTGCTTCTCGGACGCCCCCGGGGGCTTCGGCGCCAGCGACTCGACCATCGCGCACAACGTCATCCACGACCTGTGGCACGCGGGCATCGAGGCCTACGGCACGGGCCTGCTGATCGAGAAGAACAAGGTGACCGGGAGCGGCGACGTCGGCATCTGGCTCGACGCCGACGACACCACGGTGTCGCACGACAAGGTCAGCCAGGCCGGTGACACCGGAATCCTGGTCTTCGACGGCGTCGGCAACGTGCTGGACCACAACACGGTGAGCAAGGCCGGCTTCCACGGCATCTCGTCCAGCGCGACGACGACGGGCACGACGCTCACGGGCAACAAGGTGACGTCGTCGGGCGGCACGGCCTCGCTGAGCCTCGAGGGCACGGGCTGCAGCTCCGATCAGGATAGGGTCACGAAGCCCAAGGGCCTCGGGCTGGTGCTGTCGGGCACGGGGGGCAGCGTCACCGGACTGCGCATCACGAAGCCGGCCGGCGTGGGCCTCGAGATCTCGGGCGGCGGCAACGCGCTCTCCGACGCACGCGTCTCGCACGCGGGCGCCGACGGCTTCCAGGTGACGGGCGACGGCAACACGCTGGCGGACTGTCGCGCCATGGGCTCGGACGAGGACGGCTTCGACGTGAGCGGCACGGGCAACGCCTTCACCACCTGCAAGGCCAAGGGCAGCGGCACGCTCGACAAGAACGACGGCGGCACGGACAACACCTTCACGGACTGCGACTTCGGCACCGAGTCGCCCTGAGGGCGGCTAGAGGTTGCGCACGAAGATGTTCGCGAACTCCGTGGGCACACCCGTGGCCTGCAGCACGAGGGTTCCGGCGCTGGCGCCGATGGGACAGTCGATGTCCTGCAGCACGGTGCGGCCGTTGATCTCCAGCGTCACCTTGTGGCCGTGGAACTCGAAGCGCGCGCGGTTCCAGCCGCTGGGGTCGGTGTAGGCGCCGTCGTCCTCGGGCCAGTCGAGGCGCAGGTGCGCGGGGACGCGCGGGTCCTTGGGCGTGCCGAGCCAGTGCCAGTCCAGCTGCAGCTCGAAGTCGCGGCCCACCCAGTCCGAGGCCAGCGTGCCGCCGGCGCCGTCGGTCCACAGCGTCCAGTCGCGCGGCTCCCAGTGGCCGCCGATCTCGCCGTGCGCCTCGCCCGCGTGCCAGCCCAGCAGCGAGACGCCGTCGTACAGCGTGCGCAGGCCGCGCTGCTCGGCGGCCACCTGCGTGGCGGGCGGCGGCGGATCCGAGGGCGGCAGCTCGGCGAGGCGCAGGTCGCGGAAGCGCACCTCGCTGCCCTCGGACTCGAGGCAGACGTAGCCCTTGCGCGGCGCGGCGTCGTGCCCGCCGCTCACCTCCGCGCCGTTCACCTCCAGCTTGATCGCGCCGTCGCGGCAGGTGACGCGGTAGTGGTTCCATTCCGGCGACGGCTTGACGCGCTTCTCGCTCGGCAGGCAGCGCTCCCAGCCGTTGGGGTGCGGGCGGTCGGGCGTGAAGCGCGCGCCCCAGATGGAGAAGATGTCGCCGTCGCTGGTGTAGTCGGGCGTCTCGGTGCCGTCCATGACCTGCACCTCGAAGGCGCGCGTGTAGGGCACGCCCGGCGCCGGCAGCGGATCCGACCACACGAACAGGCCCGAGTTGCCGCCGGCCTTCACGTGCTGCCAGTCCAGCTCCAGCACGAAGTTCTCGTACATGCGGTCGCTGCGCAGCACGCCGGTGGGCTTGCCGCTGCACACGAGCTGCCCGTCCTTCACCGTCCACGTGGAGGGCGCGCCGTTCACGACGGTCCAGCCGGCGAGGTTGAGGCCGTTGAAGAGCGGGTGGAAGTCGAGCGGCGCCTCGGAGGGCGCCGCCGGCCCGGCGCCGGCGGTGTCGGCGGGCGGCGGCGCGACGTCGGGCGCGGGCGAATGCCCGGACGGCTCGTCCTGCGCCGAGACGCCGGACACGCCGACGACCGAGGCCAGTGCCCACGCGCACACGACCGTCCGCTTCATGGAACCGTTCTCCGTGATGACCGGCCGGCATCGTAGCAGTTGGCCTTGGTGGAAGGGCTGCGCCCTCCTGCTCGCCTGCGGCGGCCTGCGTCGTGCTTCGACTGTTCGCCGCCAGCCGCTTCAACGAGCGCGCGTGTTCCTCGTCCCCGACCACCCCGCGCGCGTGGTGCGCGAGCTCATCGATGGACACTGGCCCGCGATTCGAGACGTGAATCCTTGCGGCGATCCCGCCGCTCGCCCGCGCTGGAGTGTCTCGCGGCCCTCACCGCGTGCGCCTTGTGCGGCCGGCGTCCCGCCTGGGCCGGCGGCCGCGCCATCACGCGCCCCTCGCGCCGCGTCGCGACCACGTGCGTCAGCTCGGCCGACGCGAAGACGACCAGCGACGAGTAGTACACCCACACCAGCAGCACGACCAGCGTGCCGGCCGCGCCGTAGGGCGAGCCCACGGACGCGGTGCCGAGGTAGCGGCCGATGGCCCATTCGCCGACCTGGAACAGCAGCGCCGTGGCGAGGCCGCCGGCCCACGCTTCGCGCCAGGGAACCTTCGTGTCGGGCAGGAAGCGGAAGACGAGCGTGAACAGCAGCGAGCCGACGACCACCGACGCCAGCAGGTGCGCCAGCGTGCCGGCCAGCGCCTGCGCGCCCGAGACGCGCGACGCCAGGGCCGACAGCACCGCGCTGACCAGCAGCGAGACCAGCAGCAGGAAGCCGAGGGTCAAGACCATGGCCATGGTGAGCAGCCGCTTGCGCACGAACATCACCCAGCCGCTGTGCTTGACGCGCGGCATCCCGTTGAAGACGCGCTGCAGCCCGTCCTGCAGCTGGCCGAAGACCGCCGACGCGCCCAGCAGCAGCGTGACCACGCCGACGATCGTCGCCAGCGTGCCCGTGCCGTCCTCGTGCTGCTGGGAGGCCAGCTTCTGCACGAGGTCGGCGGTGCCGTGGCCCAGCAGCTCGTCGGCCTGCAGCACGAGGTGGGTCTGCAGCGACTCGCGGTCGGCCACGATGCCGGCCACGCCGAGCGTCACGATGATGAGCGGCGCCAGCGAGAGCACCGAGTAGTAGGCGAGGGCGGCCGACATCTCGGCCACCTTGTCGGCGCCCATGCGCTTGATCGTCTCCAGGACGACCGCGACGGGCCCGCGCGGAGACGACAGGATCTTCATGCCGGTCGCAACAGCAACTCTCACGCCGGTCAAGCGCCGCGCCTCGGCCGTCGGTGGGCACCCGGCGCACAGACGACGCAACCCGCCACGGGACCTCGTGTTTCAGCGCACCCATGCGGACCCACCTGCTCCTCATCGCGCTCCTGCTCGGCTCGGCCGGCTGCGTGTCCACGCATTCCACCGGCATCCGCATCGGCGACACGACCATGGATCAGTTCAAGGCCGGGAAGACGAAGGAGACCTGGATCCTCGCCATCCTGGGCGAGCCCACCAGCTCGGCGAAGATCGAGGGCGAAGATGACGTGCACGTTCTGCGATATTCCATGGTGCAGGAGAAGAGCGGCTTCCTCTCGATGTTCGGCTCCTCGACCGTGACGGTCTCCACCGTCTACTTCGTGGTCCGCAAGGGCGTGGTCGAGTCGCTGTGGGCCGACCGGGCCGAGGCGCCAGGTCTGTTCGGCGGCGGCGAGGAGTCGGGGGAGAAGAAGGACTAGCTGTCGAGCCCGCTCTTGCGTCGCTCGCCGACATCGCCGACGCCGCGCCGGATGACGTCGGCGCCATACTTCGCGCGGATCGCGTCCGTCGCGCGGTCCAGCCGCCGCGCGCGCTCGTCGGCGGGGTCCCCGAAGAGCGCGCCCTGCCCGGCATCGGTGCCGACGAGCTGGCTCGCCGAGCCGCCGATGAGCCGCACCGGCCGGTAGTCCCGGCGCGCCCAGCGCTCGAACAGCGTGCTCGCGGTCGCGCGCAGCAGGTCGCTGCGGTCGGTGGCCGCGTCGAGCGTCTCGCTGCGCGTGATGGTCTCGAAGTCGCCGTAGCGGATCTTCACCGTGACGGTGCGCCCCGCCAGCGCGTGCCGCCGCAGCCGCGCCGCGACGCGCTCCATCTGCGCCAGCAGCACCTGGCGCACCGACTCGGGCTCGGCGACGTCCTCGCCGAAGGTCTGCTCCGCGCCGAGGCTCTTCGCCTCCGCGTCGGGCACCACGGGCCGCTCGTCCTCGCCGCGCGCGAGGCGCCAGAACCACTCGCCGTGCGGCCCGAGTCGCGCGCAGCAGGCCTCGAGCGGGACGCGCTGCAGGTCGCCGAAGCTCGCGAAGCCCGCCCGCAGCAGCCGCTGCTCGGTCACCGGCCCCACGCCCCACATGCGGCGGATGGGCAGCGGCGACAGGCGCGCCAGCACCGCGCCCGGCTCCAGCGCGACGAGGCCGTCGGGCTTCTCCCACTCGCTGCACAGCTTGGCCAGGAACTTGTTGGGCGCGACGCCGACCGAGGCCGTGAGCCGCGTCTCGTCGTGCACGCGCTGCTTGATGAGCGCCGCGATGGCCAGCGGCGGGCCGAAGAGGCGCGTGCTGCCGGTCACGTCCAGGAAGGCCTCGTCGATGGAGAGCGGCTCGACCAGCGGCGTGAGCGACTCGAAGATCGCGAAGACCTGCTCGCTGACGGCGACGTAGTGCTCCATGCGCGGCTCGACGACGACGGCCTGCGGGCACAGGCGCCGGGCGCGGGCGGTGGGCATGGCCGAGCGGCAGCCGAAGGTGCGCGACTCGTAGCTGGCGGCCGAGACCACGCCGCGCGGCCCGTCGTGGGCCACCAGCACCGGGCGGCCGCGCAGCTCGGGGCGGTCGCGCTGCTCCACGGACGCGTAGAAGGCGTCCATGTCCACGTGCAGGATGGCGCGCGGGTCGGTGGCGAGCACGCTCGGCAGTGTAGCCGGTCCTTTCATTGGCGGCGGCGCGCGGCACAATCGCGGCGCGTGGATGCGCCCGACACCGCCGACGCCGCTGCTGCCGCGGCGCTCGCGCGTCGCCTCGACATCGGGCTGCTGGCCGCCGCGCTGCTCGTCGCGCTGGCGGCGGGCCTGCTGGACGTCGGCGCGCCGTGGGAGGACGGCTTCAAGGGCACCAACGGCGGCGCCTACACCTACCGCTTCCTGCAGAGCCACCTGCAGCTGGGCCTGGGCGTGACGCGCGGCGCGTGCGTCAAGGGCGTCGACCCGCGCACGCACGAGCTGATCCTCTCGCTGAACCATCCCGCGACCTACGTGCTGCTGCACCTGCCGGCGGCGTGGCTGTTCGGGTTGTCGGAGACGACCGTGCGCGTGGTCGCGCTGCTGCTTTACCTGCCCGCGGTGCCCATCCTGTGGTGGCTCGCGCGGCGGCTGCTGGGCGCGCCGGCGGCGGGCGCGTGCGCGCTGCTCTTCGCCTCGGCGCCCATGGTCGCGTACTACGGGCCCATGGCCGTGCACGACGGCCCGCTGCTGGCGCTGTTCCCGCTGGTCGCGGCGGCCTTCCTGGCGCATGTCGACGCGCCGACACGCGCGACGCGGTGCGTGCTGGGCGGCGCCGTCCTGGCCACGTGCCTGCTCGACTGGAGCGGGGCCTTCCTGCTGCCGCTGCTGTCGCTGCTCGTGCCGGCGACGACCGACCGTCGCCGCGCCTGGCGCGTGCTGCTCGGGCTGGCGCCGCTGGCGGCGCTGGCTGTGGCGCTGCTCTTCGCGCACACCACCTTCGTCCTGGGCGGCGTGCGCGCGGCGGGCGAGCACTGGGTCGCGCTCTTCCTGTTCTCGCAGGCGCCGCACGCGGGCTGGCCGGCCGTGGTGGGCGGCGAGGCGCAGGACGCCGCCGCGCTGCTGGGACCGCTGCGTCTCGCGCTGGCCGCGGCGGGACTGCTGCTGGCAGCCCGGCTGCGAGGCGAAGGCGGTTGGCTGCGACGTGCCGCGCTGGTGGGCCTCGCCCTGCTGCTGCCGGGCCTGCTCAACATCGCCCTCTTTCCCGCGCACGCGCAGGTGCACGACTTCTGGAGCCTCATGGGCGTGCCGGGCCTCGCGCTGCTGGCCGCGCTGCCGCTGGCGGCCGCGTGGGGAGCGCCGGGCGCGGCCGCCCGCGCGATCGCCCTGCTGCTGCTGGCGCTGACGGCCTGCGCGGCGGTGACGGGCACGCTGCAGGCGCGCGACCTCGTGCGCAGCCAGGCCACGACGCTGCACCGTGACGTGGGCGTGCTGCTCGACCGCTGGTTCGGACCGGGCGACGTGGTGGCCAGCAGCGTGAACCTCACGCTCAGCGACGTCTACACGCAGGCGCTGATCGTGGGCCCGATCACGACGCCCGAGCAGGCGCGCCAGCTGGCCGCCGACTACGCGCCGCCGGCCTTCACCGGGCAGCTGGGCTTCCTGCTGCCTCGGCGCGAGCACGACACGCCCCTGGGCCGGGCGCTGGGCGAGATGGCCACTCCCGAGGAGGTGCCTGACGCGCTGCTCTTCCGCCTGCGGCGCTGAGCCCCGCAACACGCGAACGCTGGTAGACTGCCGGCCGCGCCTCACCCCGGACGGCGCTTCCACCCCGACTCTCCAGGGCTCGTTCCATGCGTACACCCATTGCGTGGCTCGCTTGCACCCTCGTCGCCGGCCTGCTGACCGCCCCCGCCCGCGCCCAGGAAGTCCCGCCCGACGTGAGCTTGTCCTATGCCGCCGACACCGGCTGGGTCAGCAACGAGACGGCCGACCAGGGCGTCATCGTGTCCTTCCCGGTGCATGTGGACGGCGCCAGCTCGCTGCGCCTGTACTTCGAGCAGGTGGCGCTGGCCGGCAACCCCGCGGACGGCAGCGGAAGCATCCTGCGCCTCACGTCGCTGCTCGACGGCGCGGTGCAGACGCAGGACGCCATCGTCAGCGCGCAGTGGCAGGGCAGCACGGCCTACTTCAATGGCGACACCGTGCTCGTGGAGGTCATCGCGCAGCCCGGCAGCGGCCGCAACCGTCTCGTGCTGCGCAGCGTGGACGCCGGCGCCCCGCCCCTCTTCACCAAGTCCCAGTGCGGCACGACGGACGACCGCGTGCCCAGCAACGACCCGCGCGCCGCGCGTCTGCTGCCCGTCGGCTGCACCGGCTGGCTCATCAGCGACTGCGGGCACTGCTTCCTCACCGCTGGCCACTGCGCGAGCGGCATCACCGTGGTCGAGTTCAACGTGCCCATGAGCACGGCGGGCGGCTCGCTGGTGCACCCGGCGATCGAGGACCAGTACGTCAAGGACTCCAGCTCGATGCAGACCAACGGCGGCCTGGGCATCGGCAACGACTACGCCTACTTCGGCTGCTTCCCCAACAGCCAGACGGGCCTGACGCCCGGCGCGGCGCAGGGCTCGTCCTTCGAGGTCGTGGCGCCGCCGCCCGTGCCCGGCGTGACGATCCGCGTCACCGGCTACGGCGTGGACAGCACGCCCCTCAGCTTCAACCAGATCGAGCAGACGGCCACCGGGCCCTTCTTCGCGTCCTTCGGCACCACGGTGCAGTACCAGGTGGACACGGAGGGCGGCAACAGCGGCTCGCCCGTGATCTGGGAGCAGACGGGCCAGGCCATCGGCATCCACACGCACGCCGGCTGCGGCAGCACCAGCGGCAACTCCGGCACGTCCAGCCAGCTGCCCGCGCTGCAGGCCGCGCTGCAGAACCCCAAGGGCGTGTGCAACGTGTCGTGCAACTGGATCGACCTCCGGAATGCGCTGGCGGGCACCTTCGGGCTGCCGGTGGCCAGCCACCAGGGCGATGCGATCCCCGGCACGCTCGTGCGCCTGCTGGCCAGCAACCTGCCGCTCTTCGGCACCACGAACCTGGTCGTGGGCCTGTCGACGGCCTTCGCGCCCTTCAAGGGCGGCATCATGGTGCCGCAGCCGGACGTGATCCTCCCGAACCTGCCCATCTCCGCCGGCGCGGCCCAGTTTGCTTACACCTTCCCGGCGGGTGTGCCGTCGGGCTCGATCTCGGTCTACCAGTTCTGGACGGCGGACCCCGGCGCGGTGCACGGCTTCTCGGCCACCAACGCGTTGCAGCTCACGGTGCCTTGAGGCGCGCGGCGCGCGCGCAGGCGTCCAGCACGGCTACGGGGATCGGCCGCCGCCGCGCGGGCAGGCCCGCGGCGCGGTTGGCGGCCGTCACCTCGGCGCCCGCCGCCGCGAACCACTCCGGCTCCTGGTCGCAGGCGTCGGGCGTGAGCGGGTTGAAGGACAGGCAGGCGACGGGCTTGACGTCCAGCGGCAGCGCGCAGCGCAGGTCGGGTTGCAGGAAGCTGCAGGTGTAGCGCGGCCTGCGCGCGCCGGCGCGGCGCAGGCGCCAGCGCTGCACGGCCTGGCGCGCGCGCTCGAGCAGCGCCTCGCGGCGGGCGGCGGGCAGCGTGCGCAGGTGGCGCACGATGCGCTGCGCCTCCACCGGCAGGATCGCCTGCGAGTTGTAGGCCTCGGTGCAGCACAGCCCGCAGCCCGTGCAGGTGCGCACCGTGCGCTGCACGTGCCGGACGTGGCGCTCCAGCGCGGCTCGACCGGGCTCTTGTGCTGAAGGAACCATGGCATCGCGGCGCGGGCCGCGGGGGCCACGATAGCGCCTTGCACCGCGCCGGCGCGCTCCTGATGATGCCCTCAGCGTCGCAGCGTGCGCCGGCGTCCACGGCGGGGAGCATGACGGCACCCACCACCCTCTCGCCCGCCGCCCGGCAGGCCGCGCGGCCGGCCGTGGTGGCGACGCTGCTGGTGCTCGGCTCCCTGCTCGCCCAGCTCGGCTTGGCCGGACGCGTCGGGCTCACGACGGACGAGGCGCACTACGCGCTCTACGCCCTGCACCTCGACTGGAGCTACTTCGACCACCCGCCGCTGGTGGGCTGGCTGCAGGCGCTGGTGCTGCCCTGGTCCCCCGGAGAGCTGGCCCTGCGCCTGTGGCCCATGGCGCTCGGCGCGCTCTCGGCCGCGCTGCTCTACCGCCTCGTGCGGCGGCTGTTCCCCGACGACTCGCCGTGGACCGCCTGCGTCGCGGTCGCGCTGTGGGCCTGCGCGCCGCTGGTGCACGCGACGGGCATGGTGCTGGTGCCCGAGGACGTGCTGCTTCCGCTGGCCCTGCTGGTGCTGCACGCGCTCGTCTCCGTGCTGCGCTGGGGCAGCCTGCGTCAGTGGCTGCTGCTGGGCGCGGCGCTGGGCCTGGCCGGTCTCGCCAAGTACACGGCGGTGACGCTGGCTCTCACCGTGGTGGCGGCGCTGCTGCTGGCCGGCCGCGCGCTCGACCTGCGCAGGCCGGGCCCGTGGCTCGCGGCGGCGCTGGCGCTGCTGCTGGTCGCGCCGGTGCTGCTGTGGAACGCGCAGCACCACTGGATGTCCATCCGTTACCAGCTGCGTCACGGCACGGGCGGCTCGGGCTGGTCGGCGGGCGACTTCCTGCGCTCGCGCGCCGGCGAGCTGGCCACCTACGGCCCGGCGCTGGTGATCGGCGGGCTGCTGGCCGGATGGCAGGCGCTGCGCCGCGAGCACGCGGATCCGGGCGTGCGAGTCTGCCTGCTCACCGCCCTGCCGGTGTTCGCGCTGTTCTGGCCGGCGTCGGGGCGCGAGACCTCGCTGCCGCACTGGACGCAGCTGGGCTGGGCCGCGCTGGCCCCGCTCGCGGCGCGCTGGTTCGTGCGCGGCTGGGACATCCGGGGACGCCGCGCCCTGGCGCGGATCGGCGGCGCGTGGTGTGGCGTGCTGCTGCTGACCCTGTATCTCGTGCTCGGCGCGCGGCTGGGACCGGCCGATCCCTTCGGCCGCGCCCGTGCGCCCTTCACCGGCTGGGCCCGCGCCGCGGCCACCGCCGCGCGCCTGCGCGACGAGCTCCCGGCCAGCTCCGGCCCGCCGCCGGTCCTCTTCACCGACCGCTGGACGAGCGCGAGCCGCCTCGCGTGGTACGGGCGGCCTGCGCCGGTGCAGGTCATCGACAAGCGCAATGACCAGTTCGACCTGTGGTTCGGCACGCCGGCCACAGGCGCGCGGGGCATCCTCGTCGCGTGGAGCGACAGCGAGCTGCCACAGCCCGACGAGGACCTCGCGCACTTCGCGCGGCACGATCTGGTCGAGGAGCAACCCGTGGAGGAGGCCGACGGCCGCATCGCCACCTTCCGCTTCTGGTCCTGCGATGGCTACCAGCCCTGACGGCGGCGACCTGCCCGAGCCGCCGGGCCTGCTCGCGACCCTGTCGGTGCCGCTGCTGGCGGGCGCGCTGGCCGCGCTGCTGCTGGCCACGGGCGG
>DASUFI010000134.1:0-8307 GCA_036274635.1 Planctomycetota bacterium
CACGCCGCGCTGGGGCTGCCGGTGCGCCTCGTCAACGACGTGAACGCGGCCGCGGTGGGCGAGGCGCGCGCCCTGCAGGCGCGCGACCTCATCGCGATCTTCGTGGGCACCGGCGTCGGCGGCGGCTTCGTGTGCGGCGGCGCGCTGGTGGAAGGGCGGCACGGCATGGCGGCCGAGATCGGGCACGCCTCCTACCGGCCCGGCTCGGGGCCGCGCTGCCTCGCCGGCCACGATGGCTGCTTTGAGGCCTTCCTCGGCGGGGCGTGCCTGGTGCAGCGCGCGCGCGCGGCGGGGCTGCCGGGCGACGTCGGCGAGCTGTGGGTGGCGGCGCGCGGCGGCCACGCGGCCGCGCGCCAGCTCACCGGCGAGGCCGAAGCCGCCATGGGCGCGCTGTGCCGGCTGCTGGTCACGCTCCTCGACCCGCAGGTCATCTCGGTGGCGGGCGGCGTCGGCACCCGGGTGCCGGAAGTCTTCGAGGCGGCGCGCGCGGCCTGCGATCCGCACCCTCTCGCGCCGGGCATCGCCTCCGTGCGCGTCGTGCGCGCCGCCACGGGCGACGACGCCGGCCTGCTGGGCGCCGCCTGGTTGGCGCGCGCCGCCGAGGCCGGCTGAGCCCCGAGCCTTCCGGAACGCCCATGAACCCGGAAAGGAGCGGCGCGCGGTCGGTCGATATTGGACCGCGATCGACGGGATATGCTGCGGCTTCCCTCCCGTCACTCCCGGGAGGAGCCCGCACGCCCATGAACTCCCTCGCCTCCGCGACCCGACTGCCCGCGGTGCTGCTTCGCTACCGCGAGCTGCTCAGCGCCTTCGTGCGCCGCGAGCTCAAGGCGCGCATCGAGGGCAGCATCCTCGGACGCGTTTGGCCGGTGCTGCAGCCGGCGGTGCTGTTCGCCATCTACTACATGATCTTCGTCAAGGTGCTCAAGGTGCCGCTGGGCGACGGCCTCGCGCCGCGCGGCGACGACGACGTCTCGCGCGGCTGGCGCGCGACCTTCTACCTGATCACCGGCATCCTGCCCTGGACGGCGCTGGCCGAGAGCCTCTCGCGCGGCGCGGGCGTGGTGCTCGAGAACGCCAACCTCATCAAGAAGATCGCCTTCCCGAGCGAGCTGCTGCCGGTCTACCAGGTGGTCGTGTACCACGTGTACTTCCTGGTGGGCTTCGCGCTGCTGGTGGGCATCGAGACTGCGGTCAACGGCGCGGTGCCGCCGGCGCTGCTGTGGTTCCCGCTCGTGCTGCTGGTGCAGATGGCCTTCATCTCGGGCCTGGCCATGATCCTCTCGGCCGCCAACGTCTTCGTGCGCGACGTCATGCAGGCGGTGCCCATGCTGCTGACGCTGTGGATGTTCACGACGCCCGTGTTCTACGACGTCGCGGCGCTCGGCGGCGGCTCGGGGCAGCTGCTGAGCGAGGGTGGCCACGGCGTCGACCTGACCGAGGTCGCCTACATCGCCATGTCCTACAACCCCATGGCCATGCTGCTGGGCATGTACCGCAGCATCTTCAGCTACGGGGGCATCCCGTTCCCGCTCATGGCGCTGGTCAAGATGGCCATCGTCGCCGGCATCACGCTGTGGCTGGGCTACGCCTACTTCCTGCGCAGCAAGGGCCGCTTCGCGGACGAGGTGTGAGATGACGGACGCCGTCATCGCCGAGCACCTGAGCAAGGTGTACCGGCTCTATCCCGGCTCCATCGCGCGCGTGCGCGAGGCGCTCTCGCTGCGCCGCCGCACGTACCACACCCGCCACCTCGCGCTCGACGACGTGAGCTTCAACGTGCCGCGCGGCCGCGCGCTGGGGATCATCGGCGAGAACGGCGCCGGCAAGTCCACGCTGCTCAAGATCCTGGCCGGCACCACGCTGCCCACCGGCGGCCGCTTCGAGATCAACGGCACCGTCTCCAGCCTGCTCGAGCTGGGTACCGGCTTCCACTCCGAGTTCACCGGCCGCGCCAACATCTACCTCGCCGGCCAGGTCTCCGGCTTCTCGCGCCGCGACATCGAATCGCGCCTCGACTCCATCGTCGACTTCGCCGAGCTCGGCCCGTACATCGACCAGCCCGTGCGCACCTACAGCTCGGGCATGGTCATGCGCCTCGGCTTCTCCGTGGCCACCGCCATCGACCCCGAGGTGCTCATCATCGACGAGATCCTCGCGGTGGGGGACCTCTACTTCCAGAAGAAGTGCGTGGACCGCATCTTCGACTTCCGCAAGCGCGGCAAGTCCATCCTCTTCTGCTCCCACTCGCTCTACGACGTGCGCCAGGTCTGCGACGAGGTCGTCTGGGTCAAGTCCGGCCGCGTCCACATGCGCGGCCTGCCGCAGGACGTCACCCTGGCCTACGCCAACTACGAGCGCAGCCTCGACCACAACCCCGCCACGCACACCGGCGGCCACCCGCGCGCTCAGGGTGAGGACCTGCCCGTCATCGAGGCCGTGCGCCTGCAGGTCGAGGACGCCCACGGCACACGCCCGCAGCCCGACACCGTGCGCACCGGCACCGACCTCGCCCTCGAGATCGACTTCCTCGTGCGCCGCCCCGGCTCGGCCGTGAACGTCGGCGCCGCCATCTTCCGCACCGACAACGTGCTGGCCGCCACCTTCAATTCCCTGCTCGAGGGCCTGCCGCCCGTCACCGCGCCCGGCCGCCACCGCTGCCGCCTCGCGCTGCCCGACCTGCGCCTCTCCGAGGGCGAGTACACCGTGGTCGGCTACCTCTTCGACGAGCACGGCGTGCACATGTACGACCACCGCCAGCTCGAGAAGAACCTGCTCGTCACGGTGGACCAGAACCACCCGGGGCTCGTGCGGCTGCATCATCGGTTCGAGATGAAGTCGCTGGGGGCCGCGCCGGCGGACACGGCGGTGCTGGTGCCGGACAGCCGCCGCGCGCCGGGACGAGACTGAGGCAAGTTCCGCGCTCTCGATGCACCCGACGACCACGATCTACGTGGAGCTACTCGACGAACTCGTCGAGGTCTACAGGCCGGTCGCGGCGGAGCACCTGTACGGCGACATCTATCGCATCGTCGATCCCAAGGCCGATTCAGAGGAAGTCTGGCGATTCCCGCCGGGAGCCGTTGTCTGCTGCCGGCTGACTCGGTTCCAGGGTCGGGCTGATGAAGTGCTGGTGGCCATCGAGGAGGTTAGAGGCTGAACCGGCGCCGATCGTCTCGAGCCTCCCCCCGCGCCCATTGATTTCGTACGCTCGCGCTCCGACCGCCCGCTGCCGCGAGGAATCCCTGCGCATGTCACGCCCCGACCTCTCCGTCCTCATCGTCAACTGGCGCAGCGGCGCCATGACGCGCGGCCTCATCGCCAACCTGCGCAAGCAGGTCTTCGCCGGTCGCGACGGCGGCCCGGGCACGCTCGAGTTCATCGTCGTCGACAACGCCAGCGGCGAGGCCGAGGAGCCGCACCTGCGCGCCCTCGAGCACGAGCCCGGCGTCGCGCTCGTCCGCAGCGCCCAGAACGGCGGCTACGGCGCCGGCATGAACCTCGCCTGCGAGCGCGCCACCGGCGACTACCTGCTCATCACCAACCCCGACGTCATGGCCTTCCGCGGCGCGCTGGCGGCGCTGCTCGACCACGTGCGCGGCGACGACCGCTGCGGCCTCGCCGGCCCGCGCGGCTACCTCGACGCCCAGCGCTTCTTCCAGCTGCCGCCCGTGGAGCTGCCCAGCCTCGGCTCGCTCGCGTGCGAGACCCTCGCGCGCTCGTACGCCGGCGCCGGCGAGTGCGCCGCGCGCGCCCGCACGCGCCGCGCCGTCGACGTCTGGACGGCCACCAATCCCTTGCACCTCTCGCAGATCAGCGGCTTCTGCTTCCTGATGCCCACGCACCTCGCGCGCCTGCTGGGCCCCTTCGATCCGCACTACCCCTTCTACTTCGAGGACGCGGACCTGTGCCTGCGGCTGCACCGCAAGGGCTTCCGCACGGACTTCGTGCCGCGCGCCCAGATGGTGCACTTCTTCAACCGCAGCGCCGGCCAGGCGCAGGGCGCGGCCATGTCGCGCTACGGCGTCTCGCGCCGACGCTTCTTCGCCCGCCGCTACGGCCCGCTCGGCTCGCTGGCCTACGGCCTGCACGTCGCGCTCGCCAGCAGCCACGCCGAGGGCCACCACTTCGCGCCGGTGGAGCAGCTGGGCGAATGCAGCGCGGTGCCGCAACTCGAGGTGCCCGGCCACGGCCCCTACGTGGCCGAGATCTCCGCCGACCCCGGCTTCCTCTTCGCCGCCGGCCGCCTCGACGTCGTGCGCCGCTTCACGCTGCCGCAGGCCGTCTGGGACGGCCTCGTGCCGGCCACCTACTACGTGCGCTTCGTCTCCCGGCCCGACTGGAAGATCCTGCGCACCGTCGCGCTCACCAAGACCGGCCCGTCCCTCGCCATCGACGCCGAGCGCGCCACCGCGGACCTCGTCCACGCGTGACCGCCGCGCCGGCCGCGCCGGCCCCGCGGCTCTCGATCGTCGTCCTCTCCTGGAACACCCGCGAGCTCCTCGCGGCCTGCCTCGCCAGCCTGCGCGCCGCGCGCGCCGAGGCCCCGCACCAGCTCATCGTCGTGGACAACGCCAGCCACGATGGCTCCGCCGACCTCGTCGCCCGCGACTTCCCCGAGGCCGAGCTGCTGCGCAACCCCCGCAACGACGGCTATGCCCAGGGCAACAACCTCGGCGCCGCCCGCGCCCGCGGCGAGTACCTCCTGCTGCTCAACTCCGACACCGAGGTGCGCCCCGGCGCCCTGCCCACCCTGCTGCGCTTCCTCGACGAGCACCCCGGCCACGCTGCCTGCGGCCCGCGCCTGGACTTCCCCGACGGCCGCCCGCAGCTCTCCTGCAAGCGCTTCCCGACCCTGCGCACGGCGCTCTTCTACGACACCTGGTTCGAGCGCCGCTTCCCGCGCAACCGCGAGCTGCCGCGCTACCTCATGCGCGACTTCGACCACACCACGAGCCGCGACGTCGACCAGCCGCCCGGCGCCGCCTTCCTCGTGCGCCGCGCCCGCTGGCAGGAGCTGGGCGGCTTCGACCCGCAGCTGTGGCTGTTCTTCAACGACGTCGACCTCTGCCGCCGCCTCGCCGCGCGCGGCCAGCGCATCGCCTACGTGGCCGAGGCGCGCATCCTGCATCACGAGGGCGCCTCCACCGGACAGTTCCCGGAGTTCGGGCGCCAGTGGCATCTCGACCGCCTGCGCTACTACCGCAAGACCTTCGGCTGGCGGGGCGTGCTGCTGGCGCGGGTCATGAGTGCCTGGCGGGGGCGGGAGGAGCAGCGGCGGCTGCGGCGGGCCGGCGCGCCGCCCGAGGCCGTGGCGCGGGTGGGCGAAGTGGTGCGGGAGCTCTGGAGGAGCTGAGCGCGGCGGCGGCCGCTCCCGGCGCGCGCACGAGGGGTCGGTCGCGCGCCGTGAACTGAAGCACTGCATATGCACTGCACCTGCGCTGCTTCAATGCGGGACACGTGCTCAGGCGGCGCCGCCGGAACTGAAGCGTCACGGATGCATTGCATATGCAATGCTTCAGTTCACGGCGTGCGACGGAGGTCCCCTCCGCCGCAGCGCCACCGCCCCCGACCGACGAAGCCCCCCGGCCATGGCCCAGTTCAGCGTGCGCCCCTACGAGCCCGGCGACGAGGAGGGCCTGCTGGACCTCTTCAACCGCGTGTTCGCGGAGGGCAACCCGGCCTTCGTGCCGCGCACAATGCCGACGTGGCGCAGGCTGTACGCCGACAACCCGGCGGGCGTGCAGATCTTCGTGGGCCTCGACGCGGACCGCCGCATCGTCGCGAACTACAGCAGCCAGCCCTCGGCCGCGGTGGTGCGCGGCCGCCGGCGCCTGTGCACGCAGGCCGTGGACAGCTGCGTGGACCGCGCCTGGCGCGGCTCGCTCCGCAAGCAGAGCCTGTTCGTGACCATCGCGACCGAGTTCATCCGCCACTACAGCACGCCGGGGCGCGCGCCCTTCGACGACTACATGTACGGCTTCCCCAACGAGCAGGCCTTCCCGGTGGGCACGCGCATCATCGGGTACAAGCCGGTGCACGTGCCGCTGCCGGCGCTCGTGCGCGAGCCGGACGAAGCGTGGCTCGAGGGACTGCAGCGCGAGGCGGCCGGGGTGCGTGTGGAGGAGGTGGCGGCGCAGGGCCCGGGGCCGCTGCCGGCGCTCTTCGAGGCGCACCTGGCGGACTGGCCGCTGGGCATCTGGCGCGACGAGGCCTGGCTGACGTGGCGCTACGGGCCGCGGCCCGACGGCCTCTCGTACGGCGCGCTGCTGGCGCGGCGGGGCGGGCAGGCGGTGGCGGCGGTGGTGTATCGGCTGGGGTGGATGGGACAGCCGGTGGTGCCACTGGTGGACTGGATCGGCAGCGGTCGCGATCGCGGCGCGCTGGCGGCGCTGCTGGCGGAGGTGGGGCGGCGCACGCGCGCGGCGGGCGGCAGCAGGCTGCTCACGTGGGCCACGCCGCCGATGCCGCACGCGGCGACGCTGGCGGCGCTGGGGCTGGCGGCCGAGCCCTCGCCCTTCAACCTGTGCATCATGACCTTCGCGCCGGAGTGCGAGCTGGAGTGGGCCAAGGCCCACTGGTGCCTCACGATGGGCGACAGCGACATCTACTGAACCCGTGGCCGGCCGCGCGTAGACTCCCGGCATGGACGACGCCACGCGCCCGCTGCCGCCGCCCCGCGTCGCGCGGCCTGTCACGGCGCCGCCGTACCGCGGGCGCGTGCTGGTGGTGGCGCCGCATCCGGACGACGAGGCCATCGGCCCGGGCGCCACGCTGGTGCTGCACCGTCGGCTGGGCGACGAGGTGAGCGCGCTGTTCGTGACCAGCGGCGTCCATGGCGACAACCGCGGCCGGCTGCCGGAGGCCGAGTACATCGCGCTGCGGCGGCGCGAGGCGCAGGCCGCCGCGCAGACGCTGGGCGTGGGGCGCACGGACTTCTGGGACTATCCGGACGGCATGGTGGTCACCGAGGGCGACCTCGCGGCGGTGACCGAGCGGCTGGCGGTGCACCTCGCGGCGAGCCGGCCGGAGGTGATCTACGCGCCGCACGCCGGCGAGCAGCACAGCGACCACCACTTCGTCTCGCTGGCCGTGCAGCGGGCCGTGGAGGAGGCGCATCGGCGCGGCGCCAGGACGCGCGTGCTGGGCTACGAGGTCTGGACTCCGCTGCAGCCCGACTGGGCGGTGGACGTGGCCGCGGTGTACGCGACCAAGCTGGCCGCCATCCGCTGCTACAGGAGCCAGCTCGAGCTGAACGACATCCCGCGCGCGGTCGAGGGCCTCAACACCTACCGCGCGGTGCTGCTGCCGCCGGGCGGGTCGTACGCGGAGGTGTTCTCGGAGGTGGCGTGAGCGGCGCGCGCTGGGAGCACTTCGCGCACGGCGCGGACATCGGCGTGCGCGGCCGCGGCGCGACGCGCGAGGAAGCCTTCGAGCAGTGCGCACTCGCTCTCACGGCCGTGATCACCGATCCCGCCGGCGTGGGCCGGGACGTGCGCGTCGAGCTGGCGGTGCAGGCCGCGCAGGACGACCTGCTGCTGCTCGAGTTCCTGAACATGCTGGTCTACGAGATGGCCGTGCGCCGCTGGCTGTGCGCGCGCTGCGAGGTGGCCATCGCGGGCGCGCCGGGCGGGCGGCTGACGGCGGTGGCGTGGGGCGAGCGCGTGGACGTGGCGCGACACCAGCCGGCGGTGGAGGTGAAGGGCGCCACGCTCACGGAGCTGGCCGTGACGCGCGACGCCGGCGGCCGCTGGCGCGCGCAGTGCGTGGTGGACGTCTGAGCGGCCCCGGCGGATCATCGCGCGCATGGACGTCAGGCGCTGGAAGCAGGCGGGCGAGATGGAATGGCACCTGCCGGCCACGGGCGCGATGCGTGTGCCCGGCATCCTCTATGCCACGGCCGAGCTGCTGGCGGACATGGACGAGAAGGTGGGCGAGCAGGTGCGCAACGTGGCCAGCCTGCCCGGCATCGTGCGCGCGAGCTACGCGATGCCGGACGCGCACTGGGGCTACGGCTTCCCCATCGGCGGCGTGGCGGCCTTCGATCCGCAGGACGGCGTGGTGTCGGGCGGCGGCGTGGGCTTCGACATCTCCTGCGGTGTGCGGCTGCTGCTGACGACGCTGGACGTGGGCGAGCTGCGCGCGCGGCAGCGGCCGCTGGCGGAGCGGCTGTTCAAGGCCATCCCGGCGGGCGTGGGGAGCGAGGGCGGCGTGGCGCTGGGCGGCGAGACGGACGCGATGCTGGAGGGCGGCGCGCGCTGGGCCGTCGGGCGCGGCTACGGCGAGGAGGCGGACCTGCAGCGCATC
>DASUFI010000135.1:0-4311 GCA_036274635.1 Planctomycetota bacterium
ACGGCCTTGAGGTTGCGGACGTCGTCGCGGATGGTGCGGGCGATGCCGGGGTACTGCACCTTCACAGCCACCTCCTCGCCGGTCCGGAGGCGTGCGCGGTGCACCTGGCCCAGCGAGGCGGCGGCGAAGGGGCGCTGGTCGAACTCGGCGAAGACCTCGGCCGGGTCGCCGCCGAGCTCGCCGCGCAGCGTCTCGCGCACGAGCGAGAAGTGCATCGGCGGCGCCTCGAACTGCAGCGCCGCGAGCGTGTCCGCGAAGGCGTCAGGCGCCAGCGTCGGCCAGCTGGCCAGCAGCTGGCCCACCTTGGCGACCGTGCCGCGCAGGTAGGCCATCATGCCCAGCAGCCGCAGCGCGGCCAGCAGGTGCGCCTCGTTGCGCAGGCGCTCGCGGCCCTCGGTGTCGGCGAAGCCGCCGCGCACCCAGGCGGCGAGGTAGCCGGCCGCGACGCGCGCGTTCGTGCTGCCGAGGATCCAGCCCCGGTGCAGGCGGCCGACGGGCAGCGCGCGCGTCTCGATGTCGGCCAGCAGCCGCGCGAGCTCCTCGCGCGCGCCGGCAGCCGGCGCCCCGAGCTCGGCGGGCAGGGCGTGCAGCGCGTCGTCCTTCATGGCGTGTCTCCGGTCGCCACCGCGCCGTCGAGCGACGCGGTCAGCATGCGCAGCGAGTGATCGAGGACCGCGAGCGTCTCCTGCTGGTGCTCGCTGGCGTCCGCCGCCCACCAGCCCAGCACGCCCAGCCACAGCGTCCAGTAGAGGTGCAGGGCCAGTCGGCTGTCGGCCGCGAGCCCGCGGTGCCGCTGCACGATCTCGCGCACCGTGGCCAGGTGCCGCGCCTGCAGCGCGCCGGGATCGCCGTCCCGCGCGTCGGGCGCGCCGACGCCAGGACGGAAGGCCGCCCCCAGCAGCGCGCCCGCCCACGCGCGGTAGGGAGCCAGTCGCCGCAAGCCCGCCGCCGCGTGCGCGAAGAGGTCTTCCTCCAGCCCCTCGTCGCCCTGACGCCGCTGCACGTAATCCGCCTCCGCCTGCTCCAGCAGCTGCCCGCACAGGGCCAGCGCCAGGTCGTCCTTGGTGGGGAAGTAGTTGAAGAGCGTGGCGTGGGCGAGGCCGGCCTGCTCGGCCACCTCGCGCGTGGTCACCGACGCGAGGTCGCGCCGCGCGAGCAGACGATGCGCGACCTCCAGCAGCCGCTCGCGCGTGCGCTGCTTGGCTTCGGCCGTGATCCGCATCGCCGGGTCCTCAATGTGAGTGCGCTCGCAATATCCGTCGCAGGCCCGGGTGGGTCAAGATGGAAAGCGAGTGCGCTCGTAAAAAATCTCCCGAGCCGACAGAAACAGCCCATCCGCCGGTGAAAAGGGAGGGGACCTGACCGCCATCCGGCCGGTCAGGTCCCCTCGGTGGGAGGCCCCGCGGGCGCGAGGGTCGGAGATCGACCGGCCCGCCTGGTGTGTGGGAGTGCGCGGCAGGCCGCGGCAGGCGGCGCGCGCCGGTGCGGACCGGTCGATGGGAGCGATGGCAAAGAGCGGTCCGGCGCGCCGGGGGAGCGCTGTGCGTCGTGGTGGTGCGGCCGAGCTCCCCGGCTGGTCGGACGGGAGGAACGGGGGGAGGATCGCGCCCCGCCATGAAGACGAGCCGCCGCGCCGCGTGAATCTTTGGCTCGGCCGGCTGGCGGCCGGGACGCGACGTCAGCTCGCGCCGAGCTCGGCCAGCGCCTTCTTCAGCTCCTCGGCGTTGGGCGCCACGCCGTGCCAGTGCGGCTTGTTGAGCATGAAGGAGATGGGCGTGCCCAGCACCGTGCGGCAGCACAGCACCTGCGGCTGGCCCTTCACCGCGAGGGCGCGGCGCAGCGCGGCGTCGACCGCCTGCATGTCGTTGCCATTCACCTCCTCGGCGTGCCAGCCGAAGGCCGTGAACTTGGCCACGAGGTCGCGCACGTCCATGACGTCGCGGTTGTAGCCGTCGATCTGGATG
This sequence comes from Planctomycetota bacterium, assembly GCA_036274635.1. Classification (GTDB taxonomy): domain Bacteria; phylum Planctomycetota; class B15-G4; order B15-G4; family B15-G4; genus DASUFI01. Next base: position 1,965 of record DASUFI010000135.1, read on the forward strand.
CCGTTCCAGTCGATGAACAGCGTGAGGTTGTCGACCTTGTGGTGGGCGGCGGCCGTGGCCATCTCCCAGAGCTGGCCCTCCTGGCACTCGCCGTCGCTGCTGCCGGCGTAGACGTGGAACTTGCGACCTGTGAGGCGCGCGCCGAGCGCCATGCCGAGGGCCACCGAGACGCCGTTGCCGAGGCTGCCCGTGCAGGCGTCCACGCCGCGCGTGAAGTGGAAGTCCGGGTGCCCTTGCAGCGGCGAGCCCAGCTTGCGCAGCGTCCACAGGTCCGCGCGCGGGAAGTAGCCCTTCTTCGCGAGGATGGCGTAGAGGATGGGGCAGATGTGGCCGTTGCTGAGCACGAAGCGGTCGCGGTCGGGCCACTGCGGGTTCGCCGGGTCCACGTGCAGGTAGCCGCCGAACCAGAGCAACGTGTAGACGTCCGCCATGCCCAGCGAGCCGCCGGGGTGGCCGCTGCCGGCCTTCTCGAGCATGGTCAGCACGTCGATGCGCAGCTCGCGCGCGATGGCGGCGAGCGCCTTGAAGTCCTGCGTGGGGGGCAGCGGCATGGTGTCTCCTGCGCTCATGGGCGCACCAGCTGGCGCGCGGCCTGGACGATGGCCGGCGTGGTGAGGCCGAAGTGCTCGAGCAGCTTGTCGCCCGGGCCCGTCTCGCCGAAGCGGTCCTGCATGCCGAGCCGCACGACGCGGCAGGGATGTGCCTCGGTCACGCACTCGGCCACGGCGGAGCCGAGGCCGCACGCGCGCTGGTGCTCCTCCACCGTGACGATGCCGCGCGTCTCGCGCGCCGCGGCCAGCACGGCCTCGGTGTCCAGCGGCTTGATGGACGAGCAATTCAGCACGCGCGCCGAGATGCCCTCGGCGGCCAGCGCGTCGGCGGCCTGGGTGCAGTACCAGGTGGTGACGCCGGCACCGATGATCGTGACGTCCTTGCCGTCGCGCAGCCGCGCGGCGCGGCCGAGCGCGAAGCGGTAGTCGGCAGGCAGGAAGAGCGGCGTGGCCATGCGCGAGAGGCGCACGTAGAACGGCCCCGGCGTGGCGGCGACGGCGCGGATGACCTGCTCGGCCTCCAGCCCGTCCGACGGCACGATCACGCGCATGTTGGGCAGCACGCGCATGAGCGCGATGTCCTCGAGCACCTGGTGGCTGGCGCCGTCCTCGCCCACGGTGAGGCCCGCGTGCGTGGCGCAGATCCTCACGTTGGCCACGGGGAGCGCGATCTCCTGGCGCACCTGCTCGTAGGCCTTGCCCGCCGCGAACATCGCGAAGCTGGAGGCGAAGACCGTGAGCCCCGTGGACGCGAGGCCCGACGCGATGCCCATCATGTTGGCCTCGGCCACGCCGATGTTCAGGAAGCGCTGCGGGTAGGCCTTGGCGAAGACGTTGGTCTTGGTGGAGCCCGACAGGTCGGCGTCCAGCACCACGATGTCGGGGCGCTCGGCGCCGAGCGCGGCCAGGGCCTTGCCGTAGCTCTCGCGCGTGGCGATCTTCTGCTGCGGTTGCGTCACGGTCGTGGGGCTCACGGGGACCTCGAGTGGACGGGAGCGGGCGGCGCGGATGTCATCGGCGCGGGGCGGCGCCGGCCGGCGCCAGCGACTCGACGTAGCGCGCGAAGCGGACGCAGCCCTCGCGCACGTGCTCGTCGGCGGCGGCGATGGAGAAGCGCACGCAGCGGTCGTCGCCGAAGGCGGCGCCGGGCACGGCGGCGACGCGCGCACGGTCGAGCAGGCCGGTGCAGAAGTCCGCGCTGCCGCGCACGGCGGCGCCGTAGAGCGCATCGACGCGCGGGAAGACGTAGAAGGCGCCGCCGGGCCGGGCGAGCGTCAGGCCCGGCACGCGCGCGAGCTCCTCGAGCGCCAGCGCGAGGCGGTGCCGGAAGGCGGCCTTCATCGTGTCGGGGTAGGTGCTGCCGCTGCGCAGCGCGCCCAGCGCGGCGTGCTGGCTGGGCGCGGCGGCGTTGCTGCTGAGGTGGCTCTTGAGGTTGGCGATGGCGTCCGCGAGCTTCGGCGGCGCGCCCGTCCAGCCCACGCGCCAGCCGGTCATCGAGTAGCTCTTGGAGACGCCGTTCACGACCACGGTGCGCTCGGCCATGCCCGGCAGCGAGGCCGGGCTCACGTGCTCGCCCTCGAACACGAAGGGCGAGTAGATCTCGTCCGAGACGACCACGATGTCGCGGCCCTCGAGGACCTGGCACAGCGCGCCCAACTCGGCGCGCGTCAGCACCGCGCCGGTGGGGTTGTTGGGGAAGTTGAGCAGCAGCACGCGCGTGCGCGGCGTGAGCGCGCGGGCCAGCGCCTCGGGCGTGAGCTTGAAGCCCGTCTCGTCGCCGCAGGGCACCTTGACCA
>DASUFI010000136.1:0-5651 GCA_036274635.1 Planctomycetota bacterium
GCCGAGCCGCCGTCGAAGGGAACATCGCACGCATGAGCACGACCGAGCTGCCCGTCCCCGACCTGCGCGACCTCCACGCGCGCCTGCACGAGGCGCTGCGCGCCGCGGTCACCAAGCCACAGTACGAGCTGTGGTTCGCGACGCTCGACGTCGCGGGAGCGGACGGCGACGGCCTGCACCTCACCGTGGCCAACCCCTTCATCCGCGACTGGCTGTCCACGTACTACCGCGAGGCGCTGCGCACCGCCGTGAGCGCCTGCTGCAACGGCGCCGCGGGCTTCGACCTGCGCAGCCTGCCGGCCGGCGAGCCCGAGGCCGTCGCGGCGCCGGCGCGGCCCGCGGCCGAGGACCCGGCGGCCAACAACCGTCAGTGGTTCCAGACCCACAGCGACGTGGTGCTGAACGAGAAGTACACCTTCGACGCCTTCGTCGTCGGGCCGCCCAACCGCCTGGCCTTCGCGGCTGCCAAGGCCGTGGCCGATGCGCCGGGCAAGTCCTACAACCCGCTCTTCGTGCACGGCAAGGTCGGGCTGGGCAAGACCCACCTGCTGCAGGGCATCTGCCACCAGGCGCTGCGCTCGGGTCGCTCGCTCAACGTGCTCTACCTGAACAGCGAGACCTTCGTGAACCAGTTCATCGGCGCCATCGAGCACGGCGAGCTGGACCGCTTCCGCCTGAAGTACCGCGGCGTGGACATGCTGCTGGTGGACGACATCCACCTCCTGGCGAACAAGGACCGCACGCAGGAGGAGTTCTTCCACACCTTCAACCACCTCTACAACGCCGGCAAGCAGATCGTGCTGTCCAGCGACAGCCCGGCGTCCGAGATCCCCACGCTGAAGGACCGGCTGGTGAGCCGCTTCAAGTGGGGGCTCGAGGCGGAGCTGGCGGCGCCGGGCTTCGAGACGCGCCTGGCCATCCTGCGACGCAAGGCGCGCGACCGCGGCGGCGAGGTGCCCGAGAACGTCATGCAGCTCATCGCGGAGCACGTGGACCGCAACATCCGCGAGCTCGAGGGCGCGATCACCAAGGTCATCGGCTACAGCCAGCTCATCCACCGGCCGGTGGACCTGGAGCTCGCGCACCAGGCCCTGGGGCTGCAGCCGGGGGGCTCGCTGCGGCCGGTCACGGGCATCGAGCGCATCCTGGACGTGGTGTGCCGCCACTATGGGGTGAAGGTGGCCGACCTGCAGGGCCGGCGGCGCACGCAGTCCATCGCGCTGCCGCGCCAGGTGGCCATGCACCTCGCGCGCAGCCTCACGTCGCTGTCGCTGGAAGAGATCGGCGGTCACTTCGGCGGGCGCGACCACAGCACCGTGCTGTACGCGATCGAGAAGATCCGCGCTCGCATCGAGGACGACCGGCCCTTCGGCCAGCTCATGGCCGACCTCGAGGCCCGGGCCCAGCGCTGAATTCGTACGGGCCGCGGGCGGTGGCTCGTGTCGCGGAGGGGAGGATGCACGACCGGGCCGTGCGAGAGCCGCGTGCCGGCTGCGGAGAAACCGTGGGCGCGCGTCCACGAGGGCGAGTCCCGCGGCGCTCCGGCGGCCCGTCGCGGCGACACGGGAGCGGCCGGTCGGAACGACCCCGCGTGGAGAGCGTGGAGGACAGGCGGCCGTCCTCCGGAGGCGCCGCGCCAGCGCAAGCCGCGCGTCAGACGCGTCTTGCGGCCCCCTGCGAAAGGGTTCTCCCCAATCCGCACGCGCTTCAGAAGAAGGTGAGCTTTTCTCTAAGATGGTTCTTCGGAAGGACACACCCATGAACCTGCAAACTCCCCGCGAACCGTTCCTGCACCACCTGCAGCTCGCGGCCTCGTTCTGCCCGGCGCGCGGGCCGCGTCCGATCCTGCAGGACGTGCTGGTGGAGGTGGAGGGCTCGGCGGTGACGCTGCTCGCGACGGACGGCGAGATCTCGCTGCGCGCGCGCTACGCGGCCGAGGGCGTGTCAGGCTCGGGGCGCACGGCGCTGCCGGCGGCCACCCTGGTGTCCGCGGTGCGGGCGCTCCCTTCCGACACGATCCGCATCGAGGAGTCGGGCGCGCTGCACGAGATCTCGGGCGGCGCGGCGCAGTTCAAGCTGCACGGCGACGACCCGGAGATGTTCCCCGCCATCCCCACGGTGGACGCGGGACGCGCCATCACGCTGCCGCTCAAGGGCCTGCTGGACCTGTGCAACCGGGTCATGTTCGCGGCCGCCAAGGACATGGGTCGCTACGCCTTCAACGGCATCCTGCTCGAGGTGGACCCGGCCGAGATCACGCTCGTGGCCACGGACGGGCGGCGGCTGTCGCTGGCCGCCATGAAGTGCGAGACCGGCGCGAAGGAGCGGCGCGCGGCCATCGTGCCGGTCAAAGCGCTCACGCTGCTGCAGCGCGCGGCGGCGGAGGCCGGCGGCGAGACGCTGAGCCTCGACCTCAAGGAAGGCCAGGTGAGCTTCGTCGTGGGGGGCATGGAGATCGTCACCCAGCTCCTCGAGGGCGAGTTCCCCGACTTCCGCGCCGTGCTGCCCAAGGAGAAGGACGTGCCGCGGCGCGTGGAGATCGCGCGCGAGGAGCTGGCCGAGGCCATCGCGCGCGCGGCGGTCACCGCCGGCGAGCAGGGCCGCGCGGTGGAGCTGCGCTTCGACAAGGGCACCCTGCGCGTGAGCAGCCGGCACGAGGGCGTGGGCGAGTCGCGCAGCGAGCTGGGCATCAACTACGACGGCGACGCCGTGGGCATCCGCTTCAACCCCGAGTTCCTGGGCGAGTACCTGCGCACGCTGCCGGAGAGCTCCGTGACCTTCCGCTTCAAGGACCGGGCCTCGGCGGGCACCTTCAGCGCCAAGGACGACGCCCTGTACGTCGTGATGCCGATCACCTCCTGATGACCCGACGCGGCGGAACAGACCGGCTGGGAGACGTGCTTTCCGGGCTGCTGCAGAAGCGCGGCTACGGCCGGCCCCTCGCGCTGCAGTCCTGGCGCGAGGCTTGGGCGCGCGTCGCGGGCGCCCGGCTCGCGGCACGCTCGCGCGTCGCAGGCTATCGGGACGGCACGCTGACCGTGGAGGTGGCCTCCGCCGCGCAGCGCTACGAGCTGGAGTCGTTCCACGGGAGCGAGCTGCTCGGGCGACTGCAGAAGGACCCGTCCTCCACCGGCGTGCGCCGCCTCGTCTTCCGCGTCGGATCCGCCACCGCATGAGCCAGACCTACGACAGCAGCAGCATCCAGGTCCTCGAGGGACTCGAGGCCGTCCGGCGCCGGCCGGCGATGTACATCGGCGACACCTCCGAGAAGGGCCTGCACCACTGTGTCTTCGAGGTGGTGGACAACAGCATCGACGAGGCGCTCGCCGGCTACTGCAAGACCATCGACGTGGTGATCAACGCCGACGGCTCGGTGTCGGTCACCGACGACGGCCGCGGCATCCCGGTGGACGTGCACCCGACCGAGGGCGTGCCCGCGGTCGAGGTCATCATGATGAAGCTGCACGCGGGCGGGAAGTTCGACAAGGGCAGCTACAAGGTGTCGGGCGGCCTGCACGGCGTGGGCGTCTCGTGCGTGAATGCGCTCTCCGAGTGGCTCGACGTCGAGATCTACCGCAACGACAAGATCTACAGCCAGACCTTCCAGCGCGGCGAGAAGGCCACGGAGCTCACCGTCACCGGCACGGCGCAGCGCACGGGCACCAAGGTCACTTTCAAGCCCGACGCCACCATCTTCGAGACCGTGGAGTTCGGCTACGACGTGCTGGCCAAGCGCCTGCGCGAGGTGGCCTTCCTCATGGGCAAGGTGGGCGTGCGCATCCACCTGAGCGAGGAGGCCACGGGCCGCGAGGACGAGTACTGGTATCCCAACGGCCTCGAGGACTTCATCCGCTTCCTCAATGCCAACAAGGAGCCCATCCACCCGAAGATCCTGGTCATCGACACCGAGGTGCCGGACTCCAAGGGCTCGCCGGTCCAGATCGAGTGCGCGCTGCAGTACAACGACGGCTACCGCGAGGACGTGTACTGCTTCGTCAACAACATCAACACGACCGAGGGCGGCACCCACCTGTCCGGCTTCCGCAGCGGCCTGACGCGCGTGCTCAACGCCTTCGCCAAGAAGGAGAGCCTGCTCAAGCCCAACGAGGTCGCGCCCGCGGGCGAGGACTTCCGCGAGGGCCTGGCCGCGGTCATCTCGGTCAAGCTGGCCGAGCCGCAGTTCGAGAGCCAGACCAAGATCAAGCTCGGCAACCGCGAGGTCGAGGGCCTGGTGGCCTCGGTCATCAACGACAAGCTGGGCGCCATCCTCGAGGAGAATCCCGCCACCGGCCGCGCCATCCTGAACAAGGCGCTGCTGGCCGCGCGCGCGCGCGAGGCCGCCCGCAAGCAGCGCGACCTCGTGCGCCGCAAGGGCGCGCTGGCCTCGGGCAACCTGCCCGGCAAGCTGGCCGACTGCCAGAGCAGCGTGCGCGACGAGACCGAGCTCTTCCTGGTCGAGGGCGATTCGGCCGGCGGCACCGCCAAGTCCGCGCGCAACCGGCGCTACCAGGCCATCCTGCCCCTGCGCGGCAAGATCCTGAACGTCGAGAAGGCGCGCCTGGACAAGATGCTGAACCACGAGGAGATCCAGATCCTCATCCAGGCGCTCGGCACCGGCTTCGGCGAAGACGAGTTCGACCTCGAGAAGCTGCGCTACGGCAAGATCATCATCATGACCGACGCGGACGTGGACGGCAGCCACATCCGCACGCTGCTGCTCACCTTCCTGTTCCGCCAGATGCCGCAGCTCATGCGCGCGGGGCACGTCTACATCGCCGCGCCGCCGCTCTACAAGCTGGGCTACCGCAAGAAGCAGCGCTACATCCTGGACGAGCGCGAGCTGAAGACCGCGCTGCTGGACGTCGGCTGCGAGCATGCGCGCCTCGAGCCGCTCGCCGGCGGCCGCGCGATCGATGGCGAGTCGCTGCTGGGCCTCGCGCGCCACGTCGCCGCGCTGGACGCGCTGCACGAGCGCTTCCACGAGGCGCGCGGCGGCGTCACCTTCCGCGAGTACGCCGAGGCCGCCGCGCGCGACGGCCGCGCCGCCCGCGTGCGCGTCTCCGCGCCCGACGGCGCCGTGCGCCTCTTCGCCGACCGCGAGGCGCTGCGTGTCTTCACCGTGCAGCAGCCCGCCGCCGCCGCCTGGCCCGCGCACGAGATCCACGAGGCCGACGCTGTGGACGCCGCGCTCAAGGGCCTCCAGCCCTGGGGCTTCAGCGCCGCGGACCTCTTCGGCAGCGAGCCGCGCTTCCGGCTGCTGCTCGATGGCGAGCCGCGCGCCACGCTGCCCGGCCTGTTCGCCGTGCTCGAGGCCCTGCGCCGCGCCGGCGAGGAGGCCGTCGACATCCAGCGCTACAAGGGCCTCGGCGAGATGAACGCCGAGCAGCTCTGGGAGTCGACCATGGACCCCGAGACGCGCACGCTGCACCCGGTGGCGATGCGCGACGAGGTCGAGGCCGACCACCTGTTCTCGGTGTTGATGGGGCCCGGCGTCGAGCCCAGGCGCGAGTACATCGAGAAGCACGCGCTCGAGGTGCGCAACCTGGACGTGTAGCCGGCCTGCGGGACGGTCGCGGAGATCCTCCCCGACGCTCCGATTCGCCGCAGGTCGCAGAAGACCTGCGGCTCATAGTCGCGACGGGGAGGATCTC
>DASUFI010000137.1:0-10426 GCA_036274635.1 Planctomycetota bacterium
CGCGCGCGACCTCCTCGTTGCTCAGGCCGGCGAAGAAGCGCAGCTCCACCAGCCGCACGAGCTGCGCGTCCCGCGCGCCGAGCTTCTCCAGCGCCTCGTCCAGCGCGACGAGGTCCAGGTTGCGGGTCTCGTACAGGGCCACCGCGCCGTCGAGCGTGACCTGCGCGCGCCCGCCGCCGCGCTTCTGCGCGCCCTGCTCCCGCGCGTGGTCCACCAGCACGCGCCGCATGACCCGCGCCGACAGCGAGAGGAAGTGCTCGCGCGAGACGAGGTCGCGGGCCGGCGCGTCGACCAGCCGCAGCCAGGCCTCGTGCACCAGCGCCGTCGGCTGCAGCGTGTGGTCCGCGCGCTCCCGCGCCAGGTGCGCGCCCGCGATGCGCCGCAGCTCGCCGTACAGCAGGTCCAGCAGCGCGTCCGCCGCGGCGCGGTCCCCCTCGCCGTAGCGGCGCAGCAGCAGGGTGGCCTGGGAGCATGCATCCATGGCAGCCCTTGCACGAGACGCGCGGCGCAACATGCTACCGCGAACGGCTCCGCAGACCGTGACGTCGTGAGCGCCACTGCAAGCGCGCTCAGTGCGGGGACAGGGCTTCCAAGGCGAGCATCCGGAGCGGATTGTTCTCTGCCCGGCCGTCCACGTACATCGCACGGATGCGCGACTCATTGGGCTGACGCAGGGCGCCCATCTGGAGGAGCGCGGCCCGCGCCACCTCGGCGCCTGCCGACTTCGGGAACAGATCCACCACGCGCTGCAGCAGACAGATGCCGGACGACTCCCGGCCCGCGTCCAGCATCAGCAGGCCGTGCCGCGCATCCGTGGCCGCGGCCGGAACAGAGAAGGTGAACGGGGACGATCGTGCACGATCGAGAAAGACCAGCGCGGCCGGCATGTCTCCACGCCGCTCCGCGGCCTCCGACCGACGCGCGTCCAGTTCGGCCTGCCGGCCGGCCAGACAGTTGCCGCACCAATGCGAGGCGCGCGCGACGGACAGGGCGCGCGCCGCCTCGTCGCTTCGGCCGGCCAGGTCGAGGAGCAGAACGCGAAAGGTCGCCGCGTAACTATCCGCATGCCAATCCACCGGAGGCGGGTCGAGCGCTTCCATCTCAGCCAGGATCCGCGCGGCGTCATCAGCGATGGCCTTCCACTCCGGAAGCTTGCAGGCGTCCTTGCCGAACCGGACCACATACAGCGTGCGCCGCTGATCGATGTCCTCCTCGATGCTCCACGCGTCGAAACTGTCCGGCTGCTTCAGCTTCCGTTCAGCATCGAGGAGCTCCGCGCGTAGGTCTTGGGCCTCCCGCTCTGCACTGACAGCGGACTCGACGACGAGCGCCGATCGGTCGAAGGGATGGACCGCGGGTGGCGGAGGATCGATGCTGCACGGATCGCGCTTCTCGACAGGCGGAGTGACGTGCTTGGGCAGCGTCGCACCGAGGGCTTGCAGCGCCTCGTCCCGCGACACGCCCGTAGCGAACAGCGTCGCCGAGCCCAGAACTCCCGCCGCGACGAGGGCGACGGCGGCTGTGGCCACCTTGGCGCTCCAGGACATGAGGGCTCCGTCAGAAACCAGACCCGGTCTTCACCTCCGGATCATGCGTCTTTTTACGGCGCGGGCGGCCAAATCGTGGGGCCGCCGACGATGCCTCACCTCACGGCGTCGTGGCCTTCAGCCCGTTGCTCGCCGCGAAGCCCTTCGGCCCGCCCGCATCCGCCACCCACATCTGCAGGAACAGCAACGCGCCCGACGGCACGCCCGCCGGCCATTTGCCGCTGAGCGCCAACCCGCCGCCCGGCGACGTGACCAGCGGCGCGAGCAGGTCGGCCGCCGGCACCAGCACGCCGCCCTTGAAGGGCGCATCGATCTCGGTCAGGCCGATGACCAGCGTCGCCGGCGCCGAGGCCGCCGCGCCGCTCAGCGCCAGCTTCAGCACGCTGTCGCCCACGAGCTGCCCGCTGCCCTTCAGCACGGGCGCGCCGCCCGCGCCGGCCAGCGCGTGGCCGACGTCCGTCCACACCGGCACCTGGTTGATGCGGATGTTGTCCGCGCCCACGTTCCAGATGTCGAAGATGAAGAAGAAGGTGGGGTCGCCGTAGAAGAAGGTGATGGTCTTCACGTTCGTGATGACCGCGTTCCAGGTGGCGTCCGGGTCGCCCACGTCGAAGACCGCCCAGCCCGGCGGCATCGTGGTGCTGGCCGGATCGAAGGTGAACTCGAAGCTCTTCCAGCCCGTCCCCGCCTGCGGCACGTGGTTGGCCGAGCCCAGGAAGTACACGGTCTGCGGGCCGTTGCTCAGCATGAGCGTGCACTCGCGGTCGAAGGCGAACTGCGTGCTGATGGTGATGAGGTCCACGCCCACCGAGTGCACGCCCAGCGCGCGCCAGTCGCCCGCGAAGGGGCCCGGCAGCGTGTTGTGGAGCTGCGGCGCGAAGGTGTCGAGGTTGGTGACGTGCAGCCAGTTCGTGGGGTTGCCGCCGGTGGCCTGCACCGCGGAGTTGGCGCCGAAGGTCCAGCCACCCTGGTTCACGCCGCCGGTGAAGGTCTCGACGTAGTTCTGGGCCGCGAGCGGCGCGGCGGCGAGCAGCAGGGCGAGGGAGGCGGCGCGGAACATCGGGATCTCCGGGGGGCAGGCGGCAGGGATGCTCGCGCCATCTTACGCGGGATCGCCGGAGGCGGCGACCGGGGCGGGCGGCGCCGCAGGGTGGTCGGTCGCGCGCCGTGAACTGAAGCGACGCACATGCAGTGCATGAGTGCTGCTTCAGTTCGTGGCGGCTCGGGACGCGCTGAAGCACTGCATATGCAGTGCACGCGCGTCGCTTGAGTCCGGGCGTCGGGAGAGCCACCCGCGCAGGGTCGTTCGCCGGGCGTCGCGGGGCCGGCGGGCGGGGGCGCCGCGCTCAGTGCTGGCCGGCGGCCTCGCCCTGCGACACGACGCAGCGGAAGCCGGTGTGCCCGGTCCCGGTGTCGGGCGGCGTGCCGCGCCGCGCGGTCGGGCGGTAGCTCTCGCAGTAGGAGACGTGGCAGAGGAACGAGCCGCCCTTCACGACGCGCTCGAGGACTTCGGGCATGTCGCGCACGGGGTTGTAGGCCGTGAGCGGGCCGCGCGGGTTGATGCAGCAGCCGCCGGGGGTGTGGGCGGCCTCCTCGGCGGCGAGGGCGTGCGCGTCGGCGCGGTAGATGTCGGCGGTCCACTGCCAGACGTTGCCGGCCATGTCGTAGAGGCCGTAGCCGTTGGGCGGGAAGGACTTGACCGGGGCGAGGCCGGGGAAGCCGTCCTCACCGGTGTTGTGCCAGGGGAACTCGCCCGTGAACGAGTTGCACATGAACTTGCCGTCGGGGCGGAACTCGTCGCCCCACCAGTAGCGGGTGTTGACCGGGGCGCCGCCGCGCGCGGCGTATTCCCACTCGGCTTCGGTGGGCAGGCGCTTGTGCGCCCAGTCGGCGTAGGCGACGGCGTCATCCCAGCCCACCTGCGTGACGGGCAGGTCGTCCTTGCCGGCGATGTCGCTCTGGGGGCCGTCGGGATGGCGCCAGCTCGTGCCGGTGGTCCAGGTCCACCAGTTCTGCATGTCGCGCACGTCGACGGGCTTGTCGGGCGGGGTGTAGGCCAGCGAGCCGGGCTGGAGCATCTCGTCGGGCGGCTTGGGCGTGCCCGGCGGCACCTGCTTCTTGAGCTCCTCCCAGTCCACCGGGCGCTCGGCGATGGTGACGTAGTGGGTCGCTTCGACGAAGCGCGCGAACTCGGCATTCGTGACGTCGTGCTCGTCCATCCAGAAGCCGTCGAGCTTCACGCGGTGCGCGGGGCGCTCGTTCGGGAGCGAGTTGGGGTCGTCGGTGCCCATCGTGAACTCGCCGGCGGGCACCCACACCATGCCGTCGGGCCAGGGCTTGGGCGGCCAGCTGGACGTGTCGCGCGCGGGCGCCGACGCGGGCGCCGGATGCGGCGGCGAGGCCGGGTCCGTGGTCTGCGCGGACGCGGAGAGGCTCAGGGCGACGAGCGCGATGAGCCTGCGTGCGGGGCGACAGAGGGGCGGACGCATGGCCTCAGTGTCCGCAGGACGGCCGGCCCGGACAAGGGGGCCGCGCCCCGCGCCTCACTTCGTCTCGAAGGCGAAGATGGTCTTCCAGTCGTCCTTCATGCTGATGACCGTCCACTTCTGCGCCTTGGCCTCGGCCATGAGGGCGTCGCTGAAGGTGCCGATGTGCGACTCGGCGCCGTAGGCGAACTCGCGGGCGGCGTCGTCGTGGTGCACGAGCATCATGAGGCGCGCGCCCGGGCCGCCCTGGGTCCACTCCAGCATCTGCTGGTCGCCGTCGGAGTTGCCGAAGGCGGCCACGGGCCGGCGGCCGATGTGCTCGTTGATGCCGACGGGCTTGCCGTCCTTGTCGTCGATGAAGTCGATCTCGGGCAGGCGCATGAGGACGGGCTTGCCGTCGCGCATCTCGTACTTCGTCTTCGCGCTGCTGCCGATCACCTGCTCGGGCGGGATGCCGTACACCGCCTCCACCCACGGCCGCATGAACTCGATGCCGCCGCCCGAGGCGATGAAAGTCTTGAAGTCGTTGGCGCGCAGGTAGGCCAGCAGCTCGACCATCGGCTGGTAGACGCACTCGGTGTACGGGCGCTTGTAGACGGGATGCTTCGCCGTCTTGACCCAGTCCTTGACGATCTGCTCGAAGTCCGCGGTGCTCATGCCCGCGTGGGTGGCCATGACGATCTCGACGATGGCGTGGTCGCCGCCGGCCAGCGCGGCCTTCACGTCGCCCTTGAGCAGGGACGCGAAGGGCTCCTGAGTCGCCCACTCCGGGTGCTGCGGCGCAAGCACCTTGACGCGGTCGAGCGCGAAGAGCAGCTGCGTGTACATGGGCTGCTCGACCCACAGCGTGCCGTCGTTGTCGAAGGTGGCGATGCGCTCGGCCGGCGGCACGAAGTCGGGCGAGCCGGTCGTGGTGGTCCTGGTGACGAAGGACACGATGGCCTGCTTCGTCGGGCCGTCGTTCCAGGAGGGAAGCGGATCGGCTGATTTGGCGGCAGCCTGCGTGCCGGCGGGCTTCGGTGCCGCCGTGGGCGTCTGCGCGCAGGCGGTCAGCGCAAGCGTCGCGGCACCGAGCAGCGCCGCGGAGAAGAGCGCCGGGTAGAACTTGGCCTTCATGAGCGTGCGTCCTTCGGGTGTCTCGAGTCGGGGCCGCGGCGGGCGGCCCGTTGCGGACCGCCCGCCGCGCGGAGGCCGGGGATCAGCTGCCGGGCCCCTTGGCCGCAGCCTCGGCCTCGGCCATGCGCTTGGCCATCTCCGCCTTGACGGCATCGAGGTTGAAGCTCGCGCCGGCCTGCATCGGCGGGTAGTCGAGGAAGGTCTGCAGCTCCTTGCCGACGACCTGCTGCACGAACACGAAGCGCCAGAACTCGAACTTGAACCAGTCGAAGTACTGCTGGCCGCCCTCCTTCGTGCCGTTGTTGGGCCAGCCCTGGCGCTCGAAGGGATCCAGGCGCAGGTTGGTGAGGAAGGGGATGTCGACGTGGTTCTTCACGCCCAGCCAGCCCTGGGGCTGGTCGATGAAGCGGTACTTGTAGTCGTCGATGCGCACGGCCCCCACCGTGCTCTCGCCGAGATAGAAGATCTCGTGACGCGCGGACGGGCCCTTGCCGGTGATGGCCGCCATCTGGTTGTAGCCGTCCAGGTGGTTCTTGTAGGTGCGGTCACCGATCTTCGCGCCCTTGAGCAGCTGGTCGGTGATCTGGTCGTTGCCGGCGGCGGCGACGAAGGTCGGGAACCAGTCCAGGCCCGAGAAAATGCCGTTCTGCACCGAGTCCGCGGGCACGTGGCCGGGCCAGCGCAGAAGGCACGGCACCCGGAAGCCGCCCTCCATGACCGTTCCCTTGGACTGCGCGAAGGGCGTCGTGCCGCCGTCCGGCCAGGTGAAGAGCTCGGTGCCGTTGTCCGTGGTGAAGACGACGATGGTGTTGTCGTCCACGCCCATGTCCTTGAGGTGCTTCATGACCAGCCCGATGTCGTCGTCGAGCTGGGCCATGCCGGCCTCTTCCTCCGACCAGCCGTTCTCCGACGTGCGCATCTTCTCGTACTTGTCGGACAGGTGCGTGACGATGTGCATGCGCGTCGGGTTGAGCCAGCAGAAGAAGGGCTTGCCGTCGGCCTTGGCCTTGTCGATGAACTTGAGCGCCGTGTCGCGGATCTCGTCGTCGACCGTCTTCATGCGCTCGGGGTAGAGCGTGCCGGCGTCCTCGATCTTCTGCTTGCCGATCTTGCCCCAGCGCGGCATGTCGGTGGGGTCGTCGGTGTCCGTGGCCCAGCTGTGGACCATGTTGCGCGGCCCGACCTTGTCCAGCAGGTCCTGCGGATAGTTCGGGTGCGCCGGATCCTCCATCGCGTCGAGGTGGTACAGGTAGCCGAAGAACTCGTCGAAGCCGTGCACCGTGGGCAGGAACTCGTTCCTGTCGCCGAGGTGGTTCTTGCCGAACTGCCCGGTGGCGTAGCCCATGGACTTGAGCACGGTGGCGATCGTGCAGGCCTCGGCGGGCAGCCCGGTGAGCGCGCCGGCCTGGCCGACGGTGGTCATGCCGGTGCGGATCGGGAGCTCGCCCGTGATGAAGTTCGCGCGACCCGCCGTGCAGCTCGCCTCGGCGTAGTAGTCGGTGAACAACATGCCTTCCTTGGCCAGCTTGTCGAGGTTCGGCGTGCGGCCGGCCATCATGCCGCGGTGATAGGCGCCGATGTTCCACATGCCGATGTCGTCGCCCATGATGAACACGATGTTGGGCTTGGAGCCGGCGGCCGGGGCGTTCTGCGCCGCAGCGGGCTGCGCGGCGGCGGGCTGAGCGGCGGCTGCGGCGGGCTTGGCGGCGGGAGCCGGTGCCGGGGCCGGCGCGGGCTTGGGCGCAGGCGTCTGCGCCGACGCGCACGACGAGCCGGTGATCGCGGCTGCCGAGAGCAGCAGCGCGCGGGAAAGCTTGAGGTGATGCATGAACGACTCCTGCCGAGACGGGATGCGAAGCATCGCGTGACGCTTGCGGCCGGGCAGGCTAGGCGGGCGCGGCGATCGGAATCAACTCGGCGAGGCGGCGCAGCGGCGCGCGTTGATGCGTCGCCGTTCTGCATCTCGCCGGAGGCGCGCCGGATCGCGAACTCCGTTCCGGCGCACTAATCAGCTGACGGCGCGGGATGATTGTCGGTGCACGGACGTCGAGTGGCTAGACTTGCATGCGCTGCGGCGCACGCGAGACGACTCCGCGCACGCACCGGATCGGTCAGGAGACACGCGGGAATGATGTCCGCCAGTGCGCGACTGATCTTGACATTCCTGCTGGCGCTGCTCGGCCTGCACGGCGCGCCCGCGCACGCAGCGACGCTGGTGCAGGAGGCGCCCGAGGGCGACATCCCGGTCGCGCCCGTGGACCTGGACGGCCAGCACCTCTTCTTCGTGCGCGGCATCTCGTCGGTGCCCGCCACGGAGCGCGCCGCCGCAATCGCCGACCGTATCCGCGCCCTGGCCCAGGACGAGGGCTTCGACCCGGCCACGCTGCGCGCGGCCGAAGTCGACGGTGGCCTGCGCGTCGAGGCCGCCGACGGGCGCATCGTCATGAACATCTACGACGCGGACAGCGTGCGGCAGGGCTTCTCCCGGGAGGGCGTGGCCAAGGAGATCCTGCGGCGCGTGCAGCAGGAGATCCTCGACTTCCGTGCGGCGCGCACACCCGAGGCGCTGCTGAGATCCTCGTGGCACGCGGCAGGCGCCCTGGTCGTGCTGGCCCTGGGGCTGTGGCTCGTGCTGCGGACGGCGCGTCGCATCGAGGCGCGCATCGAGGAGCGCTTCCGTGCCGTCATGCCGCGCGTGGGCATCGGCACCTTCGACATCCTGCGCGCCGAGCGCATCTGGATGCTGCTGCACACGCTCACGGTCCTGCTGCGCTGGGTCGTGGTCGTCCTGCTGACCTTCCTCACCGTCCGCTACGCCCTCGGGCAATTCCCGGTGACACGCGGCATGGCCGAGGGCCTGGACGACATGGTCGTCGGACCGCTCCAGCGCATGGGCTTCAGCGCGCTGGCGTTCCTGCCCGACCTGATCTTCCTGGTCATCCTGTTCCTCGTCACGCGCTGGGTCCTGCGCCTGGCGCTGGCCTTCTTCCACTCGATCGAGCGCGGCGTGGTCACGCTGCAGAACTTCGAGCGGGAGTGGGCCATGCCCACGTATCGCCTCGTGCGCATCGGGATCATCGCCTTCGCGCTGGTCGTGGCTTACCCGTACATCCCGGGCAACGACTCGGCCGCCTTCAAGGGCATCTCGCTGTTCCTCGGCGTGCTCATCTCGATCGGCTCGTCGTCCACCATCTCGAACATCGTCGCCGGCTACATGCTCACCTACCGGCGCGCCTTCCGCGTCGGCGACCGCGTGCGCATCGGCGAGGTGACCGGCGACGTCGCCGACGTGCGCCTGCAGGTGACCCAGCTGCGCACGGTCAAGAACGAGTCGATCACGATCCCCAACTCGATGATCCTGAGCAGCGAGGTGATCAACTACTCCGCCCTCGCGCAGAGCCACGGCCTCATCCTGCACGTGACCGTGGGCATCGGCTACGAGACGCCCTGGCGGCAGGTGGAGGCCATGCTGCTGCTGGCGGCGTCGCGCGTGGCGGACGTCAAGCGCGAGCCGGCACCCTTCGTCCACCAGCTGGCGCTGTCGGACTTCGCCGTGACCTACGAGCTGAACGCCTACACGGACACGCCGCAGAAGATGGCCGCGCTGCGCTCGGCCCTGCACCGCGCCGTGCTGGACGTCTTCAACGAGTACGGCATCCAGATCATGACGCCCGCCTACGAGGGCGACCCGGAGCAGGCCAAGGTCGTGCCGCGCGAGCACTGGTACACCGCGCCCGCGCGTCGCGACGAGCCCGCCGGGACGCCCGGCAGCTGAGCCGCGCGACCGCGCCGGCTCACACGTCGACGAGCGCCTTGACCTTCCCGGAGCCGACCGCCTTCACCAGCGCCGCGTGGTCGCGCCCGGTCTGGTCGGCGTAGGCCACGGAGAAGTCGACCAGCGCCTCGTCGAAGGCGTCGCCCTTGCCGAGGTAGCCGCTGATGGCCGTGGCGTCGCCGGACTTGGCGTGCGCGCGGGCCAGCACCCAGCCGCAGCCCCGGGCGTAGCGCACGAGCTGCTCGGCCGAGAGTCCCTCGACGGGCACCGACAGCTTCATGTCGCGCAGCTGGCGCACGTAGTAGTCGCGTCCGCGCCGCCCGCGCGCCCAGCCCAGGAAGATGTCGCTGGACGACTGCATGAGCCGCTGCCCCATGACCACGCGCTGGCCCTGGAGCTCGTAGGCGCTCTTCCCCGCGTAGGGCTCGAGCACCGAGCGGCGAGCCTCCTTGACCTGCAGCAGCAGCGGATGGCCCTGCTCGTCGAGGTACAGCGCGATGAAGCAGCGCGTGCCGACGCTGCCGATGCCCACGACCTTCACGGCGACGTCCTGGAGCACGTGGCGATCGAGGAGGACACGGCGCTCGTCGGGCAGCGTCGCGCGGTACGCCTCCAGCGCCTCCGCGAAGAACTCGTCGCTGCGGTCGCGCCGGGCATGGAACAAGAGCGGCGGCTGATCCACGATGTGATGGCGCCCACCCCTCTTGCCCGCGATCTTGGGAAAGAGGTGCTCCACCACGCGCTCGCGGGCCTCCTTCGCGAGCCGCTGCCGGAACTTCCTCGTCTTGCCGTCGGGAGCGTTGTCGATGAGGGTCTGGACGTCCATGCGGTCGTACCAGACGTCCATGGCGCTCTTGCGCGAGTACTCCCGCAGGTGCTCGCGGTAGCTCCGCACGCACGACCGCACCGTGTCCTTGCAACTCGACTCGGAGACCTTGTTGTCGCGTCCGGCGATGATGAAGCTGACGGTGAGTCGCTTGAGGTCCCACTCCCACGGCGCGGGCAGCGTCTCGTCGAAGTCGTTGAGGTCGACGACGAGGTTGCGCTCCGGCGTGGCGAAGAGGCCGAAGTTCAGCAGGTGGCAGTCGCCGCAGGCCTGCACGTGCAGGCCCGTGCTGGGCGTGTTGGCCAGGTCGTGCGCCATGAGCGCCGCCGAGCCGCGCAGGAACGTGAACGGGCTGCGCAGCATCCGGCCGTAGCGGATGGGCACGAGGTCCGACAGGCGGTCCTGGTTCGATTCCTCCAGGATGTCGATGGGATCGCGTCGCTTCGCGTGAGGCTTCCACGCGCCGTGGCGGCTGCGCGACGCACGCTGGCGCAGCGCGCGGCCGGAGGCGAGGCCGGCCTCGCGCGAGCGCAACGCGTAGCGTCCCGCGCCGGACTCGCGGCGCGCGGCCCCGGACGTCTTGCGCGGCTTCTTCATGCGGGACATTTTTGCACAAGCTGCCCGCGACGAGGGGTCCGGACGCAGCCCGTGGTCCCTCCCGGAATCGGCGCGGGGC
>DASUFI010000138.1:0-3692 GCA_036274635.1 Planctomycetota bacterium
CGGAGGAGGAGCGGGAGGCTGCCGACGTCGTGGCCGGGCTGCCGGCGCTGGCGCTCGTGGGGCAGCCGCAGCCCGCGCACATCGCCTGGGCCGCGCAGCTGCTCGAGGGCCTGCCGGACGAGGTGCGCACGGACCTCGCCGAGCCCTACGGCGCCCGCGCCGCCGCCTACGCGCTGTTGCTCGCCGGCCGCCAGGACGTGGATCGCCCGGCGCTGCCCGTGTTGCGCGAGCGCGACCCCGGCGCCGCCGGCCGCGCCGAGTACCTGCTGCCGCGCATCGTGGCCCTCGGCCCGGCCGCGCGCCTGCCGCTGCTGGACCTCATGCTGCCCGCCCTGCGCGCCCAGTCGAAGCCGCAGTTCGCGGCCTTCCGCGACAACGTGCAGGCCATCGTGCAGGCCGACGCCACCGAGACGCTGTTCGAGTGGGTGCTGCAGCGCCTGCTCATCCTGCAGCTCGAGCAGCACGCCGAGGGCGTCGAGCCGCCTTCCACGCGCTGGATCGACCTCGGGCGCCTCGGGGCCGAGTGCTCGATCCTGCTCTCGGCCGTGGCCTGGGCCGCGGGCGACGAGGTGGCGGCGGAGCAGTCCTTCGCGAGCGCCGCCCGGGAGCTGGGGGAGATCGCCAAGCTCTCGCTCGCGCCAGAGCCGCGCTGCAGCCCGGCCGCGCTCTCGCTGGCCATCGCCGCCCTGGGGGGCAGCTCGCCGGCCGCCCGCCGGCGCCTGCTGAACGCCTGCGCCGCCGGCATCAGCGCCGACGCGGAGGTCACGCCCGAGGAAGCCGAGCTGCTGCGCGCCCTGGCCATCAGCCTGCACTGCCCGCTGCCGCCGGTGCTGCCCGGCCAGTCGCTGCGCGCGACGCGCGCCGCCTAGGAGCCCGTTGAAGAAGTCATTCGCGCCGGGCAGCGGATCCTTCGCGCCGGCTCGTCGTTGCGCGATCCTCGTCGGCCCTCTAGGCCGACTCCGGTCGCGCGCCTCGATCCGACGCGAAATCTCTCGCTGCCGGCATCGAAGCACTTGTTCGACGGGCTCCCGGCTCCCTCCCGGCCGTTGGCCCTGTATCCTGTGCCGCCCCCTCGGGATCGAGCATGGATCTGCTGCACCAGTTCGTGGACGTCGTCCTGCACCTCGACAAGCACGTCGTCGACCTGACGGCGCAGTACGGCACGACCACCTACGCGATCCTGGCCGCGATCATCTTCTGCGAGACGGGCCTGGTCGTGACGCCCTTCCTGCCGGGCGACTCGCTGCTCTTCGCGGCGGGCGCGGTGACGGCCATGGGGCAGCTGGACCCGTGGGCGCTCTTCGGCCTGCTGCTGCTCGCGGCCGTCTCGGGCGACAACCTCAACTACTTCATCGGCCGGCGCATCGGGCAGCGGGCCTTCGAGAACAAGCTGCCGCTGGTCAAGCGCGAGCACATCGAGCGCACGCAGCGCTTCTTCGCCAAGCGCGGGCCGAGCACCATCGTGCTGGCGCGCTTCGTGCCCATCGTGCGCACCTTCGCTCCGTTCGTGGCGGGCGTGGGGCGCATGCCCTACGCGAAGTTCCTGGCCTACAGCCTCGCGGGCGGCGCGGCGTGGTGCGGGATCTTCATCGCGGCGGGGCACTTCTTCGGCACGCTACCGGTGGTCAAGGACAACTTCTCGCTCGTCGTGCTGGCGATCATCGGTATCTCCCTCGTGCCCATGGCGTGGCAGGTGCTCGCGGCACGGCGCGAGGAGCGAGCGGCGCGCGACGAGCGCGTGGCCTGAGCCTCAGGCCTCGGCGGCGGCCTCGGCCGCGGGGCGCGCGGCCTGCGCGCGCAGGTCCACCAGCTCGCCCTCGACGCTGGTGCGGCCGCGGAAGTGATTGAGGCGCGGGGCAAAGAGCACGTCGCAGCGCGTGCCGGGCAGCAGGCTCTCGGCCAGGTTGCCGCGGCCGAAGGCCACGAGGCGCAGAGTCCCCGGGCCCTGGCCGAGCTGCAGCTCGAGGTGCCCGCCGTCCGCGCCCATGCGCCGGCTGCCGAGCACGTGCACGCCGCTGGCGCCCAGCACCGGGCGGGCGTTGCCCTGGCCGAAGGGCGCGAGGCGCTCGAGCTGCTCCACGAGGCGCGCCGTCACCGCGGCCAGCGGCAGCTCGCCGTCGTACTCCAGCGGGCCGGGGCCGGCCTGGTCGAGGCGCGCGGCCCACGCGGCGCGGAAGTCGCGCGCGAAGTCCGCCACGTGCTCGGGCAGGATGGTGAAGCCGGCCGCCATGGCGTGGCCGCCGTGCGAGACGAGGTGACGCGTGCAGGCCGCCAGCGCCGCGTGCACGTCGAAGCCGGGCACCGAGCGGCAGCTGCCCTTCGCCGCGGGCTCGCCGGGGCGCATGGCGATGAGCACCGCGGGCCGGCCGGTCTGCTGCGCGAGCCGCCCCGCCACGAGCCCGAGCAGGCCCGAAGGCCAGCGATCGTCGTGCATGACGATGGGGCCGTCGGACGGCAGCGTGGGCAGCCGCGCGCGCGCCTGGTCGAACATGCCGCGGTCCGCGGCGCGGCGCTGGGTGTTGAGGCGGTCGAGCTGCTCGGCGAGCGGAACCGCGGTGACCGCGTCGGGTGCGATGAGCAGCGCCAGCGCGATGTCCGCGCGCCCCAGCCGGCCGGCGGCGTTGAGGCGCGGCGCCAGCTTGAAGGCCACGTCGTCCGCCGCGAAGCCGCGCGGGCCCACGCCGGCCGCGGCGCACAGGGCGGCGAGACCCGGGCTGCTGCTGCGCGGGATGGCCGGCAGGCCGCGCGCCGCGAGCACGCGGTTCTCGCCCGTGAGCGGCATCATGTCCGAGACGGTGCCCAGCGCCACCCACGCCATGGCCTCGCCCAGGAACTGCATCATCTCGGGCGAGCGGCGCTTGCCCTCGGACAGCCGGCTGGCCACGGCGCAGGCCAGCTTGAAGGCCACGCCCACGCCCGCGAGACCCTTGAAGGGGTAGCTGCAGTCCGCGCGGCGCGGGTTGACCACGGCGTGCGCGGGCGGCAGCTGCTCGCCGGGCAGATGGTGGTCCGTGATGATCACGTCGATGCCCGCGGCCGCCAGCCGCGCCACCGGCTCGATGCTGCCGATGCCGTTGTCCACCGAGATCACCACGCGCGCGCCCGCGTCCTGGCAGTGCTTGATGCCGGCGTCGTTGAAGGAGTAGCCCTCGTACGCGCGGTTGGGCACGTAGACCGTGGGACTCGCGCCGAGGTAGCGCAGGAACTGCACCATGAGCGCGGTGCTGGTGAGGCCGTCGACGTCGTAGTCGCCGTAGACCACCAGCGCCTCGCCCGCGCGCACGGCCCGCGCGACGCGCTCCGCGGCCGGCTGCATGTCGGCCATCAGGAAGGGATCGTGCAGGTGCTCGACGCAGGGCGCGAGGTAGGCCTGCCCCTCCTCGGCCGTGCGCACGCCGCGGTTGGCGAGCGCGGCCGCGACCACCGGCTCGAGGTCCAGCGCCGCGGCCAGCGCGCGCACGCAGACGGCATCGGGGCTGCGACAGACCCAAGGCCGGTCGGCGGCGGGAGCGGCGTGGGGCAAGGTGAGCGCTCCGCGGGTCAAAAGGATTATTCTACGGGCCGCATGCGCGCGAATCCTCCCGCTCGCCGTCCGCCCGTACGCGAGGGCCTGCCGTGACGGCACGCCGCGGCGCCGGGCGCGCCGCCGCACGCGCGCGCACGTCGCCCGGCCTGAGGCAGCTGCCCGCCGT
>DASUFI010000139.1:0-16562 GCA_036274635.1 Planctomycetota bacterium
CGGTCAAGATGACCCTCTACCGCACCGGCCCCCACAGTCCGCTGGGCGAGGCGCTCATCGAGGCCGCGCGCGCCGGCAAGGAGGTGACGGTCGTCATCGAGCTGCGCGCGCGCTTCGACGAGGCCGCCAACATCGACCTCGCCACGCGCCTGCAGGAGGCCGGCGCCTCGGTGGTCTACGGCGTGGTGGGCTACAAGGCGCACGCCAAGCTGCTGCTCGTCGTGCGCCGCGAGGGCCGTCGCCTGCGTCGCTATGTGCACCTCGGCACGGGCAACTACCACCCCGGCACCGCGCGCGCCTACACCGACTTCTCCCTCCTCACCGCCGACCGCGAGATCGGCGAGGACGCCCACAAGGTCTTCCTGCAGATGACCGGCCTGGGGAAGGTGGCGCGCCTCAAGAAGCTGCTGCACTCGCCCTTCACCCTGCAGCGCACGCTCATCGCCCTCATCGACAGCGAGGCCGAACGCGCGCGCCAGGGTCGCACCGCCGGCATCCGCGCCAAGATGAACAGCCTGGCCGAGCCGGGCGTCATCAAGGCGCTCTACCGCGCCAGCCAGGCCGGCGTGCCCATCGAGCTCATCGTGCGCGGCGCCTGCTGCCTGCGCCCCGGCATCCCCGGCATCTCCGAGACCATCCGCGTGCGCTCGCTCGTCGGCCGCTTCCTCGAGCACAGCCGCGTCTGGTCCTTCCACGCCGACGGCGAAGAGCTCACCTTCCTCTCCTCCGCCGACTGGATGGCGCGCAACTTCTTCCGCCGCGTCGAGGCCGCCTTCCCCGTCGAGGACGCCCGCCTCAAGGCCCGCGTGCTCAACGAGGGCCTCGTCATTCCCCTCTCCGACAACTCGCAGGCCTGGGTGCTCTTCCCCGACGGCCGCTGGAAGCGCGTGCGCCCCGGCACCCAGCGCCGCGCCGCGCAGGAAGTGCTGCTCGAGGAGCTGGCCACCCGCGGCGGCGGCGAAGGCCCGGACATGGACGAGCTGCGCCGCGCGCGCGGCCGTTGAGCGCCGCGGCCCTTTCCCCGGCATCCTGACAGCACGCTGTCAGCAGGGTGGCGGGAGACAGGCTGCAGCTCGCCGGCGCACGGCCCGCCTTCCTGCGCCTGATGGAGGAGGCGCGGCGGCGGCGGGGCGAGGTGTGCGCCGAGGACGGCTGGGGCTGAGCGCCCGGGCGCGCCAGCTGGACCGAGACACAGCCGAGGGGTCCCCGGCGCCGCGTGAACTGAAGCAGCACGGAAGCAGTGCATATGCAGTGCCTCAGTGCGGCCGCGAGCGAGGGAGTCGCGCCGCGCGACCGGACTTGGGTGAACGCCTACCGCACGTCGAGACGCAGCCCGGAGGGCCGGAGCAGCCCGGCCTCGTCCTCGAGGTCCTCGCGCGTCAGCGGGTGGCGCGCCAGCCAGCCCCGCGGGAAGCGGATATGCAGCCCCGACGAGCGGGCCCGCAGCCGGAGCGGCGGCAGCGGCCGCCCGCTGCGGGGGCGGTTCAGCAGGACGGCCAGGCGGAGCAGCATGGCCAGCGCCGCCGTGTCCTCGACGCGCGCGTCGGGCAGGCTGCGGAAGGCCTCCATGGCCAGCTTGCGTCGCTGCGCGCCCACCAGCGTGGCGAGCACCAGCTGCTCCTCGCGGGAGAAGCCGGGCAGGTCCGCGTGCTGGAGCAGGTAGGCCCCGTGCTTGTGGTAGCCGGAGTAGCTGATCGTGAGGCCGATCTCGTGCAGGCGCGCGGCCCACTGCAGCAGCTGGCGGGGCTCGTCGCCGGCGAGCTCCCAATCGTCGGCCACCTGGCGCAGGCAGGCGACGGCGGCGCGCTCGACGCGCGCGGCCTGCGCGGCGTCCACGTGCCAGCGCGCGGCAAGCTGGCGGATGGAGCGCTCGCGCGGGTCATCGTGGCGGATGCGGCCGAGCAGGTCGTGCAGCAGGCCCTCGCGCAGAGAGCCGGCCGAGGTGGTCATGGCCTCGATGTCCAGCTCCTCGAAGACCCCCGAGAGGATGGCGAGGCCGCCGGGCAGGACGTCGGCTCGGTCGGGCTGCAGGCCGGGCAGCGCGAGGCTGTCGAGGCGCCGCGCGGCGACCACGGCCTTGCGCAGCTTCTTGAGGCCGCGCGGCGTGATCGTCCCGTGCTCGTCCCAGCCGTGGGCGCGCAGGATGGATTGGATAGCGAGAATCGTGCCCGACGAGCCGATGCAGTGCTGCCAGCCGTGCCGGCGGTAGCCCTGCTCGAGCGACTGCACCTCGCGTTGCGCCGCGTGCAGCGCCTTCTCCATCGCGCGCTCGGTCAGCTCGCCGCGCGGGAAGAAGCGCCGGCTCCAGGTGACGCAGCCCATGAAGAGGCTGTCGATGAGCAGCGGGCGCAGGCGCTCGCCGAGGATGATCTCGGTGCTGCCGCCGCCGACGTCCACGACGAGGCGCCGGCCGGCCACGTCGGGCAGGCCGTGCGCGACGCCGGAGTAGATGAGGCGCGCCTCCTCGCGGCCCGAGATGACCTCGATGGGGTGCCCCAGCACCCGCCGCGCCCGCTGCAGGAAGGCCCGCGCGTTGCGGGCCTGGCGCAGGGCGTTGGTGCCGACGGCCCGCACCGAGCCGCGCTTCAGGTCGTGCACCCGTTGGCCGAAGCGGCGCAGGGTCTCCATGGCCGTGGCCTGCGCCGCGGGCGTCAGGCGCTTGTGCTCGTCGAGGCCGGCGGCCAGCACCACCCGCTCGCGCAGCCGGTCCACCACGTGCGGCTGGCCCGCCACCACCCGCGCCACCACCATGTGGAAGCTGTTGGATCCGAGGTCGACGGCGGCGACCATCTCCCGCCGGCGGGTGGCCGCCGCGGGGCGCCTCGCCCGCGGACGCCGGCGCACCCGCCGCCGGACCTTGCCGCGCGCCGTGCGGGCGCGGCGGGCGGCGGAGCGTCGGGCGGCAGCCATCTCACCTCGGAGCGGGAACGGTCCACGCGATGGTGACCTTTGCGATCGGCGACGTTCAAGGCTGCGCCGTCACGCTGCGCCGGCTGCTCGACCGCCTGCGCCGCGACGCCGGCTTCGACCCGTCACGCGACAGCCTCTGGCTGGTGGGCGACCTCGTCAACCGCGGCCCCCACAGCCTCGACGTCCTGCGCTGGGCCCACGACGCCGCCGCCGGCCGCGGCAGCGAGCCGCTGGGCGAGCGCCTGCACGTCGTTCTCGGCAACCACGACCTGCACCTGCTGGCCCTGGCCGCGGGCGTCGAGAAGCCTGGCAAGAAGGACACGCTGGGCGACGTCCTCAGCGCGCCCGACCGCAACGAGCTGGTCGAGTGGCTGCGCCGCCAGCCGCTGCTGCACGCCGAGCCCGTCGACGGCCGGCCCCACGTCCTGGTGCACGCAGGCCTGCCGCCAGGCTGGAGCGTCGCCAAGGCCACCGCGCTCGCGGCCGAGGTGCACGCCTCGCTGTCCGGGCCCGACTGGCGCGAGGCCGCGGCGGCCATCAAGCGCTGGAAGCCGGAGCGCTGGGATGACGACTACACCGGCGGCAAGCGGCTCGCGGCCATCGCCGCGGCGCTCACGCGCCTGCGCGTCGTCGACGGCCGCGGCCGCATGGAGCTGGAGTTCAAGGGCCCGCCGGCGCTGGCGCCGAAGGGCGTGGTGCCCTGGTTCGCGGCGGAGGGGCGCGCCAGCACGGACCACGTCGTGGTGTGCGGGCATTGGGCGGCGCTGGGGCTGCTGCTGCGCGAGGACGTGGTGGCGTGCGACAGCGGGTGCGTCTGGGGTGGGGTGCTGACGGCGGTAAAGCTGGCGGGGACGGCGGAGGGGCGCGGCGTAGTGCAGGAGAAGAACGCGGAGGGGTGAGCGGCGCGGCTGCGGCGCAGCCGTTAGTCTGAAAGCGGGTTCAGAAGATCCCTCGGGAGCCCTCGCGGCCGGTGTTTCGCTTCCTCGTTCCGATCGGCGTGCTGCTGCTGGCCGCGCTGGCGTGGTGGCTGCTCGCGCCGGATGCCTCCGCGCCACAGCCTGACGCCGCGCGTGTCGTGTCGACACCTGGCGGAGAACCGACATTCGATGGACTTCAGCACACCGAGGGCGAGCCTCGACAGCTGGTAGGCAAGGGCAGCGCCCGCATCCACCTCGAGGACGGCGCAGGACATTCTGCCTGGTGCCGTGATGACGAGCTGATGGTGTTCCGCTATCAGAGCGCGAACTCGGAAATCCCGACCTTCGTCGCCCGCGTGAAGACGAACACCACGGACGCGATCAGCCTCGAAGAGCTGGAGCCCGGTCGCCACGCGGTGGTGTTCACTCACTCGACGCTGGGTCCGCTGCGGGGCGAGTTCGAAGTGCATCCGGGCGAGGTGGCGGACTGCTGGCTTCCGTGCGGCTCCCCGAACCTCGACCGCCGCATCACCTTGCGGCTCGTGCTCGGAACCGGTCGCGACTTCCCGCCCGACGCGTCTTGCCTCAGCGCGATGGTTACGTGCGCAGGGTCGGAGCCGATCGGTGCTCGATTCATCACGAGCCACTTGCTTGTATTGGACGACTGCGAGCCGGTCGACCACGACGTCGTGTTGCGCTGGCGCGACGAGCCACCGCTCGAGCTCCACGGAGTGCAACCGGGGCTGGAACCGCACGACGTGAAGCTGGAGGGCACGGCGACGCTCGAGGTCATGTGCCGCGGCGCGGAGGATGGCGCGCCGGTGGCGGGCGCATCGGTGGCCGTGCAGTTCGGAGCAGGCGATGCCGTCGCCAACATCGTTCACGGTTCAACCGACAAGCAGGGTCGCGTGGTGTTCGGGCGCCTGCCGGCAGGCCCGGTCCTCGTCGGTGCCCACACCAGGGATCGCGTGCCCCTCGAGCATCGCGATACGCGTCTCGCGGCAGGCGCTGTGGTCCGATGCGAGATGTCTCTCGAGCCCGGCTGCACCATCGCCGGAAAGCTCAGCTATTCCACCGGAGAACCTGCGTTCGGCGCCGTGGTCGTGTTGGGACCGCAGCCGCCTCGACTCGAACCCGAACCGCGCGAAGACTGGGAGAAGGAGCTCATGGCCCGGGCAGAGCGCGGCGGATGGCACGCCTGGGACCTCGTCCCTACGTTCTACGAGTCCGCGGACTTCAGCATCACCGGCCTGCCCAAGGGGACTTGGAGACTCGTCGCCGGGACACCCGGGCCCGTCGTGAGCGAGCCTTCGGAGGTAACGACCTCGCCGGAGCAGCCCGTCGTCGCGGCGCTGCACTTGCCGCCCGCTCGCTGGCTGCGAGGACGAATCGTGGTGCCGCCCGGCAGCGCGTTGCCGGAGTTCTGCGTGCGGTGCAATCGCGGCTTCGCCACGGGCGGATCGCCGGCCCCGGTGGACGCCGATGGAGCGTTCAGCATTGGTCCCCTCACCCCAGGTCCGTACACCATCGTGACCTGTGCTTGCAGCGGGCATGGATCACTGTGGCCCGCCAGGGACGGGCTGTCGACGCTGGGCGAGATCGAGATGCCGTCGGATCGCGATCTCGTGCGGTCGTTCGATCTGGGCACCGAAGCGCCGGGGACGCTCGACGTCGCGATCCACGTGCAGGGACCGTGGCCTGAGGACATGCAGATTTCAGCCATTCCCATGAATTCGCATGACGGGCTCATCAGCGCGGATGTCCAGGCGAAGCACACCTCGCGCTCGGACGGCGAGGGACGGGCGTCCCTCGCCCCTGTCTTCAGACGACAGGTGCAGCTGCTGATCATGGGTGACCAGTGGCTGGAGCGCATTCCAGAGGTGATCGACGTGCCTGCGTGGGGGCACGCGGAAGCGCAGGTCGAGGTCAAGCTCGTCACGGCGACCATCACGGTGCGCGGCCGGCGCGGCGTCCTCCCCGCGGGCCAGAACGTGCGCATCGGACGCCAGGAGGAACTTCCGTGGCACGTTCCGGCGACGTATGTCCTGGACTCAAACGGGCAAGTGCGCATCACTGCGCCGACCGGCACCATGGTCTGCTCACTTGACGACGACTCGGCTTGGCCAGATGCGGACTGGGCCCAGGTTGCATGGACGCCGAATGGCCCCGAGCCGGCGACCGTGGAGCTCGACGAGGAGCAGGGCTCGGCGCATCGGCGGCCCTGAGGGGATCGCCGACGACCCTTAGCGCTGCGGTGCCCCTTCGTTCACGGCCCAATCGATGTCAGCGAGGACCACGCGAGTCGGCTGCGTCGCTATGTCCACACAGAAGACGACGCGGCGCCCGTTGTGCGATAGAGCGGGCAGGTAGACCATCCGCGCATCGGGAGCAAAATCCTCAACCCCGACACGAACGGTGCGGCCACTCGCCAACTCGCGGACGAAGAGATCCGGCGGCGCGTCGTCGAGCTGCGCGACAAGATTGAGGGCATCGCTCACAAAGGCGACGTAGCAACCGTCGCCCGAGATGACGCACGAACGACTAGAGCCGTCCGCGTCGGAGCCATCCCGAGCCAGGCTCACGCGCTGCGTCGTGCCCGAACCCAAGTCGCGCACGAAGACATCCGTGCGCGTTGCGGACTGGGCGTCGCCGTCCTTCGACACGAAGGCCACGCGCTGACCATCCGCGCTGAGGGAATGGTCCCGCAGGTACGGAATCAGTCGGCGATCGTCCGGACCGAGACTAACGAGCTCGGACGTGCCCTTAGCGCAATCGAGACGCAAGAGACCTCCCGCTCGCGGTTCGTTCTTCGAGAACGATTCGCCGATGAGCCAATGGCCATCCGCGCTCAGCTCCGGGCCGGTCAGGCCGTAGTAGGCGTCATCCAGTGCGAGCGGTCGCAGCGAATCGTCGGCCGAGCTCCAAAGCATGGCCCAGCCATGATCGACGTGGTGGCCGAAGTCCGGCGTGGTGCTGATGGCAAGCCGGGAGCCGTCGCCAGAGAGGGAGACGGAGTCCGGCAACGACAAGGGCGCGGCACAGCCATGCTCTCGGAGATCGATGAAGCGGTTCGTACCGCTCGCCCGATCGATCAGCGCGATCGTAGTGGTCGCCACAGGAGGGCTCATCGTCATGCCGGGCGTCCACTTGGGCATCGGGCCGGCATCGGGTGTGCAAGCAGATGCCACGTATCGACCGTCCGCCGAAAGTCCCGACCGGCCGGCCAGTCGCCAGGGCTTCCCATCGCGCACGAGGTGGAGCTCATGTGTTTCGCCCTTGGCAACGTCATGCACCCACGTCCCAGCGGGCTCAGATGAGGGCCCGCTGGTCATCATCGTCCCCGGGCTGGAAAGCGAGACCATCACGATGTCGCCGTCGGCCGAGATCGCTGTTGTCGGAAGAATGGGCCCGAGCGGGGCGATGGGAAGGTCGGGGAACGAAAGGACGTGGATGTGGACAGGAATTTCGGGGGGCGTGTCCTGATCTGAGGCTGGCTGCACGGCAGCCGCGATCAGGAAGGTCAGCGCGCCCGCGATCCAATCCATCGGTCCTCCAATACTCTGCAGAGTCATATGCCGTCCAGCCATGATCGCGCCGGCATCCGGCGTCCATGCGCCATCGATCCGTGAAGCCGGCCAACAATGTTGGAAAGCCATGGCCGCTCGTCCGCCCGCCCTACAATCCCGCCCCATGGCCCACCACCTCGGTGTCGACCGCGGCGGCACGTTCACGGACGTCGTCGACCGCGCCCCCGACGGCCGCCTGATCGTCCGCAAGCTGCTCACCCGCGCGCCCGACGGAGAGGACGCGACCGTCCGCGCGCTCCGCGACCACGCCACCGCGCGCGGCGCCGCCTCGCTGGCCGAGCTCCGCCTCGGCACCACCGTCGCCACGAACGCCTTGCTCGAGCGCCGCGGCGCGCGGGTGCTGCTCGTCACCACGCGCGGCTTCGCGGACCTGCTGGAGATCGGCACGCAGGACCGGCCGGACCTCTTCGCGTTGCGCATCGAGAAGCGGCCGCTGCTGCACGAGCGCGTGCTCGAGGTCGACGAGCGCGTGCTCGCGGACGGCAGCGTGCGCCGTGCGCCCGACGAGGCCGCCGTGCGCACGGGGCTGGCCGAGGCGCGGGCCGCGGGCCTCGACGCGGTCGCGATCCTGCTCCTGCACTCCTGGCTGCGCCCCGATCACGAGCAGCTCGTCGCGCGGCTGGCACGCGAGGCGGGCTTCGCGCACGTGGCCGTCAGCCACGAGGTCTCGCCGGAGATCGGCGCGGTGCCGCGCGGCGAGACGACGGTGATCGACGCGTACCTCACGCCGCTGCTGCGCCAGTACCTGGCCGGTGTGCGGGCGGCGGCGGGCGGGGCGCGCGTGCTCTTCATGCAGTCCGGCGGCGGCCTCGCGGACGCAGCCCACGCCGCCGGCAAGGACGCGCTGCTGTCGGGGCCGGCGGGCGGCGCGCTGGCGGTGGCACGCGTGGCGGCGCTGTGCGGCCTGCGCGGCGCCATCGGACTCGACATGGGCGGCACGAGCACGGACGTCTGCCGCGTGGAGGGCGGCGAGCCGCTGCGCGAGCACGAGACGCTGGCGGGCGGCGTGCGCGTCCGGGCGCCGGCGCTGCACATCCACACCGTGGCGGCGGGGGGCGGCTCGCGGCTGCGGCTGGCCGATGGTCGCTATCAGGTCGGGCCCGACTCGGCGGGCGCGCAGCCGGGGCCGCGCTGCTACGGCCGCGGCGGCCCGGCCACGGTCACCGACGCGAACCTGCTGCTCGGCCGCATCCGCCCCGAGCACTTCCCCCACCTGCCGCTGGACGTGGAGGCCGCGCGCCGCGCGCTCTCGGCCTTCGGCGAGCCGCTGGCGGCGGCGGCGGGCTTCCTCGAGGTGGCCGACGAGGCCATGGCCGGCGCGATCCGCGAGGTGTCCGTGGCGCGCGGCCACGATCCGCGCGACGACGCGCTGGTGGTCTTCGGCGGCGCGGGCGGGCAGCACGCCTGCGCGCTGGCCGAGAGGCTGGGCATGAGCGAGGTGGTGGTGCATCCGCTGGCCGGCGTGATGTCCGCGTGGGGCCTGCTGCTGGCGGACGTGCGCCACCACGAGGTCGAGCCCGTGCGCGGCGCCGGCCAGCCGCCCTTCGCGCCGGCGGAGGCGCGCGCGCGGGCGGCGCTGGCGGCGCAGGGCGTGCCGACGGAACGCGTCGAGCTGCGCCGCTCGGTGGACGCGCGCTACGCCGGCACGGACCACGCCCTCACCGTTCCGTGGAGCCGGAGCTGGGCGCAGGACTTCGAGGAGGCGCACCGGCGGGCCTTCGGCTTCGCGCACGCCGGGCGGCCGGTGGAGCTGACGGCCGCGCGCGTCGACGCCGTGGCGCACGCGGCGCTGGAGGACACGGCGCCGCGGGAGGAGCGGCCCCACTCGCCGCCGCCGCACCAGGCGGGCTCGAGCTACGGCCCGCCGGCCGGTCCGCGCGACGCGCGCGCCTGGCCCGTGTGGCGCCGGGCGGACCTGCAGCCCGGCGCGACCATCGCGGGCCCCGCCGTGCTCGTGGAGGACAACGCCACCACCGTCCTCGATCCCGGCTGGACGGCGCGCGTCGACGGCCACGGCTGCCTGCGACTGCTGCGCGCGTCGGTCGTCGCAACGGTGGGCGACACGCTGCGCCACCCCTCCGACGACCCCGTGGGCCTCGAGATCATGGGCCGCCGCTTCATGGCGCTGGCCACCGAGATGGGCGAGCAGCTGCGGCGCACGTCGCACTCGGTCAACATCAAGGAGCGCCTCGACTTCTCCTGCGCGGTCTTCGACGCGCGGGGCGGCCTCGTGGCCAACGCGCCGCACATCCCCGTGCACCTCGGCGCCATGGGCGAGACCGTGCGCGCGCTGCTCGAGGGCCAGGCGCTGCGCGACGGCGACACGTGGGTCACCAACGACCCCTTCCGCGGCGGCAGCCACCTGCCGGACATCACCGTGATCTCGCCGGTCTTCCGCATGGGGCGCCTGGCCTTCCTCGTCGCCAACCGCGGCCATCACGCGGACGTGGGCGGCCCCACGCCGGGCTCGATGCCGGCGGCCTCGCACTCCATCGCCGAGGAAGGCGTGCTGCTCTCCGAGGTGCTCTTCGTGCGCAACGAGCAGGCGGACGAGGCGGGCCTGCGCGCGCGGCTGCAGGCCGCCGGCGTGCGCGGCGTCGACGAGCGCCTCGCCGACCTGCGCGCGCAGGCCGCCGCCAACGCGCACGGCACGCGCCGCCTGCACGAGCTGTGCGACGCGCTGGGCACCGACGTGGTGGA
The DNA here is from genome assembly GCA_036274635.1 of Planctomycetota bacterium. Lineage (GTDB taxonomy): Bacteria > Planctomycetota > B15-G4 > B15-G4 > B15-G4 > DASUFI01. The sequence continues at coordinate 10,115 of DASUFI010000139.1, forward strand.
GGGCTGGATGGAGCGCCTCGCCGACAACGCCGAGGCCGTGATGCGCGACGTGCTGGACGGCCTGCTGCATGGGCGCGAGGCGGCGCATTACGAGTTCGCGGATGGGCTGGACGACGGCGCGGCGGTGCGTGTGGCCATCGACGTGCGGCGCGGCGCGGGCGGGCCGGAGGCGACGGTCGACTTCGCCGGCTCGGCGCCGCAGCACGCGGGCAACCGCAACGCCCCGCGCGCCGTGGTCGTGGCCGCCGTGCTGTACGTCTTCCGCACGCTTGCCGCGCGCCCCATCCCGCTCAACGCCGGCGGCCTGCGCCCGCTGACCCTCCGCGTGCCCGAGGGCTCGCTGCTGGATCCGCAGCCACCCGCGGCGGTGTGCGGCGGCAACGTCGAGACCAGCCAGCGCCTCGTGGACGTGCTCTACGGGGCGCTCGGCGTGCTGGCCGCCGCGCAGGGCACGATGAACAATCTCACCTTCGGCGACGGCAGCTTCGGCTACTACGAGACCCTCTGCGGCGGCGCGGGCGCGGGGCGCGGCTTCGACGGCGCCAGCGCCGTGCACACGCACATGACCAACACGCGCCTCACGGACGTCGAGGTGCTCGAGCGGCGCGCGCCCGTGGTCGTGCGCGAGTTCTCGGTGCGGCGCGGCAGCGGCGGCGCCGGCCACTGGCGCGGCGGCGACGGCGTCGTGCGCTCGATCGAGTTCCTGCGGCCGCTGGCCGTGAGCCTGCTGGCCGAGCGGCGGCGCACGCGACCCTTCGGCCTGGCTGGCGGTCAGCCGGGCGCGGCGGGCGAGGACGAGATCGGCCCCTTGGGCGTGACCATCCGCACGCCCGGCGGCGGCGGCTTCGGCCGCTGACTCACGACTCGCCGCGCTCCCGCTTGCCCTGCTCGTACATGTCCTCGGCCTGGGGCATGAGCTCCTGCATGTGCTCGATGCGCGACTCGTCCGAGGGGTGCGTGGAGAGCAGCTCGGGCGGCTTGGAGCCGCCCATCTCGGACATGCGCTGCCAGAGCGGAATGGCTGCATGCGGGTCGTAGCCGGCCCAGGCCGCGATGTAGAGGCCCAGCTCGTCGGCTTCGGCCTCCTGCGTGCGCGAGTAGGGGTAGAGCACGCCGAGCGTGCCCACGCCCACAAGCGCCGCCATGACCGCGTTCTTCTCCTCGGGCTTCATGTCGGAGAGCGAGGTGGCCGTGACACCCAGGACCACCGAGAACACGATGTCCTGGCTCATGCGCTCGGCGCCGTGCCGCGCCACCGCGTGGCCGACCTCGTGGCCCACCACGATGGCCAGCGCCTCCTCGTTTTGTGTGACTGGCAGCAGGCCGCTGTAGACCGCCATCTTGCCCCCCGGCATGCACCAGGCGTTGACGGTCTTCGGGTCGTCGATGAGCTTGATCTCCCACTCGAACTCCGCCGCGGGCTCGGGATTCAGCTGCGTAGCCGCGTCCGCGATGCGCTTCCCCACGCGCTGCACCATCTCGTAGTCCGGGCCCGACGTGATGAGCTTCGCCTCCTTCAGCTCGCTCTGGTAGCCCTCCTCGCCAAGGCTCATCTCCGTCTCGAGCGGGATGAACCGCAGCTGCGAGCGCCCCGTGCCGGGTACCGTGGCGCAACCGGCCAGCAGCACCAGCGCCGCCGCGCGCACCCACCGGACAAGCGGTGATCTCATCGGCTACTCTCCTGAGCGCGGCCGCCCGCCGCTCGGCGCCAGTATGCCCTCGCGTGAAGCGCCCAGCACGCCCGGCAGCACACCCGCCCGACGCCAGCTAGACTGTGGCCCTCCGCGCGCCACGCCGATCACCAGCATGCCCTCGACCCAAGCCCCACGCGCACACCTGCTCCAGCACCCTCGCTTCAAGGAGGTGCTGGCCCGCGCCATGCGCAAGCACGGCCTCGAGGACTACTTCTCCTACGCCGTGGTCAAGATCGTGACGGGCGAAACCGACCCTCGCACGGTGATCTGCTGCAACACCGGCTGCCATCCGTGCGCGAAGGATTACCTCGGCGCGGCGGAGGACACCATCAAGGGGCTGCAGGAGAAGAAGCGCTGGTGGCCGCTGTGGGGCTGATCAGGGGGTGCGGTGCAGCTCGGCGGTGACCGTGGGCAGCCTGGCCTCCGGATCGCCGAGGATGAGGTCGCCGGAGCCGGTCCATTCGGCGTAGCCCGGGCAGCGGATGTGCAGCTCGTAGCGGCCTGAGGCGCGCTCCGACCAGATCGTCTTGAGCAGGGCCATGTCGCCGTAGACCTCGCCGCGCACCTCGTGGACGGACACCCGGTCGGGCATGCCGCCGCCTGTCTCGCGCAACTCGATGCTGCCCTCCTCGACCGGACGTGACGAGACCGCATCGGAGACGTCGACGACGAGGCCGGCCACGCGCTGCAGCACGATGGTGCCCACCCGCTCCACCACCAACTCGCCTTGGACCTTGCGGGTCTGCGTGGCGTAGCCGGGGACGGCGATCACCAGCAGCGTGTCGGAGGGCTCGTCGGCGCCGACGAGGAAGCTGCGCTCGAGCCCGCGCCCGAGCGGCAGCTGGAGTGTTATCCGCTGCGGGTCGTGCTCCGCTGGCTGGACCTCGCCGGCCACGGCAGCGAGCGGGTCGAACACCTCGCCCCAGTCCGGCACGGACGCCCGCAGGTGGATGCAATTCGTGATCAGGTGGACATGCTCGGGCGCCGGCTCCGTCGTGCCGGCGGGCTCGAGCTGCCCTTCCACCCAGAAGCACGCGTGGCGCGGGCCGACGAGCTCGACGCCGTCGAGGCCGCCGGGCGGGACGGCGAGGTAGACGGTGCCCTCGTTCGCGATGAATCCGACGCCGACGCCCGGAGCGCCCTTCAGGTCGCGCTGCAGGGTGGCGATGTCGCCTTCCCCCGGCCCGAGGAGCTGAACGAGCTGCGTGCCGGCGCGGACGTCGGCGAGCGTGAAGCTCCCGTCGGCGTCGGTCGTGGCCTCGAGCGCGCGCCCCGTCGCGCCGGGCGCAGGCCTCGCCCCGGGCGGGTCGGACAGCCGTACGAGGTGACCGACCAGCGGCTGGCCCCGCGCGTCGATCACGCGGCCGGACAGCACGCGCGCCTCGTCGGTCGTGTCGGGGACCTCCGGCGGCGGCTCGCTGGCCTCGGGCGCAGGCGCGGGTGGCGCGGTGCTCGGCTCGTGCGCTGCGGGTGGCACCTCGGCCACCGGCTGCGGCTGCGGAGGCGGAGGCGGGAGTGGGTGCGTGTCAGGGGCAGGGAGCGAGCGCGCGCCGCCAACGGTCGCCTCGGGAGCTTCCCAGTCGCGCCCCACCCACCACCACGTCGCCAGCACGATCAGCAGGGCCACCGCGCTGAAGGCGGCGGTCTTCCGCCGGTTCACCACGGCCGCGACGCCAGCTGGACCCGCGGCGGCTCGCAACAGCCGGTGCCAGGGCCGTGCATCGAGAGCTGCATGTCGCCCGGCCTCTCGTCGCTGCGCTCACCCGCCACACGCACCTCCAGACGCACATCGTGCCGCAGCATGATACGGGGGAGGCAGCCCGGCGGCTGGGCGATCAGCGGGCGCGGTGAAGCTCGGCCCGCACGACGGGCGGGCCGTCGGCATAGCGGCCAATGACGAGCTCGCCCGAGCCGGTCCAGTCGGCGTAGCCGAGCGCGCGGACGCTCAGCTCGTAGCGGCCTGACGCGCGCGTCGACCAGAACTCGAGATACTCGTAGTAGTCGGCCGACAGGTCGAGGCGAGTGACCCGGTCGGGCTGACCGCCGCCCAGCTCGCGCACGGTGGCTTCGCCGATCGTCACGCCCGAGTTGTCGTTGGCGTCGACGATCGAAAGAGCCAGCCCTGCCACGCGCTGCAAGGTGAGAGCCGGCGCTTGGCGCAGCAAGCCGAGCTCGGTGATGTCGGCGAACTGCGAGCCGAAGCCGTCGCAACCCACGACGAGTCGCGTGTCGCCGTCCCTATCCGCACCGACGAGGAAGCAGTCGTGCCGCCAGCGCTGGTAGCTGGGCAGGTTGAGGTGCAGCACCGGCTCCGCGACGTCTGGCTCCGGAGGCGGAGCCTTCCAGTCGCTGCAGGGCGGGAGCGGAAGTGGCGCCGCGGGATCCTGGAGACGCGGGACGACCATGGTGAAGTGCCACTGCTTCAGCTCGGCGGGATCGACGGGCGCAATGGCGCACCCCTGCACCCAGAAGGCTGCGTGCCGCGGCCCGACCACGGATGCGTCGATCAGCCCCGCATCGGCGATGGACATGTACATCCGACCCTCTGCCGCCTCTCGCAGGACGCGGCCGTCGTCCGTCAACACAGGCAGATCGCCCCCGCCCGGTCCGCGCAGCTTGAGCAGCTTGGTTCCCGCCGCGATGCCGACGAATGCAAAGTGACCATCGCGCCCTGATTCCACCTGGGATTCCAGCGTCAAGCGCGCAGACTGCTTGCCTTCCTCGACGACATAGAGTTGAAGCAGGTGATTCGCGAGTGGCTCGCCGCGCCCATCGATCGCCCAGCCGCGGAAGAGCCGCGATGTGCCGTCGGGCGTGAAGCGTGGATCAGCCGGCCGTCGCTCGGCGGCTGCTGCGGTCGGAGCAAGGACCGGCGGCTCAGCCTTCGTCGCGGGCGTGGCAGGCCGCGGCTCGAGGGGTCGGGGCAACTCGACGCCGCCAGCCCGGGCAGCGGTGGCTTCGATCACCGACGCGTCGCCGCTGGCCGCGTGGCCTCGCGTCAGCCACCAGGTCGCAAGCCCGGCAAGCAAGACCGCCATGGCGACGCCCGCGAAGAGCGCCCCCCGCCTCACCATATTGGCAGCACCACGTCGAAGCTCGCCGGCTGCGACGGCGGCGGCACGAGCCCCGCCTTGCGCCAGCGGCGGCGGCCCGGCGCGGACACCGTCACCTCGAAGCGGCCCTCGCGCCGGTCCGCGCTGAGCGGCGACAACGTCCCGTCCGAGGTGCTCGCCACCGCCTCCGGGCGCCCTCCGCCGAACCAGTGGATGGTGATCTCGGGGTCACCGAGCCACTTGCCCGCTTCATCGCGCACGCCGACCACGACCTTGGGCGCCTCGTCCAGCACGACCTCGCCGAAGTCGTGCTCGAGCTGCGCGTCGTGCAGCACCGTGAAGCGCGGCATGTAGCCGGGCGCCGCGAAGACGAGCAGGCCCGCCGCCGTCTCGGAGTCGACGGGCATGCTGATGTCCGCGAAGCGATACTGCGGGTGAGCGACGGCGCGGCGCGCGACGTCCCAGATCTCGATGCGCGCGCCCTCGAACAGCGGGTAGCTGCGGCCGCTGGACAGCCGGGCCCGCAGCCAGGGCCAGCTCTGAAGGCTCCACTCGGGATGCTCGCTGACGCGCGGCACGACGAGCTCCACGTCGTCGGGCACGTGCCCGACCTCGACCTCGCGGCGCAGCTCGACCGGGCGCGGCGGGCCGGCGGGCGCGCCGTCCTGCGCCAGCGCTCCGGGCGCGCCGCGGCTGGCGAGCGGGCGCCACTGGCCGCCGTCGCCGTGCTCGCAGCCGGCGGGGATGCCCTCCACCGTCAGCTCCCATGGGCCGGGCGCGAGGCGCCGCAGCGCGAAGCGTCCCGCGGTGTCGGTCTCGGCGGACGCGGCGGCGCAGAGAGCGGCGGGGTGGCACGGAATCGCACGCACGACGCGGGCCGCGACGACGTGGTTGCCGAGCGGGCGACCCTGGTTGTCGAGCACGCGCCCGCGCTGCGAGACGCCCTTGGCGACGACGAGCCGCACATCGCGGTTGGCGCCGCACGCGAGCAGCACGTCGTGTGCCCAGGTCTCGGCGGCGGCGTCGGGGGCGCCGGCGCGCTGCGCGTGCTCGTCGTCGACGCGCGCGACGAGGTCGTAGCGGCCTTCGGGCAGGCCGTCGAAGGCGAAGTCGCCGTCGCGCCCGGTGCGCGTGTCGAACGGCCCCGGCGCCACCTCGGCCGCGCCGACGAGGAAGACCTCGACGTCCTCGAAGGGCACGCCGCTCTCGTCTACCACCGCGCCGCGCAGGCTGGCGCATTCGGGCAGCTCGATGAGCGCCGTCGCGCGGTCCTGGCCGGCCGGCGGCGCGGACACGGTCACGCTGCGCGTCTGCCGGCCCGGCGCGCGGGCGAAGACGTCCGCGGAGCCCTGGTCGGCGGGAATGTCGCGCAGCAGGAAGGCGCCGTCGCGGCCGGACTCGGCCGTGCAGCCGGCCTTCTCCACGAAGAGGCGGGCGGCGTGCACCGGCTGGCCGCGGCCATCGGTGACGGTGCCGCCGATCATCCAGCCCGTGTCCAGCTCGATGCGGCGCGGCACGCCCGAGGTGAAGTCGGCGCGCTGCAGCTCGACGTCCGCGTCCACGAGGTTGCCGAGCGGCGCCTCGTTCTCCAGGCCGTCCTCGAGGATGCGCGCCGTGCCGATCCACGCGACGTGCAGGCGCGCGGCGTCGGGCGCGGCCGCGACGGGCAGATCGAAGCGGCCCTCGGCGTCGCTCTCGGCT
>DASUFI010000140.1:0-8440 GCA_036274635.1 Planctomycetota bacterium
CGATCAAGGCCAAGATGGCCGGCGGCGCGGCTCCAGCCGCGGCGCCTGCGGCGGCCGCAGCGGCCAAGCCCGCAGCGGCGGCGGCTCCGGCGGCGGCTGCACCCGCGGCCTCCGAGGCCGACGTGGCCGCGCGCGTCGCGGCTCTCAAGGCCAAGATGGAGGCCGGCAAGGGCGCGCCCGCGCCCCGACTGTCCGCGGCGGGCGCCCCGGCCGTGGTGGCCGCGCCCGTCAAGCCCGCGCCCGCCAAGGCGCCGGCCGGCAAGCCCATCTGGCCGGTGCAGCCCATCGACCGCACGAGCTTCGGCGAGGAGCGCCTCTACGCGCCGGGCAAGCTGGCGCGCTGGTTCACGCTGGGCGGCGCGGTGCTCACGGTGGCCGTGGTGCTCATGCTGCGCCACGACTGGGTGCGCGACTGGAAGGACTTCCAGAGCCAGTTCCGCGACATCAAGATCAAGATGGGTCAGCAGGCGGTGGCGGCCGCCGACCAGGCCATCGACAAGGACAAGCTGGCGCAGCTCGAGGCCGACGCTGCGGCCGCGGAGGCCGAGGTGTCCGCGCGCTCCGCCGACGTCGCGCGCCTGCAGAAGGAGTGGGAGACGCTCGACGGCGAGCTCTTCCGCGCCGACCAGGACGCCAAGTTCAAGAAGTCCGAGTTCGACGCGCTGCGCTACCAGTTCGAGGAGCTGCGCATGCGGAAGGGCGGGGACGCGGCCGCGCTGGCCGACTCCGACGCCAAGCTGAACGCCATGAAGGCCGACCTGGAGCGGCTGACGGGCATCGCCGATGCCAAGCTCGCCGCGCGCGACGCCAAGAAGGCCGAGATCGACGCGCTGGTCGGGAAGGAGACCGCCGCGAAGAAGGCGCTCGCGGACCTCACCGAGCAGCGCGACAAGGCGGCCGCGCGCCTCGCGCGTATCGACCACAACCTCTTCAACGACGTGATCCGCAACGCGCCCATCGCCGACATGCTGGCGCCCACGGAGAAGATCGACCAGATCGTCCTGGACAAGCTGCAGGACAACTACAACTTCATGTACGTGGGCAAGATCGACCGCTGCACCACGTGCCACGTGGGCATCGACGACCCGAGCTTCGCCGGGCCGGACTGGGACGTGCCGGGCAAGCGCGTCTTCATGGCGCACCCGCGCCTCGACCTGTTCGTGAGCGACGGCAGCCCGCACCCCAAGGGCAAGTTCGGCTGCACGGTGTGCCACCAGGGCCGCGGCCAGGCGGTGGAGTTCCCGCGCACCTTCCACGTGCCGACGGCCGACAAGGACGAGACCGAGGAGGTGAAGAAGGAGCGCTGGATCGCCGACTACGGCTACGACGAGCACCGGCACTACTGGGACTTCCCCATGGTGCCCTCGGACAAGCTGTACTCGTCCTGCTTCCAGTGCCACCAGCAGACGGACCGCATCCAGGGCGTGCCCGAGTACAACCAGAGCCGCCAGCTGGTCGAGGACCTCGGCTGCTACGGCTGCCACAAGATCGAGGGCCTGCAGCACCTGCGCAAGCCGGGCCCCGACCTGACCAACATCGCCGCCAAGACCACCGAGGACTGGGCGCGCAAGTGGGTCATGGCGCCCAAGAGCTTCCGGCCGCTGACGCGCATGCCGCAGTTCTTCAACCAGAGCAACACCGGCGGCAAGGTCGACGTGGCGGTCACGGGCGAGGCCGACGAGGTGCGCGACGACCGGCACCCGTGGAACAACGAGCAGGACCGCTGGGTGGACGACTGGCGCGCGCGCAACGATGTCGAGGCGCGCGCCATCGTGGGCTACGTCTTCGGCCTGTCGCGCGAGGCGCTGGCCCGCACCGGCTACGTCCCGACGCCCGCGCCCGGCAAGAGCGGCGACGCGGCGCACGGCAAGCAGCTGTTCACCGAGCGCGGCTGCCTGGGCTGCCACTCCATGGCGCGCGACCAGCTGGTCGAGGCCACGCACGGTCCGGACCTCTCCGCGGTGGGCAGCAAGGTCAACGGCGCGTGGCTCTTCGACTGGCTCAAGGACCCGCGCAAGTACTTCCCCACCACGGTCATGCCCAACCTGCGGCTCTCCGACGAGGAGGCGGCCGACCTGGTGGCCTACCTGCTCAGCGGCCGCGACGCGTCCTGGGAGTCTCGCCCGCAGCCGAAGGCGGACGAGAAGATCCTCGACTCCATCGCCGTCGAGTACCTGTCGGCGGCGTCGGGCGAGGAGATCGCGAAGGCCGACCTCGCCCGCATGCGCGGCCAGGGCGGCACGCCGGCGGTGGAGCAGTTCGTGGGCAGCAAGCTCTTCGCGCGCTACGGCTGCAGCGGCTGCCACCTCGTGCCCGGCCACGAGAACGACAGCGGCGTGGGCACGGAGCTCACCAAGGAAGGCCTCAAGGAACTGAGCAAGTTCGACTTCGGCTTCGAGGCCGACGTGCACAACCCCGAGGCCATCCCCTTCACGCGGCACGACTTCTTCCGCGCCAAGCTCACCGACCCGCGCGTCTTCGACCGCCTGCCCATCGTGGTGGCGGACGCGGGCGTGCACCCGGCCGCCGGGCACGAGCCCGACGCGGCGCACGGCCGCATCGAGCGCTACGACGAGAAGCTCAAGGCGCCCGGCGACAAGCTCAAGATGCCCAACTTCTACCTCGAGCCCGGCGAGGTGGAGCTGGTCACGCAGTTCCTCATGGGCCTGCGCGAGGACGGCATCGACGGGAGCATGAAGCGCACGCTCAGCGCCGACGAGAAGGTGCTGGAGCAGGCCAGCCGCCTCATCACCGAGCGCAACTGCACCGGCTGCCACCAGATCGGCAAGGTCTCGGCGCCGATCATCCCCAGCGAGGACACGGTGGACGCCGGCGCGTGGATGGCCAAGCCGCTCGTCGTCGACGGCGAGGGCGGTCGCAAGCAGGTGCTGGCCGCGGGCGACTGGTTCCAGGACGAGATCTACGACCCGTGGGAGGACGAGGACACCGACACGCTCGACTTCCTGGAGGCCCACGAGGCCACCGGGCCGGTGGTCGTCTACGGCGCGGACGAGGGCGGCATCAAGAAGTTCATCGAGCAGCCCGCGATGCGTCCGCCGGTGCTGCGCAACGAGGGCGCCAAGGTCAACCCCGACTGGCTCTTCGGCTTCCTGCTCTCGCCCTTCACCGTGCGCACGCACGTCCAGGTGCGCATGCCCACCTTCGGCTTCACCCAGGACCAGGCCATGGCCTTCACGCGCTGGTTCGCGGCGCGCGCCAACCAGCCCTGGCCCTTCCAGGCCGACACCGACGCGGCCGTCATCCAGGACCTGCTCGACAAGGGCCAGCAGGTCTTCGCCAAGAACCAGTGCAACCAGTGCCACCCGGCCGGCGGCCAGGAGCCCAGCAACCCGGACAAGACCAACTGGGGCCCCGACCTCGCCATGGCGCAGAAGCGCCTCAAGGGGGACTGGATCCACGACTGGCTCAAGAACCCGCAGGCCAGCCAGCCCGGCACGAAGATGCCCAACTTCTTCGGCGAGCTGAAGGACGGCAAGTACAACGTCTTCGTGAAGGACTGGGAGGAGCAGGTGCGCGCGCTGCAGCACTACCTCAAGCACATGGACAAGGCGCCGCCGCCGGAGAAGCCGGTCTCGCAGGGCAAGTAGTGCCAAGCGCAGGGCGGGGGCGGCGCGGGGCTTCGCGGCTGCAGGCGCCGCTCATCGAGATGTGGCCGGTCGCTGCAGGTCATCGTGCGCGGCCAGCCAGAGCCCGCGCGGGTGAACTCGTACACGGTTCGGTCTTGACGAGGGCCTGCGCGGCGGCTCATGCGCGGCGCCGCTCGCGCCACCGCTGCACCAGCGCGTAGAAGCTCGGTAGAGCCAGCAGCGTGAACAGCGTCGACGTGATGAGCCCCCCGGTCATCACGACGGCCAGCGGACGCTCCAGCTCCGTGCCCGGCAGGCGCAGCACGAGCAGCGGCAGCAGGCCGAGGATGGCGGTGGCCGCGGTCATGAGCTTGGGCCGCACGCGCCCGAGGCAGGCCTCGCGCAGCGCCGCCTCGAAGGGCCGGCCCTCCGCCACCAGCGCGCGCGTCTGCGTCACGAGCACGAGGCCGTTCTGCACCGCGATGCCCAGCAGGCCGATGAGGCCGACGAGAGAGGACACGTTCCAGGTCTCGCCGGCCAGCCACAGCGCGAGGATGCCGCCCACGAAGGCGTCCGGCAGCGTGGCCAGGATCACCAGCGACTCGGCCGCCGAGCCCAGGGCCAGGTCGAGCAGCACGAAGACGGCCACGACCGCGGCGGCGATGGCCAGCAGCAGCGCGCGCGACGACTCCTCCTGCGACTCGACGCGGCCGCCCAGCGCGACGAAGCAGCCCGGCGGCAGCGGCAGCTCGGCCGCGAGCGCGGCGCGCACGTCCGCCGCCACGCTCGAGAGGTCGCGCCCTTCCACCGAGGCCTCGATGGCCACGCGCCGCGAGCCGGCCTCGCGGCGGATGGCCGCCGGCCCGCTGCCGGCCTCGATGCGCGCGAGCTGAGCCAGCGGGATGGGCGTGCCGTCGTGCGCGTCGAGGCGCAGAGCCGCGAGCGCCGCCGGGTCGCGGCGCTCGGGCTCGGCGAGCCGCACCACGAGGTCGTGCCGCCGCTCGCCGCGCCAGATCGTCCCCACCTCCTCGCCCGCCAGCGCGACGCGCAGGGCCTCGACGATCTCGCCCGGCGCGAGGCCCGCGCGCGCGGCCGCCTGGCGATCCACCTCGAGGCGCAGCTGCGGCAGCTCGTCCAGCGGCTCGACGCGCAGGTCCACCAGCCCCGGCACGCGCTCCAGGATCTCCCGCGCGCGCCCGGACAGCTCGCCGAGCTGCTGGAGGTCCGGGCCGAAGAGGCGCACGGAGATGTCCGCCGGCGTCCCGCCCAGGCCCTCGTCGATGCGCATGCCCAGCGGCGTCGTGACCAGCGAGCTGACGCCGGGCACGCCGTCGAGGGCGTCGCGCAGCGCGGCTTCCAGCTCCTCGCGGCCGCGCGCGCGGTCCGGGCGCAGCAGCACGAGCACGTCGGAGAGCACGTGGGGCATGGGGTCCTCGGTGGACTCGCTGCGCCCGGTGCGGCGCACGACGTCGGCCACCTCGGGCACGCCGCGCAGGGCGTCCTCGACGCCGTGGTTCAGGCGGTCGACCTCGTCCAGCGAGGCCTCGGCCGGCAGCAGGGTCTGCACGAGGAAGGCGCCCTCGTCGAGCTGCGGCATGAAGTCGGCGCCCACACGCGTGGCCAGCCAGAGCGCGGGCAGCGTGAGCAGCAGCGCGGCCGCCCGCACGAGGGCGCCGTGCCGCAGGCAGGCATCGAGCAGCGGCGCGTAGCCGCGCTTGACGGCGCGCACCAGCGCGACGTCGTCGGGCGCGCCCGCGCGCCGCGGCCGCAGCACGAGCCCGGCCGCCAGCGGCACGAGCGTGAGGGCCAGCAGCAGCGCGGCGGACACCGCCGCCACCACCGCCGCCGCCAGCGGCCGGTACATGCGTCCCTCGAGGCCGGTCATCGCGAACAGCGGCAGGAAGACGGCGATGACGATGAGCGTGGCGAACACGATGGGGCGGGCCACCTCGACGGACGCAGCCACCGCCTCGGCGCGCCGCGCCGCGGGCGAGCCGGCGCAGGCGCGCGCGAGACGGTGCACGACGTTCTCGACCACGATGATGGCCGCGTCCGCCATGAGCCCGACCGCGATGGCCAGCCCGCCCAGCGTCATCGCGTTGAGCCCCGCGCCGAGGGGCTTCAGGAAGACGCCCGAGAGCAGCAGGGCGACGGGCAGCGTCAGCGTGACCAGCAGCGCCGCCCGCAGGTCGCCCAGCAGCAGCACGAGCACGAGGACCACGAGGCCCGCGCCCAGGAGGATCGCGCGCTCCACGCCGCCCAGCGACTCGCGCACGAGGTCGGCCTGGTCGTAGACGATGTCCAGCCGCACGCCCGCGGGCAGGGCGCGGCGCAGCTCGTCCACCGCCGCCTCCACGCCGGCGGCCACGCGCACCGTGTCCGCGCCGAATTGCTTCACCACGCGGCAGCTCACGATCTCGCCTTCCATGTGGTGCGCGAGGCCGCGCCGCGTGGCGGGGGCCTCCACGATGTCGGCCACGTCGCCGAGCCGGGCGGGCACGCCGTCGCGCACGGCCACGACCACCTCGCGCAGGTCGGTCAGGTCGTGCGCGCGGGCCAGGGCGCGCACGGACCACTCGATCGAGCCGTCGGCCAGCACGCCGCAGGAGGCGTCCTGGCTCGCCGCGCGCGCCGCGTGCAGCACGTCCTCCAGAGTGACGCCGCGCGCCACCATGCGCCCCGGGTCGGGCTGGATCTGGACCTGCCGCAGGTAGCCGCCCAGGCGCTCCACCGCCGCCACGCCCGGCACCGCGAGCAGCCGGTTGCGCACCTCGAAGTCGGCCAGGTCGCGCAGCGTCATGAGGTCGGCCGCGCCGGGGTCGGCGTCCAGCGTGACCTCGATGATCTCGTTGAGTCGGCCCGTCAGGCTGGACAGGAGCGGCGCGCCGGTGCCGGCCGGCAGCTGGTCCGCCACGGCCGTGAGCCGTTCGGCCACGAGCTGCCGGCAGCGGAACCAGTCCGCGTCCGCCTCGAACTCCAGAGTGAGCTGCGCCACGCCCGGCTGGCTCGTGCTGCGCACGCGCCGCACGCCCGCCAGCCCGCCGCAGGCGGCCTCGAGCGGGATGACCACGCCCGTCTCCAGCTCCTCGGCCGAGAGCGCCGGGTTCTGGACGATGACGTTGAAGACCGGCGCCGAGAGGTCCGGGAACACGTCGCGCGGCAGCGCGGCCAGCCACGCGCCGCCGAGCGCGGCGCCCAGCAGGGCCAGCAGGATGGTGAGCGTGGGTCGCCGCGAGGCGCCGCGCACGAGGCCCTCAATGCTCATGCGCGCTCCCTCCGCCGACCCGCCGCTCGAGCTCCGCGCGCAGCAGGAAGGCGCCGTCGACCACGACGGTCTCGCCCTCCGAGACGCCCGAGAGGATCTCCACCTGGCCGCCGAGCTCGCGACCACGCCCGATGGGCCGGCAGGTGAAGCGCCCCTCGCCCGCCGGCTGGAAGACGCACCATCCGTCCTCGTGCCGCTGCACCGCGGCGGCGGGGACCACGAGCATCTCGCCGGCGCCCTCCAGGGGCAGCGCGGCGGAGCCCGACAGGCCCGGGCGCAGGCGGCCGTCGGGGTTGGCGAGCTCGACGCGCACGGGCACGGTGCGCGTGCCGGCGTCCACCTCCGCGCCGATCCACGCGACGCGGCCCGTCAGCGCGACACCCGGCAGCGCGGGCAGCAGCACGTCGGCGGTGGCGCCGAGGCGCACGCGCAGCGCGTCGCGCTCCGCGGCGTGCACGACCAGCCACAGCGTCGCGAGATCCGCTTGGCGGAAGAGCGTCTCGCCCGGGTGCACGAAGCGCCCGACCACCGCGTCGCGCGCGAGCACGGTGCCGTCCAGCGGCGCGGCGAGGCTGAAGCGGCCGGCGGCGGCCTCGGCCCCGGCGCCGGCCTCTGGATCGGGCACGCCCAGCGACTCGAGGGCCGCACGCGCCGCGCGCAGCATGGCGGCGGCCGCCGTCGTCTCGGCCTGCGCCGCCTCCAGCTCCTTGCGAGCGGACACGCCGCCGGTCGACAGCGCGCGCTCGCGCTCCTCCGTCGTCCGCGCGAGGCCGAGGCGCGCGTCCGCGGCGAGGTATTCGGCCCACGCGCGTCCCAGCTCCACGCTCTGCAGGTCCACCAGGGGCTGGCCGGCGGTCACGACGTCGCCCGGCGCGGCCAGCAGGCGCAGCACGCGCGCCTCCACCGGCGAGGCGATCTCGGCCACGCCGGCCTCGCTGGCGCGCAGCTCGCCCAGCGCGAGGCTGCCCACGACGTCCGCCCGCCGCTCGACCGGCGCGGTGGTCAGGCGCAGGTCGCGCCGCATCGCGGGCTCGATCTCCAGCACGCCGTCCTCGGCCGGAGCCTCGGCCGCGAGGGGCTCCGCGTGCTCGTCGGCCTGCGGCTCGTCCGGCGGCGCAGCAGAGTCCGAGCAGGCGCCCACGACGGCGCAGGCCGCGAGGAGCAGGACCGTCCGCAGACCTGCGCTGCGGGAGGAAGCGTGCGGCGTCATGGGGCGATCTCCACCAGGCGGCCGGACAGGGCCTCGATCTGCAGCGCGGCCAGCGCGAGGTCGAGCTGGCGATCGAGCCAGGCGAGGCGCGTCGCGAGCAACTCGCGGCGCAGGGCGAGCACGTCGAGCAGGCCCAGGTCGCCGGCCTCCCAGCGCTGCAGGACGAGGCGCGTGCTCTCGTCCAGCTCGTGCGGGACGTCGCCCGCCTCCGCCGCGGCGGAGGCGAGGCCGGCGTGGACCGCGGCGGCCGCGCGCACCTCGTTCTCCGCGGCGCGCTGTCCCGCCGCGAGCTCGCCGCGCATGCGGCTGGCGTGCGCGGCGGCCGCCGCGCGCTCGCCCTCGCCGCGGCCCGAGAGCGGCAGGCCCCCGGAGACGCCC
>DASUFI010000141.1:0-2414 GCA_036274635.1 Planctomycetota bacterium
CGAGGCGGCCCGCCTCCTGCAGCGCCCACGAGCGGTACCACGCCAGCCGGGCGTCGCGTTCGGCGCCGGGCTCCTGCAGCAGCAGTTGCAGCCGCGCCAGCAGCTCGTCGGCGTGCTCCGGGCCGGACAGCGCGGAGAGCAGCGTGGCCAGCCAGAGGGCGCGGTCCGCGCCCAGGGCGCGTGCCTCCTCCAGCACCGCCAGCGCGCCGGCGCGCTCCCCGCGCGCCGCGAGCTCCGCCGCCAGCTCGATGCGCACCTGCGGATCCTGTGGCAGCGCGGCCGCGGCGCGCGCCAGCCAGTCGCTGGCGCCGGGCTCTCCCTTGTCGCGCGCGAGCAGGCCGCGCAGCCGCGCCGCGTAGCCCGAGCCCGCGCCCGCGGCGTGCTCGAGGTCCGCGGCCAGCGTCTCCTCGTCGCCCGCGAGGTAGCGGGCGAAGAGCGCCCAATTCGGTGCGTCGGCGAAGGCCGCGGGCCCCACCGCGCCCAGCTGCTCGGCGGCGCGGTGCAGCAGCCCGCGCCCCAGCTCCTGGGCGAAGCGGCTCCCGGCCAGCAGGGCGCGGCCGCGCTCGAGGTGCGCCCGACCCGACCAGTACAGCGCCGCGACGTCTTCGGGCGCCTGCGCCAGCCGCTCGGCCGACGCGCCCAGCAGGTCCTCCCAGCGTCCCTGCGCGGCGAGGTCGGCCAGCGCGTCGGGCGGCGCTTCCTGCGCGCGCAGCGCCAGCGCCAGCAGCAGGGCCGGCAGCGCCGCGCACAGGATCACACGGGGCTCCCCGCGTAGCGAACCCGCCGGGCCCCGCGCTCGATGCGGCCGATGACCACCGGCCGCTCGCCCTGCGACACGAGCTGCGCGCGCACGGCGTCGAGGCGCGCCGGATCGACGATCAGCACCATGCCGATCCCCATGTTGAAGGTGCGGTCCATCTCGTCGCGCTCCACCGGCCCGCGCCGGGCGATCTCGCGGAACAACGCCGGCGGCTCCCAGCTCGTCCGGTCGATGACAGCGTCGAGTCCCTCGGGCAGCACGCGCGGCACGTTCTCGGTGAAGCCGCCGCCGGTGATGTGCGCCATGGCGCGCAGCGCCGGGTCGCGCAGCAGGCCGCGCAGCGCGGGCAGGTAGCAGCGGTGCACGGCCAGCAGCGCGTCGCCCACCGAGGTGCCCGCGCCCGGCAACGGATCGCCGGGCGCCAGGCCGTCGCGGTCGAAGAAGATGCGCTGCGCCAGCGAGTAGCCGTTGGTGTGCAGGCCCGAGCTGTGCAGCCCCAGCAGCGCGTCGCCCGCGCGGACGCGGTCGGGCGAGAGGATGTGCGGCCGGTCCACCACGCCCACGATGAAGCCCGCGAGGTCGAAGTCCTCGGGCCGGTACAGGCCCGGCATCTCGGCCGTCTCGCCGCCCACCAGCGCCACGCCCTGCTCGCGGCAGGCGTTGGCGAAGCCGCTGAGGATGCCGCTCATGAGCTCCGGCGTGAGCTTGCCGGCGGCGATGTAGTCGAGGAAGAAGAGCGGCTCGGCGCCCATGACGAGGATGTCGTTGACGCAGTGGTTGACGAGGTCCGCCCCCACCGTGTCGTACTTGCCCATGCGCCGCGCGACCATGAGCTTGGTGCCGACGCCGTCCGTGCTCGAGACCAGCACCGGCTCCTGCATGCCGGTGAAGTCGGCGCGGAACAGCGAGCCGAAGCCGCCGATGCCCGTGAGCACCTGCGGCCCGTGGGTGGACTTCGCCAGGGCCGCGACGGTCTTCATGGCGCGGGTCTTGAGGTCGATGTCGACGCCCGCGTCCTTGTAGGTGATGGGCTTGCCGCCGGCCGTTACCACGTGCGGGGAACTCCACGACGGAGGCGATCGAGCACCAGGCGATGATTGCGGAAGCCCACCGGCTCGGGCAGGTCGTCGAGGGCGTGGAAGGCGACCTCGCCCGCGTCGTCGCCGGGCGCCAGCTCGCCGTCCACCTCCACCGCCCCGTAGACCACCAGGATGGCCGGCTTGCGCGGGTCGTCGTCGGTGGTGAGCACGTCCAGCAGGCCGGTGAGGCGCACCACGAGGCCGGTCTCCTCGCGCACCTCGCGCACGGCGGTGGTCTCGATGCTCTCGTCCACCTCCTGGTAGCCGGCGGGCAGGGTCCAGCTGCCGGCATAGGGCTCGATGCTGCGGCGGCACAGGAGCACCTCGCCGGGGCGCTGCACGACGACGGCCGCCGCGGGCACGGGGTTCTCGTACACGACGGCGGCGCAGGGCTCGCACCAGCGCCGCTCGCGGCCCTCCACCACGCGCGGCTCGAGACGCGCGCCGCATGTGCTGCAGAAACGGGGAGGCATGACGTGAATGATAGCAAGCGGGCCCGCGCGGCCGGGCCGCGCCGGCTGCCAGCAGCCCGTCGAAGAAGTGCTTCGGAGCTGGAAGCGATGGATTTCGCGTCG
>DASUFI010000142.1:0-16750 GCA_036274635.1 Planctomycetota bacterium
CCAGTCGGCGCGCGTCGAGGCGGCCCGCCAGCTGTCGGGGGCGGCCTGCAGCGCGCGGCGCGTGAGGTCGTCGGCGCGGTCGGGCAGCGGGCTGTCGTCGATCGAGAACTCCGCCAGGTCGAGCAGCGCGCCGGCGTGGTCGGGCGCGCGCGCCAGCACGTCCTTGAGCGCGGCGAGGCGCGGGCCGACCTGCCGCTCGGTCTTGTCGTCGGCACCCGTCTCCTGGGCGCGGGACAGCAGGTACAGGCTGGCGACGTCGTCGGGCGCCAGGGCCACGGCGCGCTCGGCGGCGGTGCGCGCGCTCTTGTCGGCGCGGTCGTCGGGGTGCACCAGCAGGTGATACTCGGCCAGCAGCCGCTCGGCCGCGGCGTCGCCGGCCTGCTCCAGCACCTGCCGCGCCTCGGGCGCGGGGTGCGGCAGCGCGGCGTCCGCGAGCGCGGCCACGGTGGCGGCACGCAGCGCGCCGTCGGGCGTGGCCACATGCGCGCTGCTCACCGGCAGCTGCGGCAGCGGGCGGCCGTCCAGGTCCGTGAAGCGCAGCTCGAGCGTCCAGTCGCCCTCCTCCACGCCGCTCTTGACCAGCAGCTGGTTCCAGCCGGCCTGCAGCGGCAGCACGAGCAGGTCCTGGTCGGCGGCGTGCGGGCGCTCCACGTTGCGGCTCGCGACCACCGCGCCGTTGAGGAAGACCTTGAAGGCGCCGGTGCTGCCGAGGCGCAGGACCACGTTGCGCGGGGCGTCGGCCTGCACGGCCGTGGCCACGTAGGCCAGCGACTGGGTGCGCGGGCGCAGCAGCTCGTGCAGCAGCAGGCGCTTGAGCGGGTGATCCGCGCAGGGGTTGCTGCGCCAGCGCACGTCGCGCTCCTTGCCGCGCACGGCGGCCGTCAGGTCGATGGCCGTCTCGGGCGGCTGGGCGACGTCGAGGCCGCCGCCGCGCTCGTTGTCGAAGGGCCCGAGGACGAGCACGTCGTTGACGTAGCCGAGGCCGTCGAAGAGCGTGCGCGCCTCCTCGCAGCGGCCGACGTTGCGCAGCGCGACGCCGTGCAGCCACGACAGCAGGAAGTCCACGTGCGGCGGGACTTCCGCGCCGGCCTCGGCGCGCAGCGCGCCCAGGGCCTCGGCGACCTCGGGCCAGGCCTGCAGCTCGTCGGCGAGGTCGGCCAGCTGCAGCAGCGCGATCTCGGCTTCGGCCGCGGCGCGCGGGTCGGCCGACAGGCCGGGCAGCGCGTCGTGCAGGCCGGCGACGAGCGTCTGGAAGGCGGACAGCGGCCGGGCCGCGTCGGCCAAGGCCTGCGCGCGCTCGGGCAGGGAGGGCGCGGGAGCCACGTCGCCGGCGCGCGCGGGGCCGCCCACCAGCAGCGCCGCGACCACCAGCCAAGCCATCGACGACTTCGACCTCATGACTGCGCCTCCAGCATCGTGGTCACGATACGCGGCCGCGGCACCGGCGCTGGTGGGCGATGAAGGATTCGAACCTCCGACCCCCTGCTTGTAAGGCAGGTGCTCTAACCGCTGAGCCAATCGCCCGGGATGCGGGACCGACAGTGTCCGCGGCACGCCGCGCCGGCGCGAGGGGCGGAGTCGCGCGTGCCGGGCGTGCGTCGCAAGTCGCTGTCGGCGGGCGGCTTGTGGCTCCGCGCGTGGCCGATCCGCCTTTGACCACCTGCCGAGGCGCAGGTATGGTACCCGCCCCGCCGCGTCGATCTGCCGTGCGAAACGGGCAGCTCAAGGATTCCAGCACGACGACTCGATGAGGTGGGTTGGCGCTGCCCTCCGGCGCCACTCATTCACCACTCCCAAGGATGGACACCCATGCGCATCGCTGTCATCGGCTCGGGCTACGTGGGCCTGGTCGCCGGAACCTGTTTCGCAGAGAGCGGCAACAACGTGATCTGCGTCGACATCGACGAGCGCAAGGTGAACGACCTCAAGAACGGGAAGATCCCGATCTACGAGCCGGGCCTCGAGGAGATGGTGAAGCACAATGTGAAGGAGGAGCGCCTCTCCTTCACCACCGACACGGCCGACGCCGTGCAGGCCAGCGAGGTGGTCTTCATCGCGGTCGGCACGCCGCCGGGCGAGGACGGCAGCGCGGACCTGCAGTACGTGCTCTCGGCCGCGCGCGAGGTGGGCAAGGCCGCCAACGGCCCCAAGATCATCGTCGACAAGTCCACCGTGCCCGTGGGCACCGCCGCCAAGGTCAAGGCCGCGGCGCAGGGCGAGACGCGCCACCGCATCACGGTCGTGTCCAACCCCGAGTTCCTCAAGGAAGGCGCGGCCATCGACGACTTCATGAAGCCCGACCGCGTGGTCATCGGCACGGACGACGAGCACTCGGCCGACGTCATGACCCGGCTCTACGAGCCCTTCGTGCACGACAACGTCAACAAGATCATCCACATGGACATCGCCTCGGCCGAGCTGACCAAGTACGCGGCCAACGCGATGCTCGCCACGCGCATCTCGTTCATGAACGAGATCGCCAACCTGTGCGAGCGGGTGGGCGCCGACGTCTCCAAGGTGCGCGCCGGCATCGGCAGCGACAGCCGCATCGGCTACCCCTTCCTCTACGCCGGCTGCGGCTACGGCGGCAGCTGCTTCCCCAAGGACGTGCAGGCCATCATCAAGACCGCCGCCGAGCACGGCTACGACTTCAAGATCGTGCAGGCGGTCGAGTCCGTGAACGCCAACCAGAAGTTCGTGCTCTACGAGAAGGTGCGCAAGCACTTCAAGGGCGACCTCGCGGGCAAGACCTTCGCCGTGTGGGGCCTGGCCTTCAAGCCGCGCACCGACGACATGCGCGAGGCCCCGGCCATCTACATCATCAAGTCCCTGCTCAAGGACGGCGCCATGGTGCGGGCCAGCGACCCCGAGGCCATCAAGGAGGCGCGCAAGATCTTCGGCGACTCCATCACCTACTGCACCCACCCGCTCGAGTCGCTCGACGGCGCCGACGCCCTGCTGCTCGTCACCGAGTGGAGCGAGTTCCGCAACCCCGACTTCGAGCAGATGAAGGAGCGCCTCAAGAAGCCGGTCATCTTCGACGGCCGCAACATCTTCCCGAAGGCGGAGCTGGCGCGGCTGGGCTTCACGTACTACCCGATCGGGTCGGTGCCGGCGACAGTCTGAGACGGCGCGGCGTCGGCGTCGGGCGAGGAGTCGTCCGCGCCGACGCTTGGCTTCAGCAAGCACGCGCTGGGGCGCGTGCTTGCTGAGAGGGGCCTGCGGACGTCGGCGCGGACGACTCCTCACCCGACGCCGACGCGCCTCCACGGGACAGCCGCTGACTCAGGAGTCTCGCGAGCGGCGGCGTGCCATGTCGCGGGCCAGGCGCTCGAGCAGGTCGGCGGTCTGGCGGGACTGGGAGACGTGCGGGCAGTGGCCGGCGTGCATCTCGATCACCTCGCAGCGGGGCAGCAGGCGGCTGACGCGCCGGCCCCAGTCGGGTGAGAGCGTCCGATCGCCCGTCGCGATGACGGAGACCGACGGCACGTCCGGCCAGGCCTGCAGCGGGCAGGGCTCGGTCACCAGGGTGCGCGTGTCGAGCATCTCCAGCGTGCTCAGCGCCCAGGGCAGCGTCTCGTCGTCGCAGTCGTGGTAGAGGAACTCGCGGGCGAGCGACTGCACCTGGTGCGCCGCGAACCAGCGCGAACCGGCCTTGATCCACTCCGGGTTGAACATCGAGGCGTCGGCCTGCAGCTGCTGGCGCACGCTGCGCCCCGGCTCGGGCAGGACCGCGGCGAAGAAGACCAGCAGCCCGCACGGCCGGGCCCGCGCCACCAGGGGCAGGAAGATGCCACTCAGGGAATGGGCCACGATGACGGTGTCCGGCCCCACGGACCGGGCGATCTCGTCGGCGTAGCGCTGAAGCCCCCAGCCCGGCGGCTGCTTCGGCAGGTCCGGAGCCTCCACGTCGTGGCCGCTCGAAGCCAGTCGCTCGGCGACGCGCGCCCAGCTGCCGGCATTCTGACCCGAGCCGTGCACGAGGACGAAGTTCGCCATGGCGGGATCAGGCTACGATTTTCCCGTGCGCCTCCTCTTCCTCAGCGACTTCCACGGGCGGATGCCGGACACCTCGGGCTGGCCGGCGGACCTCGTCGTCGCGGGCGGCGACTACTGCGAGGTGGACGAGATCCGGCGCCTGAAGTTCCAGGCGCTCGCGCAGGGGCGCAAGGTGCACGACTGGCCGGAGTACGCGGGGCCGGCGCGCGCAACGGCGCTCGTGCACGGCGCGCTGGCGGAGGGCTCGGCGGTGGTGCAGGCGCTGGCGGGCCTCGGCACGCCCGTGCTGGCCATCCCCGGCAACAGCGACCGCGTGGCCCTCGATCGGCCGGAGCTGGCCGAGAGCATCCGGCCTCGGCCCGACCACCCCGAGGTGCCGGGGCGCGTCACCGACATCGAGACGCGCGTCGTCGTCCGCGACGGCATCGCCTTCGCGGGCCTGGGCGGCTGGTCGGGCCCGGCCAACCCGCAGCGGCTGGAGAACGACATCGCCGCGCTGCGCGAGCAGTGGCGGCGCGTGCTCGCCGAGCGCGCGGCCCTCAGCGAGCCGGCGCCGCCGCTGGTGCTGGTGAGCCACAACATCCCGCACGGCGGCGCACTCGACGGCGTGGACAACCCGGAGCTGCCCGCCTTCGCGCAGGGCAAGCTGGTGGGCAGCCACCGCTGCCGCGCGGCCATCGAGGCCTTCGCGCCCGTGCTGTGCCTCGCGGGCCACCTGCACGAAAAGTACGGGCGCACCGAGACGGTAGGCCGGACGCTCGTGGTGTGCGGCGCGGGCGCATATCGCGGCGAGGCGGTGCTGCTGGACCTGCACGCTGATGGACGCGTGGAGCCGCCGCACTTCGTGCGTGCGCCGGCCGCGCGGGCGCTCGCGGCGGCGCAGGGCTCCCTCTGAGGCGCAGGCGCTCGCCCGGCACATTAAAAAAACGACTCGCAGTCGCGACTGCGGGTCGTTTTTTTAACGTGCCCCATTCCACGCAGGCGCCCGGTGCGAGCCTGCGCGCCCTGGGCGAGTCGGCGCGCGGCGCGGCGATCCCGATGCGCACGCAACGCCGGGCTCCTGGTGCGCCTCAACAAAAAAGAGACGCCCCCGACGCTCTCTCCTTGCGTCGGGGGCGTCTCGACCGTTTGCCAACGCTGGGTCTCTCCCAATCGCCAGCGTCGAGCACGTGACACCGTAGGCGGCGGTTAGTAACCGCCCAGAAGCTCGGTAACCCGCAGGTTGTCGAGCGCGGCCTGTGCGTCGTCGGTCAGCTTGTCTCCCTTCGCCATGATGGGCTCGAGCTCGCGGCGCAGGCGCTCGATGGTGGCGCGCGCGGCGGTCTCGTCGCCGGCCTCCACCTGCGCGACGGCCAGCAGGTCCGCGTTGCGCACGGCCTCCGCGGCGTACTCGGGGAAGGCCTCGGCGAAGCCCAGCAGCTGCTTGCTGGCCTCGTCGAGGCGGCCGGCCTTGAGCTGCAGCTTGCCGGACCAGGTGCGCGCGTGCGCGGCCGTGCGGTGCTGGTCGCCGAAGCGGCGGCTCACCTCCGCGTACAGCGCCAGCGCGCCGTCGGCGTCGTTGGCGCGCCGCTTCATGTGGGCGCGCTCGAGCAAGGCGCGGCCGGCGAACTCGCGGCCCGACTCGGTGTCCTCGCCCAGCTCCGTGGCGCGCGCGAACTGGGCGTCGGCCTCGGCGGCCTTGTCCAGCGTGCGCAGGACCTCGCCGCCGCGGAAGGCGGCCTCGGCCCGCTCGGAGGCGGTGAAGGACTCCGTGCCGGCGATGCCGGCGTACTTGGCCGCCACGGCGGCCAGCGCGCCGTCGCGCTCCTCGCCCTCCAGCTTCTGCGCCGAGCGCTTGGCGGAGGACGCGGCGGAGAGGGCCGCACGGCCCTCCTTGGTTCCGTCCTCGGCGCCCGGCGCAGGCGCCGGCGGCGCGGGGAGCAGGGCGGGGATGCGACGCAGTGGCGGCTGCGGGCGCGCGGCCTCGGCGCGCAGCGGGACGGCCAGGCCGGCCAGCATGAGCAGGATGGCGGACAGGTGCAGCCGGCGGGCCGCCCGGACCGCGGGATCGAAAGCGTTCATCGGTGTGGACTCTCCTCGGGACTCCGGCCGGGCCCCGCCGCGACGCCCTGCGGGCACGCGGTGCCCCGCCACGCGGCGGGCCGCGCGGGCGGGCCCGGCCGGGAGGAGGTCGGCGCGGCGGCGCGCGCGTTACGCGAGGAGCCGCGCGCGGGACCGCCTGGCGCTGGGGCCAGTGGTACAACTCTCGGCGCATGACGGCCGGGAGGCACCTCGCCGCGCGCCTGGCCCTGCTGCTGGCTGCCACGGCGGCCGCGCTGCTGCTGGCCGAGGGCGCCTGCTCGCTGCTCACGGGACACGGCCTGCTGCGGTGGCTCGCGCCGCCCGCGGTGCTGGACGCAGCCCCGCCCACCGACGCCGAGCGCCGCCGCGCCGCCGCCAACAACCCCGGCCCCTACGCGGTGCACCGCGACCCGCTGGTGGGCTACGCCCTGCGCGGCGACTCGCAGCTGGAGCTCTTCGGCGGCTCGGTCCACAGCGACGCCATCGGCCTGCGCCGCCGCACCGGACCGCACCACGACACCCGGCCCCTGCGCGTGGCCGTCGTGGGCGACTCGGTGGCCTTCGGCTACGGCCTCGACGACGACCAGGTGCTGGCGCAGCGCCTCGAGGACCTGCTGGCCGCGGCGCAGTCCGCCGACGCGCCGCCCGTCGAGTGCCGCACCGTGGCCGTCCCGGGCTGGAACTGCCGCAACGCCGTGGCCTTCCTGCTGGACCACTGGACGGAGCTGCTGCCGGACATCGTGATCTACCTGCCCATCCACAACGACCTGCTCGACACCGACGGCGTGCTGGAGACGGGCCACCGGCGCCCGGCGCCGGACATCTCCACCGCCGACCCGTTCCTGTCGGTGGAGGGCACGGCCAGCTGGCCCTTCGTGCGGGCGCTCATCGGCGACGACGTCACGGCGCTGGCCGCGCTGCGGGACGTCACCGGCCCGAACGCGCTGCTGGCCGACCTCACACCCGAGTCGCAGCGCCGCTACGACGGCAACGCGCGCATCCTTTCGCTGCTCTCGCGCTACCTGCGGGCGCGCGGCAGCAAGCTGCTCTTCGTGGCCTACGAGCCCTCCTCGTACCTCTGGCACCTGCAGCGGCGGCTGCTGGACGCGGGCACGGCGGCGCCGGTCCTGCCCATGTTCTCCGCCATCGAGGACGACATGAAGCTGCCGGACGACCCGCACCCCAACGCGCAGACCGTGCAGGCCATGGCGGCCTGGATCGCGGACGACCTGCTCGAGCGCGGCTGGGTGCCCAGGCGCGCCGACGCCGCGCTGCCGGCGGTGCCCGCGCGCTTCGACGGCGTGCACGCGGCGCCGCGCACGGACGAGGAGATCCGCGCGCTCTCGGACGAGGCGTCCGAGGAGGCGCGCACGCAGCTGCGCAGCGTGGCCGACTTCACCACGGGCGAGGGCCTGGCGCAGGTGTACGGCAACCTGAACGACGACGGCACGGTGGGCACGCGCCTGATGCTGGTGCTCGCGCGCACCGGCACGACGCTGGACCTCGAGCTGGCGCCGGTGCCCGAGCGGTTGGACCTCACGCCGCTGCCGGTCAGCGTCGAGGTGGACGGCCAGCAGGTCGGCGCGGCGAGCGTCCCCCGCGAAGCGACATTCCATGAGCGCTACGAGCTGCCCGAGCCCGACGATCCGCTCGCGCCGGTCGAGGTGCGCCTCATCCCGTATCGCTGGGTCGCGCTGCCCATCCGTGGGCTGACCCAGCTGGTCAGCTTCAAGCCGGTGCGCATCGCCGTCACGGACTGAGCGCGCGGCGCGCTTGCTAGACTGCGCGCCATGAGGCAGCTCACCACCCTGCTGCTCCTCGCCGCGGTGCTTTTGCCCGCGTGCGGCAGCTCCTCGGCGTCCGCGTCGGGCCACAAGCAGCCCGCGCCGGGACACGTGGCCACCACCCTCAAGCTCGACGCCCAGCCCTACTGCGCCAGCTGCGTGAACCGGGTCACCGAGGCCATCGACTGGCTGCCGGGCGTGTCGGCCGTGGACGTGCAGGTCGGCGACTCCAACATCAAGGTCTGGCACGATCCGTCCACGGTGACGGACGCCAAGATCGTCGAGGTGATCAACAAGGCCGGGGAGAAGGCCAGTCTCGTCCCCTGAGGCCGCGCCGCGCGTGCGCGCGCTGATGCACCAGCGCTGGCACGACCTGCTCTTCGCGCACTGGCCGGTGCCCGAGGCGGCGCTCGCGCGGCACCTGCCGTCGGGCCTGGGACTGGACACCTTCGAGGGGCGCGCGTGGCTGGGCGTGCTGCCGTTTCGCATGACGGGCGTGCGCCTCGCGGGGCTGCCGCCGCTGCCGGGCGCGGGCGCCTTCCCCGAGCTGAACCTGCGCACCTACGTGCGGCGCGGCGACGTGCGCGGCGTGTGGTTCTTCAGCCTCGACGCCGGCAGCCGGCTGGCCGTGGAGGTGGCGCGGCGCTGGTTCGGGCTGCCCTACTACCGGGCGATCATGCGCTGCGCGGCCGAGGGCGACGGCATCCGCTACGCGAGCCGGCGCACGGACCGGCGGGGCGCTCCGGCGGAGCTGCGCGCGAGCTACGCGCCCGTCGGCCCGGTGTCGCCCGCGCCGCCGGGCAGCCTGGAGGACTTCCTCACCAACCGCCTGACGCTCTTCGCCGAGCGGCCGCGCGGCGGGCTCCTCGCGGGCCGCATCGAGCACCCGCCTTGGCCGCTGCAGCCGGCGCGCGCGGAGCTCGCGACCAACACGCTGGCGGCCGCCCTCGGCCTGCCGCTGCGGGAGGCGCCGGCCAGCCTGCTCTTCGCGCGCCGGCTGGACGTGCGCATCGGCGCGCCGCGGCGCTGCTAGACTTCGCGCATGCCAGTCGCGCTGCGTGCGCTGCTGTTCACCCTCGTGGCCCCCACCACGGTGGGCGTGCTGGTGCCGTGGTGGATCGTGCAGCACGCCATGCCCGCCGACTGGGGCCCGTGGCGGCACGCGGGCTGGCTGCTCGTGGCGGCCGGCGCGCTGGGCTACCTGCTGTGCGTGCGCGACTTCGTGGTGCGCGGCCAGGGCACGCCCAACCCGCTCGACCCGCCGCGCCGCTTCGTGGCCACGGGCCTGTACCGCCACGTGCGCAACCCGATGTACGTGTCCATCGGCACGCTGATCGCCGGCGAGGCCCTAGTGTGGCAGGCGCGCGAGCTGCTGCTCTACCTGCTGGTGCTGTGGCCGCTGTTCCACCTGTTCGTCACTCAATACGAAGAGCGACACCTGCGGCGGCTCTTCGGCCCGGAGTACGAGGCCTACCTGCAGCGCGTGCCCCGCTGGGTGCCGTTGCTGCGGCCCGCCCACTGAACGACCGGTCACGGCCCGCGGCGCGGGCTGGAGCGGCCTCCTCCTCCCCAAACGCGTGGCCGACAATCTCGGCCCGCCGCCCAGCAGGCCCTCGCCGAGCACTGACCGCAGCGCCCCTTCCCCAAGCCATCGACAACCACACCGGCGGCGTCAAATCGTGCGGGGCTAGGCGCGGGGGCGCGCTCGACCGGAGGCCGGGGCCCCAACCCAGGACGACCCCGAATGGGTCGTCCGACTTGGGGTAGCTCGGGCCGCTCAGGATCGAGCGTGTCCCCCGCAACGACGCCCCGCGCGATTTGCCGCGCCCGCTCCCCAGAAAGCAGCGACGGCCGGAAGCGCTCACGCGCTTCCGGCCGTCATCAGCAAGGCTTGCCCGCTCAGCCGCGGTAGCCGCCGCCGCCGGGGCCGCGGCCAAAGCCGCCGCCGCCGCCGCGACCACCACCTCCGCCGCCGCGGAACCCACCACCGCCGCCACCGCCACCGCCACCGGCGCGCTCATTGGCCTGCGCCTCGTCGCAACGGATCTTGCGGCCGTCGAGGGTGGCGCCGTTCATCGCCTGGAGGGCAGCCCGGCCCTCCTCGTCCTTCTCGAAGGTCACGAAACCAAAACCGCGGCTGCGACCCGTCTCGCGGTCCTGGACCACGACGGCGTCAGTCACCTTGCCGTACTGCTCAAAGGCTGCGCGAAGACCATTGGAATCAGTGGCCCATGCCAGCCCGCCCACGAACAACTTCACTCGAATTCTCCAGGGAGCCCGGCAGCAACGGCCGGGCTCGAAAATGAACCTAAGTTGCCCATGGTCCGGGCTGGGCGGGGTTTGCACAAGGGCCAAAGCCGCGCGGCGCCCACCGAATCCCTCGGCCGGGGTCGGGCTTGTGTGCAAGCGGACCACTCAGCGCCCCGGTGGGCGCGGCAAGTGCGCCGCCTGGCCTTACTTGGGCCCGCCGGCCGCGGGACGCCGGGCCACCGTGAACCAGGCGAACAGGTCGTCCTTCAGCTTCATGGCGCCCTCGCCCTCGTCCCAGCCGAGGGCGTGGCCCATGGCGCGCGCGGGCTCGTCGTCCACCACGTCGAAGTCCAGCACCTGGAAGCCGGCGGCCTCGAGCGCCTCGCGCGGGAACGGGCAGTGGCCGTCCGCCCACGGGATGTACGGCTGGCCGGCGGCCGCCGGCGCCGGGCAGATGTTGTAGATCATGAACAGCCCCCCCGGCTTCAGGGCCGCGAAGACCGCCCCCACGAACTCCTCGTCGCTCACGCCGAGGTGCACCAGCCGGCGCGGGTCCACCGGCTCGGCCGGGTGGATGTAGCCGTTCTTGAGGGTGTTCCTGGAGAGGAAGAGGTCCACGCCGCCGGGCACGGCGGCCTTCACCTTGTCGGCGGCGTGCGCGTCCGCCGGCCACTGCCCGATGACGAGACTCAGCTCGCCGGTGCGCCCGCCGGGAGTGGCGTTCATGATGAGGCCCGTGTCCTCCTCCTCGGAGTAGAGGACACGCAGCCTGGGATCCACGTCCACGCCCACCACGCGACAGCCGCAGCTCGCCAGCAGCCGCGGCGCGCCGAGGCCGCCGCAACCGAAGTCCAGCACCGCGGGGTTGGCCGCCAGGTCGCGCGATGCAGCCAGGTCCAGGGCCCGCGCGTAGGCGACCGGAGTGCCGTAGTGGGTGTTCCAATAGAAGCTGACGTCGAGCTCGTGCTTCTTCAGCTCGAAGGTGGCGCCCAGCGCCGCGGCCTCCGCGTACGTGTACCAGCGCGAGTCGTTGTCGTTGGAGAATGTCGGCAGCCGCGGCGCGAGTATCGGCAGACGCGCCGTCGCATCGAGGAAGCGCTGCGCGAAGCTGGTCTTCATCGGCCCCAGGGCCGCAGCCTCGGCGCGGATCTGCTCGAGGACAGCGCGCTGGGCGCGAAGGAGCTCCGGCTCCTCCGGCGCGGCTGTCTGCGCCGCGGCCGCAACTGCGGTGATCAGCACGGCCGGCAGGACGAGGCGGCGCATGCCGCGCAGCCTAATCCCTCGGCGCGGTCCGCAGCCAAGCCCTAGAAGGGAAGGCTCGTGACATCCACCATTTTGCCAGTGAGCTTGATCGAGCCGATGTAGATGTTGGTGCCGTCCAGCGAGCTGGAGCCGGACAGCTCGCCCGCGATCGTCTTGATCGTGGCCTTCTTCAGCGCGTCCTGGGCATCGAACTTGAAGTTGAGGCGCAGCGTGATGGAGGCGTCCAGCGACTGCCCGCCCGGTCCGGGAATGCTCACTTTCTGGTTCACGACGAACAGCTCGCCTGCGCCGGTGGTGCCCAACGTGATGCCGGGGCCGCCCACCCAGTTGCCGGGCGACTGCTCGGTGTAGATCTGCGCCGTGTAGCCGATGCCCGTGGGCAGCAGGCTCATGTAGGCGGTCTGCTGGACGCTGGCCGTCTTGCCCTTGCCGGTCTCGACGTCGATGGCCCAGCCCTTGGAGCTGATCTTCAGCTTGAACCACGTGCCGTCGAGCACCTGGGCGCGAGCCGGCGTCACGAGCAGCAGGGCGAGCGCGACGAGCGGGAGCAGTCTGAATGCGCGGCGCATGGCCTTCCTCCGAAAGGGACTGACCCCAGATGCTCGGGTCAGAACGTCGCTCCCGCCAGTCGGCGCGCGGCCGCCATCGCCAGCGCGTCAGACGGTCAGGATGATGCTCGTGATCTCGGCCGGCGCGGCCACGCGCATGGGCGGCCCCCAGAAGCCCGTGCCACGCGAGACGTAGATCTGCGTGTGGTCGCCGTGCCGGTGGAGGCCCGAGACGTAGGGCTGCACCAGCCGCACGATCTGCCCGAAGGGCCACAACTGCCCGCCGTGCGTGTGCCCGGAGAGCTGCAGGCCCACGTCGTGCTCGGCGGCCTCATACACGTGCTTGGGCTGGTGCGCCAGCAGCAGCAGCTCGCGGTCGGGGTCGCGGCCGGCCAGCGCGGCGGGCATGTCCGGCATGTGGCCCGGCAGCCCTCGGCCGCCGCGGTAGTCGGGTACGCCCGCAATGTCCAGGCCCGGGCCCGATGCGTCGGGCACCAGCCCGCCCTCCCCCACCGCCACCCGCTCGTTCATCAGGACGCGCATGCCGCCGGCGCGCAGGAACTCGACCCATTCCTCCGCGCCGCTGTAGTACTCGTGGTTGCCGGTGACGAACAGTGTTCCCCAGCGGCTCTTCAGGTCGAAGACCGGGCCCATCTCCGGCCCCAGCGCGGGCACCTCCGCGTCGACGAGGTCGCCGGTGATGACCACGAGGTCGGGGCGCAGCGAGTTGCAGCGCTGCACCACGTCGCGCAGGAAGCGGCCGTCCACCAGCATGCCGAGGTGCATGTCCGAGAGCTGCGCGATGTGCAGGCCGTCGAGCGTGCGCGGCAGCCGCGCGAGTCGCACGGGCACCTCGGGCACGGTGATGTCGCCGGAGCCGCGCCAGCCGGCGAGGGCCGTGCTGCCCGCGCCCAGCACGACCGCGCCGGCGGTGGCGCGCACCAGCAGCTCGCGCCGCGAGACGCCATCGTCGGGGACGGCGGCCGGCTCGGCCTCGCCCACCGGCATGGCGCAGGCCGGCGCGGAGGGTCGGCCGCCGCCGCGTCGCGCCCAGCGCCAGGCGGCGGCGGCTGCCCGCGCGAGGTCCACGGCCGCCAGCAGGAGGATGGTGTAGAAGAGCACGCCCAGCCAGACGAAGGCCGTGGTGGTCAGCCCCAGGCGCTCGGCCAACGGCGTGTTGCGCATCACCGCGAAGGCCGCCGGCAGGGACAGGAACAGCCCGACGAGGACCACCGTCAGCAGCCTGTGCCAGAGCCGCGGCAGGCGCGGCGCCCGCACCAGCCGCTGCCACGCATAGACGTGCATCAGGAGCAGCACCAGCAGCGCGAGGGCGCCGAACAGCGAGCGCGGGAGGAAGGTCACGGGGGGACAACCTAGCCCGCATTTCTCACGACGATCGACTGCGGCCGCGGCAAGTCGAGCCGGGCGGCGTTGTGGCACCGCGATCGGTCTTCAGCGGCCTCCCGAGGCCGGCTCTGGCCGATCACGACGCAACGCCTTGCGCGGCTCCGACTTGACGCGGCCTCGCGACGATCGTCGTGAGAAATGTGGGCTCGCAGCCGGAAGGGTCCTTCTGCGCTCGGCCGGTCCCGGCGACTACGATGGGCCCGCGCGGCTCCGACCGCCCCGAGAGGACAGCCGACCCGGCCCGATGACAGCGCAGACCGACACGCCGGCCGCCGAGAGGCCGCGCCCGTTCAGCCTCGGCCCGCTGCCGCTGCGCGGCGTGCTCACGGGCTATGCGCGCGCCGACCTGCGCGCCGATCTGCGCGCGTCGCTGCCCGTGGCCGCGGTGGCGCTGCCGCAGAGCATGGCCTTCGCGATGCTGGCCGGCTTCCCGCCGAGCTACGGCGCGTGGACGGCCGTGGTCGCCGGCTTCCTCGGCGCGGCGCTGGGCAGCTCGCGCCAGCTCGTCACCTGCCTGAACAACGCCGTGTGCATGCTGGTCACGAGCCTGTTCGCGGTCATGCTGCGCCAGCACGGGCCCGACTTCGACCCGACCACGGCCATCGTCGCGCTGGCCCTGCTGGTGGGCGTGTTCGAGATCATCATGGGCATGGTGGGCCTAGGGGACCTCTCGCGCTTCATCTCCGGGTCCGTGCTGCAGGGCTTCATGCTGGGCACGGCGCTGCTCATCGCGGTGCACGAGCTGCCGGGGATGCTGGGCGTGGAGGCGCGGGCGGCCGAGCTGTTCCCGCTGCTGCGCGAGGTCGGCAGCCACTTCGGGCACTTCAACCCGGTGGCGCTGGCCGTGGGCGTCGGCTCGGTGGCCGTCATGGTGCTGCTGCCGCGCTTCTGGCGCGTGCTGCCGGGCTCGCTGTCGGCGGTGATCGGCAGCGCCGTGGCCCTGTGGTTGCTGGGCATCGGGCCCGACCGCATCGACATGGTGGCGCCGGTCTCGGCCGCGGTGCACGGCATCGCCAGCCCCAACGTGAGCTGGGAGCTGTTCACCGACCTCGTGCCCGGCGCCATCGCGGTGGCCATCCTGGGCGCGGTCGAGGCGCTGGTCATCAGCAGCTCGCTGGCCACGCAGACGGCGCAGGACGTGGACACGCGCTGGCAGCTCGTGGGGCAGGGCATGGCCAACATCGGCAGCGGGCTGCTGCACGGGCTGCCCTGCTCGTCCTCGTTCACGCGCAGCTTCCTGAACCTCAAGGAGGGCGCGCGCACGCAGGTGGCGGCCATCCTGGCCAGCCTGTGGATCCTGGTGGTCATCCTGGCCTTCGGGCCGCTGGTGCAGCACGTGCCGCGGGCGGCGCTGGCGGGCGTGCTGCTGGTGCTCGCGTGGCGGCTGCCGGACTGGGGCCGCATCCGCACCATGTTGCGCGCCACCAAGGCCGACCGCGCGGCGCTGCTGGCCACCTTCTTCGCCACGCTGGTCGTGCGCCTGGACACGGCCCTCTTCGTGGGCGTGCTCATCTCGCTGGCCCTGTACCTCAAGAAGGCGCAGACGCCGCACCTCGTGGAGTACGACGTCGGGCGCGCGCGCAAGCTGCGCCAGATCGACAACCCCAAGGAGCGCAGCCACCCGGCCGTCTGCCTGCTGCACGTGGAGGGCGACCTGTTCTTCGCGGCCGCGGAGGTCTTCGAGCGCGAGGTGCGCCGCGTGGCCGCCGACCCGGCGCTCAAGGTGCTCATCCTGCGCATGAAGAACGCGCGCAACCTCGACGCCACGAGCGCGCTGGCCCTGGCCAACCTCGCGCGCTGGCTGTCGGCGCGCGGCAAGCGCCTGCTCATCTCCGGCGTCTCCGGCGAGGCCGACGAGATCCTCGCGCGCGCCGGCGTCGCCGACGTCATCGGCCGCGAGAACATCTTCTCCAGCCGCCGCAGCATCCTCGAGTCCACCCGCGACGCCTTGCTTTACGCGCAAAAGCTCGTGGGCGGCAAGGGCGGCGAGCTGCGCGTCTTCCGGCACGCCGGCGAGGAGGGCTGGGAGAGCGACGAGCCGGAGGAGGTCGGCGAGTGGAAGGAAGGGGCGGAGAAGCCGACGGAAGGGGTGGCGAAACCGACGGAGGGTGCGGGCGGCTGAGGCTTCAGGCCACGCCGGCCATCATCTCCGCCGCGCGCCGAACGCGCGCGACCGCCTCACCCACGCCCAGGGCGTCCACCGACGGCAGGAGCGGCGGGCTGGCCGTCGCGCCGGTGATTCCGACGCGCAAGCCCATGAAGAGGTCGCCCGGCTTGAGGCCCCGCTTCTCCGCGATCGCGCGCAGCGCGGCCTCGCGCTCGGGCTCGGGTGCCGACGCCATGAGTTGCAGCGTGTCGGCGCACTCGAGCAGCGCCGCGCGCAGCACCGCGGGGTCGGCCTTCTTCGCCTTGGCAAGCAGGCCGGGGAGGTCGGGCTCCACCGGCTCCAGCAGGTAGCGCGCCTGGCCCGCGAAGTCCGAGAGCCGCACGAGCCGCTCCTGGAAGAGCGGCAGCACCGCGACGAGACGCGCCTTCGTCCAGGTGCCCGCACTCTGCGGCACCGCCGGGATCGCCGGCCCGGTGATGCCCGCCAGCGTCGCCGCGCGCTCCGCCGCCTTCGGCCCCACGAAGCCTTCGTCCAGCAGCCGGTCCGCGAGCTGCTCGCTGCTCAGCTTCCGGATCTTCGCGCCGTTCACCCAGTCCAGCTTGGTCAGATCGAAGACCGGCCCGCCCACCGAGATGTCCTTCGGGTTGAACTTGCCCTGGAACTCCTCGATCGTGAACTCCTCGCTCGTCTCGCGCGGGCTCCAGCCCTGCAGCGCGAGGAAGTTCAGCAGCGCTTCGGGCAGGTAGCCCATGGCGCGGTACCACGTCAGCGAGGTGGGGTTCTTGCGCTTGGAGATCTTGGTCTTGTCGGCGTTGCGCAGCAGCGGCACGTGCGCGAGCACGGGCATCTGCCAGCCGAAGGCGCCGTAGAGGATGACGTGCTTGGGCGCGGACGGGATCCACTCCTCGGCGCGCATGATGATGGTGACGCCCATGAGGTGGTCGTCCACCACGTTGGCCATGTGGTAGGTCGGCAGGCCGTCGGACTTGAGCAGCACCTGGTCGTCGACGTTCTCGTTCTCGATGACGATCTCGCCGCGCAGCAGGTCGGTGAAGCGCGTGGCGCCGGGGCGGGGCACGCGCAGGCGCACCACGCAGGACTCGCCGGCGGCGGCGCGGCGCGCGGACTCCTCGGCCGCGATGTCGCGGCACTTGCCGTCGTAGCCGGTCGGCCGCTTGGCCGCCTTCTGGAAGGCGCGCAGCTCCTCGAGCCGCGCCGGCGTGCAGAAGCAGCGATAGGCGTGCCCGCCGGTGACGAGCTGCACCGCGTGCCGCTGGTAGATCGCGCTGCGCTCGCTCTGCCGGTACGGGCCGTGCGCGCCGCCGCGCACC
>DASUFI010000143.1:0-2336 GCA_036274635.1 Planctomycetota bacterium
TTCGACGCCGCCGTGACGCGCGCCGACGACCGCGCGCTGCTCTTCTTCACCAGCGGCACTACGGGCTACCCCAAGATGGCGCTGCACACGCAGGCCAGCTATGGCCTCGGCCACCGCGCCACCGCCGAGTGGTGGCTGGGCCTGCGCGCCGACGACCTGCACTGGAACCTCTCCGACACCGGCTGGGCCAAGGCCGCCTGGAGCAGCTTCTTCTCGCCCTGGCTGGTGGGCTGCACGAGCTTCGTGCACCACGCGCCGCGCTTCGACGCGCGGCGGACGCTGGAGCTGCTCGAGGCGCACCCGGTCACCACGCTCTGCGGTGCGCCCACCAACTGGCGCCTGCTCATCCGCGAGGACCTCGCCGCGCGCCGCTTCCCCTCCCTGCGCAGCTGCACCGCCGCGGGCGAGCCCATGAACCCCGAGGTCATCGAGGTCTGGCGGCGCGCCACCGGCCTGACCATCCGCGACGGCTACGGCCAGACCGAAACCGTGCTCGCCGTGGGCAACCCGCCCGGCCGCCCGATCAAGCCCGGCTCCATGGGCATCCCTTCGCCGGCCTTCGACGTGACGGTGCTGGACGAGTCGGGGCGCCGCGCGCCGCCCGGGGTGGAGGGCGAGGTGGCCCTCCGCGCCGAGCCGCCTCCGCTGGCCCTCTTTGCCGGCTACTGGAAGGACGAGCAGCGCACGGCGGCGGCCTTTCGCGACGGCTGGTACCTCACCGGCGACCGCGCTTCGGTGGACGCCGACGGCGACTTCTGGTTCGTGGGACGCTCGGACGACGTGATCAAGAGCTCCGGCTACCGCATCGGGCCCTTCGAGGTGGAGTCCGCGCTGCTCGAGCACGAGGCCGTCGTCGAGTCGGCCGTGGTGGGCGTGCCCGACGAGCTGCGCGGCCAGATCGTGAAGGCCTTCGTGGTGCTGGCGCCGGCCGCGGCCGTGCGCATTCAGGCCGGCGACGACGCGCGCGACGCGCTCGTCGCCGAGCTGCAGCGCTTCGTGCAGGCGCGCACCGCGCCCTACAAGTACCCGCGCGAGATCGAGTTCGTGGCCGAGCTGCCCAAGACCGTGAGCGGCAAGATCCGGCGCCTCGAGCTGCGCGGGCGCTGAGGGACCCGCGGGGAGTGGTCCGGCGCGCGCCGAGCACTGAAGCGACGCATACGCATTGCACCTGCGACGCTTCCGTGCGTTCCCGGGGCGCCGCGCACTGAAGCGTCACTCGTGCATTGCCTATGCGACGCTTCAGTTCACGGGACGCAGCGGACCTCCGCCGCGGGGGGCCGGCCCGGGCGCGCGGCGGCGCGCCGATCGCGTGCTGCGACCGGCGCGCCGCGCTCTGCGACGTCCTCAGAACGAGGCGGTGTCGGCGCTCTTGCCCGCGCCGGCGTTGAAGCTCATCCCGGCCTTGGTGACGCCCGTCACCGATGCCGAGTAGGCCCCGTGCTGCGCCTTGCCCGAGTTGAAGACCACCTGGCCGTTGGCGTTCGTGCCGGCCGTGCCCGTGCCGGTCGTGCCGTTGGGCCGCGTGACCGAGACCGTGACCGACGCGCCCGACACCAGGTTGCCGCTCTCGTCCACGATCGTCACACGCAGGTACACGCTCGAGTTGCCCTTGAACGTGGTCGTGGACAGCCCGAGGAACAGCGGGTCGCACACCAGCTGCGTGCCCGGCGCGTAGTTCACCGCGTGGTAGCCGTTCACGTAGATGAAGCGGCCGCCGTTCACGTCGTCGTCGTCCAGGCGCGCCTTGCTGAAGTCGTTGGCGCCGATGCTCGGGTACATGGTGATCTGGGTCTGGACCGTGGTGTGGTCGAGGCCCAGCGAGTGCCCGAACTCGTGCACCAGGATGCTGCCGAGGTCGTACTGGTTGCCGTTGGCCCCGTGGTCCTCGGCGTCCTGGTAGCTGGTGAAGTCGACGCCGTCGTTGCCGACGAGATCGCTGTCCGTGAAGCGCCCGAAGGCCGTGCCGTTGACCACCTCGGTGGGCGAGCTGCTGAAGTAGCCCGTCGTCGTGGCGGCCAGCACGCCGGCGCTCAGCACGTGCTGCGGGTCCTCCCACGAGATCGTGTTGAGGCCGTCGTTGACGAAGCCGACGTTGCCGAGGCCGGCCGGCACGCTCGTGGTGAAGGGCGCGGGCCCGCTCCACGAGCTGTCGGTGGTGATGGCCGTGTTCCACCTGGCCACCGCGTTCTGCGCCGAAGCCTGCACGTAGGCGCTGGCCAGCGAGTTCTCGCCCGTGGCCATGCCGATGCGCCAGTTGCGCGGGAGCTGGTTGGACTGCCACTTGTGCGGCGGCGAGAGCAGCACGAAGCCCAGCGACAGGCCGGCGATGAGGGCCA
>DASUFI010000144.1:0-3303 GCA_036274635.1 Planctomycetota bacterium
CACGCCCACGCCCTGCGCGCCGCGGGCCTGCAGCGCCTGAACGTCAGCCTCGACACGCTCCGTCCCGAGCGCTTCGAGCGCATCGCGCGCCGGCCCGGGCTGCCGGCCGTGCAGGATGGCCTGCGCGCCGCGGCCGACGCCGGCTTCCGCGACACGAAGCTCAACATGGTCGTCATGGGCGGCGTCAACGACGACGAGATCCCGGACATGCTGGCCTTCGCGGCCGAGGCCGGCTGCGAGCTGC
This sequence comes from Planctomycetota bacterium, assembly GCA_036274635.1. Taxonomy (GTDB): domain Bacteria; phylum Planctomycetota; class B15-G4; order B15-G4; family B15-G4; genus DASUFI01. The sequence goes on from DASUFI010000144.1 coordinate 245, forward strand.
GCTTCATCGAGTTCATGCCCATGCAGTCCAACGACTACGGGCTGCGCGCGCAGCGCGTGACGCTGGCCGAGATCCGCCGCCGCATCGAGGCCGTGGCGCCGCTCGTCGCGCGACCGCACGGCAGCGGGCCGGCCGACACCTTCGTGCTGCAGTCCACGGGCCAGAAGGTGGGCATCATCGCGGCCATCTCCCTGCCCTTCTGCGAGACCTGCAACCGCGTGCGCCTCACCGCCGACGGCTCGCTGCGCAGCTGCCTGTTCGAGGGTGGCGAGGTGCACGTGCGCGACCTCGTGCGCAGCGGCGCGGGCCTGGAAGCCGGTCTCGAGCAGGCCATGGACTACCTCCGCCGCGTGAAGCCCGCCGTCCACGCCGGCTACGGCCACGTGCAGATGAATCAAGTCGGCGGCTGAATACGCCCGCGAAGCCGCAGGCTTCGGGGGCGAATTCAGCTGCCTGACGAGATCGCAGCGGCCGTCATCGGCCGCTGCCCACCAAGTTGGCCGCTGACATCGGCCGCCAAGCCGACAGGCTCACGGGACGGCTCAGCCGCCTGAGCTACGGCGGCGCCCACTCGTCGGCCAGCTCGCGCCAGCTCGGCGGCAGGCGTTGCTCCGTGGAGATCGAGCGCAGCACCGTCGCGGCGTAGGGCTTGAGGCCGAGGGCTGCGCCGCGGCGTGCGCGTGCGAGCAGCGGGCCCACGGGCAGCTGCCCCGCCGTCGCGCGCGAGGCGCACAGCAGCGCGGGCAGCGCATTGAGCGCCGCCGGCCAGGCATCCAGCAGGCGCTCGGTCTGCGTGATGTCGAGCGCGCCGTGGTCGAAGAGCCTCAGCGTGCGCCGCGCCGTCCCGCGCCAGTCGTGCAGCGGCCCGACCGTATTGCCGACGAGCTGCAGCGCCAGCCAGGCCTCGAGGCGCTCGGGGTGGCTGTCCACGAGCGCCGCGGCCAGCGCCGTCGCGCGCGGGCTGGCCTCGGCGATGGCCTGCGCCACCATGAGGAAGCCCTGTTCCACCGGATCGCGTGGCTGCAGGTCGCCGGCGGGCAGCTGCAGCAGCAGGCGTGCCGTGAGCAGGCCGGGCACGTCCGTCTCGTGGCCCGCATCCACGGCAGCCCAGTCGGCGGCGTGCGCGAGCAGGCCGTCGGCCGCGGAGAGCAGCGCGGCGCGACGCGCCGCGGCGCGCGGCGTGCGTGCCGGCGCAGCCTCCACCTCGGGGAGCAGCGCGCGCCAGTCGGCCTCGCGGCCTTGCGCGAAGGCCTCCAGCGCGGTCGCCTGCAGCCGCGCCACGCGCTCGTCCTCGTCGCGGGACGGCAGCGCGGCCAGCAGCGCGGGCAGCAGCTCGCGCGCCAGCTCGTCGTGACCGTAGTCGTCCAGCCGGTCGATGCCGTTGGTGAAGAGCGTTTCGTCCTCCCGCGCCAGGAAAGCCGCCTGCAGATCCACCGCCCCGGCTTCGCGCAGCGCGCGGGCCACGTCCAGCAGCTCGGGCACCTCGATGCGGCCCTGCCGCCCGAGCGGCGCGGTGGCCGCCAGGAAGACGGCGCCGGCCGCGCGCGCGTCGCGCGCCATCGCGGCGCGCGCGGCGAGCAGCTCGGCCGTGCGGGGCTCGCGGCTGGACAGCTCGCGGCGCGCCTGCGGCGGGAGCGACGGGTCGATACCGTCCAGCGCGGTCAGGTCGCCCAGCACGGCCACCACGGCACGCACGTCGGCGGCGCGCGCGAGGCGCTCGCGCAGGCGCGCGGCGAGCTCGGCGGGCGAGCCGCCCGGCACGGCCAGCACCTCGAAGCGCGCGGGACCGAGGACGTCGCTGGCCACCGTGGCCTCGGCCAGCCGCTGCGCGACGCGCTCGCCGCCGGCGAAGGTGTCGGCGCCGACGAGCAGCACGACGTCCGGCGCGCCGGACTGCGCCGAGGCGAGCCGCTCGCCGCAGCCGGGCAGCGCGGCGAGCAGCGCCACGAGCAGCCCGCCCGGCCCGCGCAGCGCGCGCGCGAGGCTCATCGCGGAGGCGTCCCTCCCTCGTGAACGTCGCTGGACTGCACCGGCTTCTCGCCGCCGTCATTCGTGACCTTGCCGTCGACCGCGCCCCTGGCCTTGGCGCGCTTGGCGACCCACGCGCGCCACTTGTCCGCCCAGCGCTCCGCGTCCACGGTCACGCCCGCCTGCTGCGCGAGCTGCACCAGCGCGTTGAGGCGCCAGCCCACCTGCGCCGACTGCGCCGGGTAGGCCAGGGCCCAATCCACCAGGGTCTCGCCCAGCTGCTGCATCCTCGCGGGCACGTTCTCGGGAATCGGCTGGCCGTCGCGCAGGAGGATCCGCACCCGCTGCATGACCGTGTCGGCCTCCTTGAGGGTCACGAGGTCGGGCGATTCGTGCGGGTGCTGGACCGCGCGGCGCAGGCCGGAGGGCAGCTCGGACTTGTAGAGGTCCTTGTCCTCGTCGCTCGAGGTGCCGAGGTAGCCCAGGGTCACCAGCGCCTGGTCCTCGTGGATGGAGCCCACCGACGCCGAGACGCCATCGTCGAGCTCCTTGTACAGCTCGAGCGAGTGCTCGAAGACCTGCTTGGTGAAGTTGGCCATGTCAAGGGACCGCTGCGTGAGCTCGCCCGCGTCGTCGTAGGCCTGGTTGTTGCGCTCGTGCGGATCGCTGGCGCGGTCGTAGAGGCGCGAGCAGTCGACGATCGTGTCGAGGATGCCCAGCGGGTCGCCGGACTCGTCGTAGTGCAGCGTCACCTGGTGGCCGGGCGGGCCGGTCTTGTATTCCTTGCCCTCGTCGGGGGCCATCGAGCCGCTGGGCGGGTTGGTGGGGCCGAGGTGGCGCTCGGCCACGGTCATGGGCAGCACGCACGGCGGCGTGATGAACTTCCAGCCGTCGCGCAGCAGGTAGTAGCACTCGGTGTTGGGCGAGTTGCCGAAGACGTAGTCGCGCCGGCGCGAGCGGCCGCGCAGCAACCCCAGCATGCTCTCGCCCTGCATCTCGGCCACGGGCGGCAGGCCGAAGACGTCCAGCACGGTGGGCGCGAGGTCGGTCAGGTCCACCGGGCCCGGGATGCGGCGGCCGGCGGCCTCGGC
>DASUFI010000145.1:0-9243 GCA_036274635.1 Planctomycetota bacterium
GGCCCTCTCGCGGCGCGCCCAGGACCTGGGCGCCGCGGTGGAGGCGCAGTCCGCCCGGCGCGAGCAGCAGCAGGTCGAGCTGGAGCAGGCCGACGCGCGTCTGCAGGAGGTCCAGCGCGCCCGTGCCGAGGCCGAGGCCGCCGAAGCCGCCACCCGCGCCGCGCAGACCGAGCTGCTGGCCCGCGCGCGCGAGGACCTCGAGCGGATCGCCGGGGAACGCGCCGCCGAGGAGCGGGAGCTGGCCGCGCTGGCCGAGTCGGCGGCGACGACCCGGGCGCAGAACGAGGCCCTCGAGGCGGACCGCGCCCGCCGCGAGGAGCGCATCGCGGCCCTGGGCGAGCGCGAGGCCGAGCTGGGCCGCGCCGCCGGCGAGGCGCACACGCGCCTGAGCGGGCTGCGCGTCGAGATGGAGAGCCTCGAGGAGCGCCTGGCAGCGGCCACGGGGCGCCTCGGCGACACAGGGCGGCGGCAGCGCGAGGTGGGCGAGCTGCTGGAGACCACGCGCCGCGCGCACGAGGCCCTGGTGACGCGCGCCACCGAGGAGAGCCGGCGCCTGCAGGACGAGCGCGCCGCGCTCGAGCAGCAGCTCGCGCACCTGCGGCGGCAGGCGCAGGAGCAGGCCGAGGAGTCCGAGGCGCGCAACCGGCGCCTGGCCGAGCAGTCGGCGGCGCTGGAGCAGCGCTGCGGCGAGCTGCGCAAGGAGCTGGACGAGCTCATCGCGGACAACGAGGCGGCACGGCGCGAGATGGCCGAGCTCGAGGCGCAGACGGCCGAGACGCGCGAGTCGTCCGAGCAGAGCATGGCGCACGCCCGCAAGGCGCGCGAGGCGCTGGCCGCGGCCCGCAAGGAGCTGGCCGACCACGAGATCGTCGCGCGCGAGACGCTGCGCCGGCTCGACGACGCCGAGCAGAAGCGCCGGCGCGAGGCCGAGGAGCGCCTCGAGCTGGAGGCGCGCACGCGCACGCAGCGCGCGGCCGCCGAGGACCTGCTGCGCGGCGCGAAGGACCGCCTGCTCGCCGCGCAGAAGCTGCAGGCCGAGATCCTCGAGCGCATCAACCGCGACCGCGAGGAGGCGCAGCTGCGCGTCAAGGCGGCCGGCGACATGATGGCCGCCGCGCTCGCCGCGCAGCGCCAGTCCTCGGACAAGGCCCTCGAGGACCGCCGCAAGGCGCAGGTGGAGCTGGAGGAGGCCGCGCGCACGCTGGAGGAGGCCGAGCGCTCGGCGCGCGAGGTCTTCGACGTGATTCGCCGCGCGCAGATGGAGCAGACCCCCGGCGAGGCCGGCAGCCAGGTGGAGATCCCCGACTCGATGTGACGCGTCGTCCGCCCGCCCCGCCGTGTGCTACGGTCGGGGACCATGGACGTCTCGAAGTTCCTCGAGCGGGCCGAGGCGGCGCTGCGCAAGCGCATGCCGGACCAGGCCATCGCGCTGTACAGGCAGGTGCTGGTGGCCGCGCCCGGCAGCGCGCCGGCGCGCGAGGGGCTCATGACGGCCTACAAGCGGCGCGTGGAGCTGAAGGGCGGCGCCTCGCTCATCGACAAGGCCGCGGCGCGCTCGCTGTACGCGACGGCGCTGGGGCTCAAGGGCACGGGCAAGGTGGGCGCGGCCGTGCGCACCTGCGACGCCGGCCTCGAGCGCCACCCCGAGGACCGCGCCATGCTCGAGCTGCTGGCCGAGTGCCTGCAGGCGCAGGGCCACAAGGAGGAGGCGCTGGCCGTGTGGCGCGCGGAGCTGGCCGCGGCGCCCAAGGATCTCGCGGCGCTCAAGGCCGCGGGCCGCCTGCACTACGAGCTCAAGCAGGTGGCCGAGGCCACGCAGCTCCTCGAGCTGGCCCACACGCTCGACCGGCACGACCCGGAGGTCGAGCGCCTGCGCCGCCAGCTTGCGGCGGAGGGCACGCTGGCCAGCACGCGCTACGAGACGGCGCAGTCCTCGCGCGAGGTCATGCGCAGCCGCGCCGAGGGGCCGGCCGCGGGGCCCGCCGCCGCGCCGCGCGATGCCGACGCGCTGCGCGCTGCCCTGCAGGCCAGCCCCGGCGATGCGACCGCGCGGCGCGAGCTGGCCACGCTGCTGCGCGGCGAAGGCCATCTGGACGAGGCGCTGGCCGTGCTGGACGAGGGCCTCGCGACCGCGCCCGGCGAGGAGACGCTGGCCACGGCGCGCGCCGAGCTGCTGGCGACGCGCGCGGACGCGGCGCTGCGAGCCGCCCAGGCGCGCGGCGACGCGGCCGAGGTCAAGCGCCTCGAGGCCGAGCGCGCGGCGCTCGAGGTGGAGGACCTCTCACGCCGCGTGGCCAGCCGCCCCGGCGACCTCGCGCTGCGCCTGCGCCTCGCCAGGGCCTGCTACCGCGCCGGCGACACGGACAAGGCCGTCGAGCACTTCCAGGCCACCGCAGCCGACCCGCGCTTCAAGCTCGACAGCCAGCAGGGCCTCGGCGCCTGCTTCTACCGCAAGGGTCTGTTTCCGCTGGCGGCGCGGCAGTTCGAGGCGGCGCTGGCGGCGGCGGGCGGCCCGGCGGGCGAGCGCGGCAAGGAGATTTGCTACCATCTGGGGCTCGTCTCCGAGCGGATGAATGACCGCCCGGGAGCCTACGCGCGGTACCTCGCCGTGTACGAGGTCGACATCAACTACCGCGACGTGGCGCACAAGATCGAGGCCCTGAAACCCGACTGACAGGATCCTGAGCGATGCCGCACACCCGTTCCGCCGCCAAGCGCCTGCGTCAGAGCACCAGGCGCAACACCGCCAACCGCGCCGCCACCTCCGGCGTCCGCACGGCCATCCGCCGCGTGGACGAGGCCGTGGCCAAGGGCGACAAGGCGGCCGTGGCCAAGGCCGTGGCCAGCGCCTTCGCGCGCATCGACAAGGCGGCCAAGACGCACGCCATCCACGGCAACACGGCCTCGCGCCGCAAGTCGCTGGTCGCGCGCAAGGCGGCCGCGGTCAAGTAGCGGCGTCCGCTCGGCACGCCGCTGCGCGCCGCCTCAGCGCGGCCCGGCGGGCGGCGGCTCGGGCTGCGGAGCGGGAGCCGGCACGGGCGGCCCATCCGGTGCCGGCGCAGGCGCCTGCGGATCCGGCGCCGGCGTCGCCGGCGCACCCTGCGCGCCATCGGCCGGTGGGCCGGACACGGCGTCCTTCTTGTCCTCTGGCTTGGCCGGCGGGTTGAAGAGGTCGGGCGGCCAGTAGGTCGCGTGCTCGCGCAAGCCGTCCACGAGGTGCTGGCGCGCCTCGTGCAGCAGCTCGCCCATGAGCATGTTGCGCAGGCGCTGCTGCACGTCGGTGAAGCGCGCAGGGACGGACTCCTCGCGGCCGGTGATCAGCACCAGCGTGTGCGTGTCCAGCGCGCGGTGCTCGCCGGCCGGGCTGCTGCCCAGCCAGTCGGCGACGTCGGGCGGGAAGACGCGGCGCACGTCGGGCAGGGGCAGCGCGCGCTGCAGCACCTCGGCGTCCGGGCGGCCGCCGGCCTCGAGCGCGGCCTGCGCGGCCTGCAGCGCCGGCTCGTCGGGCAGCGTCCAGACGTCGCAATCCACGATCTCGGGGCGGTCGAAGAGCTCGTGGTTCTGGGCGAAGGCCTCGCGCAGCTGGCTGGGGGTGATGGTGACCACGCGCACCAGCAGCGGGTCGGGCGGCACGCGCCCGGCCTGCTCGCCGCGCAGGCCGCAGCGGTGCAGCAGGTAGATGTCGGCCAGCGCCGCGCGGCGCGCCAGGTCGCGCTGCCGCTCCTCGCTCGTGCCGGTGCTGGCGGCGAGCGAGGCGTAGTCGGGCACCTCGCCGATGCGGTCCTTCCACCAGCTGTCGACCTCGCGGTCCGTCAGCGTCACGCCCAGGCGCGTGGCCTCCTGGGCCAGCAGGATCTCCTCGGCCACGTTGCGGCGCGCCACCTGCTCGCGCGCGGCCGGCTCGAGCTGCTGCAGGTCGCGCCCCAGCAGCTTCTTCTGCAGCGCGACGTCGGCGGCCGTGATGGCGCTGGAGTTCACCATCGCGGGCCGCGTCAGGGCGACCAGCGGCGGGGGCAGGTCCGCGGGCAGCGGGGGCTGCGGCGCGCTGTCGGTGGGGAGCGGCGCCGGCGTGGGGCCGGGCGCGGGCGTCGGCGTGTCCTGGGCGCGCGCGGCGGCCGCGACGGCGAGGAGCAGGAGCACGGCGGCGCGGGACGCGCGGGTCATCCCGCTGAGACTAGCCCTGACGGCGTGGCGCGATCCAGCCCGGCGGCTCGCCAGCGCTCCCTGGCCGCGCGCTTCGCGAACCGCTGCAGCAGGCATCCCAGCCGATCCACCGCCCCCGTGCCGACGCGAGGGGTGCGATTCAGCCCAGATCCTGGCGCTCAGTCCGGAGCGATCCCCGCAGTGCGCGCTGGCGTTCGCATTGCTTCAGCCACGAAGGCACTGACGAGCGGATCATCCTCGTCCCGGCTCAGCGCGAGCAGGCGCACGCGCACGTCCGCATCACGCAGTTGCACGTAGGAAGCGCCCGCGCGCGGCATGGTCGCCGCGGACGTGGGTGCCACCGTGACGCCCATGCCAGCCGCGACCATGCTCGCCACCGTCGCCCACTCCGTCGCCTGCGCGACGATGCGTGGAGTGAAACCCGCGCGCACGAAAGCCGCCTGCACGTCATCGTGAAAGTCCGGAGCCACCTCGCGGGGGAACAGCACGAAAGGCTCGTTGCGCAGTTCGGCCACGCGGATCGAGCGCCGTCGCCCCAGAGGATGTGCGTGCGGCACGACGGCGAGCAGTCGTTCTTCACGCACGACGGTCGCACGCATCCCCGGCACCGGCGAGCGCAGCAAGGCCAGGTCGATGAGACGTTGCCGGAGCCGCTCGTCGTGCGGCGCGGAAGCGCGGTCGTCGAGCCGCACGACGACGTCCGGATAGCTGGCACGGAAGCGCGCGATCATCTCGGGCACGACGCCGAGGGATGCCGAAGCCCCTGCCCCGATGCGCAAGACGCCCGCTCGCCCGCGCGCGGCCTCGCGCACGTCGTCGCGCAACGACGCCGCCGCTTCGAGGACCGCGGGTGCGCGCGCAGCGAGGGCACGTCCGGCCGCCGTGAGCGTGGTCCGACGCCCGGTCCGGTCGAACAGCGTGACGTCCAGCGCCGCCTCCAGCCTCCGGATCTGCTGGCTCAGCGGTGGTTGCGCGATGCCGAGCCGGGCGGCCGCCCGGCCGAAGTGCAGCTCCTCCGCGACCGCGAGGAAGTAGTGCAGGTGGCGCAGCTCGACCAGCTGGGTCCGTCGCATCGCCGTTCCATATCACAACGATATGAAAGAGTGAACTTCATGATCTTGGACATCTGAAACCGGCGTGGATAGGGTTCGAGGACCGCCAGGAGGAACCCCATGTTCTCGCGTCGCGAATGCCTTCGCCTGTCCCTTGGCGCCGGTGCGGCGCTGGCCCTCACTCCGCAGCTGGTCCGCGCCCTCCAGCAGCAGGGCGGGAAGCTCATGCAGCGGCCCATCCCGTCCACCGGCGAGCTGCTCCCGGTCATCAGCTACGGGCCGCGGGTCACGGACGGCGCCGCGATCAAGGAGATCCTCCAGACGCTGGCCGACAACGGCGGCCGAGTCGTCGACGTGCTGCACGGCGGGCCGGCGGGGGAGCAGGCCGCCCGCACGGCGGCCAGCGAGCTCGGGATCCAGGACACGTTCTTCTGGACGACGCCCCTGTCCGTCTCGATCCCGGTCCTGCCGGGATTCGCCGGCCCGGACCCGAAGGTCGACGCCGCCGCCGTGCGAGCGGCGATGGAGGAGAAGTTCAAGGCCTTGAAGGTGCCGAAGATCGACCTGGTCATGGTGGGGTCCGGCGCCGACATGCCTCTGCACTTGGGCGTGCTGAAGGAGCTGAAGAAGGAGGGACGCGTCCGGTACATCGGCGTGCACCATCTCGCCTTCCCCCCGGGCGCGCCCATGCCCACGTTCGGCCCGCTCGAGTCGATCATGCGCAGCGAGCCGATCGACTTCATCGGCACCGACTACTCGGCAGGCGACCGCCGCCTCGAGGAGACGATCCTGCCGCTCGCCCAGGAGCGGAAGATCGGCGTGATGGCTTACTTCCCCTTCGACCGCCGGCGCATCTTCGAGCGCGCGAGCAGCACGCCCCTTCCGGAGTGGGCCGCCGAGTTCGACGCGAAGACCTGGGCGCAGTTCTTCCTCAAGTACGTCCTCGGCCACCCGGCCGTCACGGTGGCCCGCACGGGGACGACCAAGGCCGAGCACATGCTCGACAACATCGGCGGCGGCATCGGCCGCCTCCCGGACGAGGCGATGCGGAAGCGGATGGCGGCGCTGGTGGATACCTTCCCTCCGACACCGCCGTCGAAGCCGCAAATGCTGCAGCAACCGCCCCAGGCGCCCCAGGAGCCCCCGGTCGTCCTGTCCGTCGCCGTCCTGGACCGCTACGTGGGCGAGTACCACTACGCCGCGGTCGGCCAGGACGTGACCGTCCGCCGCGACGGGGACAGGCTGCTCCTCAAGGTGCAGGGCAACATGCCGGAGGGTCCTCTCGTCGCGCGCTCGGAGACGCGCTTCGTGGCCCCCTGGCCAGAAACCACCATCGAGTTCCAGCTCGACGGCCAGGGAAAGGTGACCGGGGCCGTCGTGGACCAGTTCGGCGGCGCGCAGCGCATCCCGCTGGAGCGGAAGCAGGGCAGCGCTCGTGATCGGAGGTGATCCCCCACGACCACGTGAAGTCGTCGACCGTGCCGCTCACCGCTCCCGCGCCGCGCTCCTCCCGAACCTCTGCAGCAACCATCCCAGCCGATCCGCCGGCCGCGTGGCGTGCTTGGGGAACACCGCGCGCCACCGCCCCGGCGACACCGGCATGATCTCGCCGCGCTCGAAGGGCCCGCGCGCCTCCCAGCGGTCCTCGTCGCCGACGGTGAGGACGAGCCCGCCGAAGCCGTCCGCGAGCAGCGAGGTCAGCCCCGCCAGCCGCACGAGGCGCCGCAACCTGAACAGGTCGAGCAGCTCGCGCGCAGCCGGCGGCAGGCGGCCGAAGCGGTCCTCCAGCTCGGTCGCCAGCTGGTCGAGGCGTTGCCGGCCTGCGGTGGCGAGGCGGCGCAGCAGGGACATGCGCACGGCCTCGTCGGGCACGTAGTCGGCGGGCAGGAAGGCCGTGAGCCCCAGCTCGACCTCGATCTCGCCCGGCTCCTCCTCGGGGCGCTGGCCCTTCGCCTGCGCGACGGCGGCGCGCAGCAGGCGGCAGTACATGTCGTAGCCCACGGTGAGGATGTGGCCGGACTGCTCGGCGCCCAGCAGGTTTCCCGCGCCGCGCAGCTCGAGGTCGCGCAGGGCGATGGGCAGGCCGCTGCCCAGCGAGGTGTACTCCTCGATGGCCTTGAGGCGCCGCTCGGCGTCGCCCGGCAGGCGCTCCTGCGGCACGAGGAAGAAGGCGTAGGCCTGCGTGTCCTCGCGCCCGACGCGGCCGCGCAGCTGGTGCAGGTCCGCGAGGCCGAAGTTCTGCGGGTCGGTCACGACGATCGTGTTGGCGCGCGGGATGTCGATGCCCGACTCGATGATGGCCGTGCAGACCAGCACGTCCACTTCGCCTGAGGCGAAGTGCTCGACGGCCTCCTGCAGCTCGTGCGCGCCCATCTGACCATGCGCCACTGCGACGCGCGCGGTGGGCACGAGCTGCCGCACGCGCGCCTCGACGCCGTGGATGGACTGCACGCGGTTGTGCAGCACGAAGACCTGTCCGCCGCGCTCGATCTCGTGCAGCACGGCGCGGCGCAGCACGCCGTCCTCGTCGCGCACGACGCGTGTCAGCACCGGCCGGCGCCCGGGCGGCGGCGTGTCGATGGCCGCGATGTCGCGCAGGCCCGAGAGGGCCATGTGCAGCGTGCGCGGGATGGGCGTGGCGGACAGCGTCAGCACGTCCACGGTGGCGCGCAGCAGCTTGAGCTTCTCCTTGTGAGCCACGCCGAAGCGCTGCTCCTCGTCCACGATGACCAGGCCGAGGTCGGAGAACTTCACGTCGTTGCCCAGCAGGCGGTGCGTGCCGATGACGATGTCGACCTTGCCTGCCGCCAGCGCGGCCAGCACCTGCTCCTGGCTCTTGTCGGCGCGGAAGCGCGAGAGCACCTCGATGCGCACGGCCTCCTCGGCCATGCGGCGCCCGAAGGTCTCGGCGTGCTGCTCGGCGAGGATGGTGGTGGGCACGAGCACCGCCACCTGCTTGCCCGCGACCACGGCCTTGAAGGCGGCGCGCACGGCCACCTCGGTCTTGCCGAAGCCCACGTCGCCCACGAGCAGCCGGTCCATGGGGCGCGCCTTCTCCATGTCGGCGCGGATGGTGCGCCACGAGCTGGCCTGGTCGGGCGTGTCCTCGAAGGGGAAGGAGGCCTCGAAGCGCCGCTGCAGCGAGTCCTCGGCCGGGAAGGCGAAGCCGACACCTGCATTGCGGCGCGCCTGCAGCGCCAGCAGCTCGGCCGCCATGTCCTGCACCGCGCGCGCCACGCGCTCCTTGCGGCTGCGCCACGTCTTGCCGCCCAGCTTGTCGAGGCGCGGGCCGCGCGCGTCGGCGCCCACGAAGCGCTCGACGAGGTCGATGCGCGAGGCCGGCACGTAGAGCCGCGTGTCGCCCGCGAACTCCAGCACGAGGAAGTCCTCCTCGCCCTGCTCGCGCGCGAGGCGCTCCATGCCGAGGTAGCGCGCGACGCCGTGCGTGAGGTGCACGACGTGGTCGCCCGCCTGCAGCTCCGCCAGGCTCTTGAGCGCGCGGCTGGCCACCTCGCGCCGCGGGCGGCCGCGACGCACGGGGCGGCGGCCGAGCAGCTCGTGGTGGTGCACCAGCACCGGACCGGGCTCGGGACAGGCGAAGCCCGCCGCGAGCCGGCCCTCGACGAGGCGCAGGCGCGCATCGTCCGCCACGCCCTGCTCCGCGAGGCGCTCGGCGAGCCGCGCGCTCTCCGCGGGCGTGTCCGAGAGCAGCACGATGCGGCGGCCCTGCGCCAGCCACTCCGCCAGCACGTCGGCCTCCGGCCGGGCGGCGCCGCCGACCGAGCGCAGCGAGAGGTCCGCCTCCGGCTCGCCCGTGTCGAGCGCGAAGAGGTCCGCGCCCGGCTGCTGCGCCAGCGCGGCCAGCGCGCGCTGGATCTCGCGCGGCGCGAGGCCGTGCTCGAAGGCCACCTCGGCCAGGCGGTCCTTGAGCTTCGGCGGGTCGACGATCAGCACCGTCGCGCCGGGCGGCAGGCGCTCGTGCAGCCGGCGCGTGCGGCCCGTGCCGGGCGCGCCGCCGAGCGGCAGC
>DASUFI010000146.1:0-25233 GCA_036274635.1 Planctomycetota bacterium
CTGGCCGCCTTCCCCGACCGCCTCGCGCGCCGGCGCGAGCCGGGCAGCCCGCGCGCCGTGCTCGTCGGCGGCCGCGGCGTCGCCCTCGACGCGCGCTCGGCCGTGCGCGACGCGCCGCTCTTCCTGGCCCTCGACCTCGAGGCGCGCGCGGCCGGCGACGCGCTCGTGCGCCTCGCGGCCGAAGTGCAGCGCGCATGGCTGCCGGGCGAGCGCCTCGTGACGCGCGTCGAGCTGGCCTTCGACGCGCGCACGCGGCGCGTGTCGGCCTTGCGCCGCCTGCTCTTCGAGGACCTCGCGCTGGAGGAGTCGCCCGCCGCGCTGCCGGAGGGCGACGAGGTGGCGCGCTGCCTCGCGGCCGCCGCGGCCGAGCGGCTGGACGAGGCCCTGCCGCTGCGCGAGCCGGAGACGGTGGCCTTCCTCGCTCGCCTGCGCTGGCTGGCGCAGCGCCGTCCGGACCTCGGGCTGCCCACCTTCGACGAGGCCGACCTGCGCGCGGCGCTGCCCGGGCTGTGCGCGGGCTGCCGCTCCTTCGACGAGCTGCAGCGCCTGCCGCTGGCCGAGCTCCTGCGCGACGCGCTGTCGCCGAGCCAGCGCGCCGCGCTCGAGCGCCTGGCTCCCGAGCGGCTGGCGCTGGCCAGCGGCAGCCATCCGCGCCTCGACTACGACCCGGCGCGCGCGCCCGTGCTTGCGGTGCGCATGCAGGAGCTCTTCGGCCAGCGCGAGACGCCGCGCGTGCTCGACGGCCAGGTGCGCGTGCTGCTGCACCTGCTCGCCCCCAACGGCCGCCCCGAGCAGGTGACCGAGGACCTCTCGAGCTTCTGGGCCAACGTCTACCCGCAGGCGCGCCGCGAGCTCATGCGCCGCTATCCCCGGCACGCGTGGCCCGAGGATCCGCTGTCCGCCGCGCCGCAGCGCCGCCCGCGGCCGCGGCCGCGCTGACCCGGGCCGGTGATAGACTCCAGCAGCAACTCGCCGCACCGCCTCCCCCGGTCCCCACCCGTGAGCCAGCCCGCCGTCGACACGAGCAAGAGCCATCTCATCCCGGACTGCCAGTCGCGCTCCGGCGACGACCCGATCTTCGCGCTGAACGCCGAGGCCGGCCGGCGCGCGCGCGCGGGCGAGTCCATCGTGAACGCCACGCTGGGCGCCTTGATGGAGGACGATGGGCGCCTGGCCACCATGCCCGTGGTGGCCGAGGCCCTCGCGGCGGTGCCGCCCGAGCGCGGCGCCGCCTACGCGCAGATCGCCGGCGACCCGCCCTTCCTGCAGGCCGTCGTGCGCGACCTCTTCGGCGAGGGGCCGCTCGCGGCGCAGAGCGTCGCGGCCGCGACGCCCGGCGGCACGGGCGCTCTCTACCACGCCGTGAGCAGCTTCCTGCGACCGGGCGACGCGCTGCTCACGAGCTCGTACTTCTGGGGACCGTACAAGACCATCGCGCAGCACACCGGGCGCAAGATCGAGACTTTCCCCATGTTCGAGGCGGGCGGGCGGCTGGACGTGGCCGGCTTCGGCAGGGCGCTCGAGGCGCTGGCCCGGCGGCAGGGCCGCGCGCTGGTGCTGCTCAACTCGCCCTGCCACAACCCCACCGGCTACTCGCTGGACGACGCGGAGTGGAAGGGCGTCGCGCGCGCGTTGCGCGAGGCGGCGGCGCTGGCGCCCGTGACGCTGTGCGTGGACTTCGCCTACGCGCGCTTCGGCGCGGGCGACCCGCTGGCCTGGGTGCGGCACGTCGAGCCGCTGCTGGGCGACGTGCTGCTGCTCGTGGCCTGGTCGGCCAGCAAGGCCTATGCGCAGTACGGCGCGCGCATCGGCGCGCTGGTGGCCAGCCACCCCGACCCGGCGGCGCGCGAGCGCATCGCGCACGCGCTGTCCTTCGCGTGCCGCGGCACGTGGAGCAACTGCAACCACCTGGGCATGCTGGCCATCACCGAGCTGCTGCGCGACGCGGCGCTGCGGGCGCGCGCCGATCGGGAGCGCGGGCGGCTGCGCGGCCTGCTGGACGAGCGCGTGGCGGCCTTCAACGGCGCCGCGCAGCGCGCGGGCCTGCGCTACCCGCGCTACGAGGGCGGCTTCTTCGTCACCGTGTTCACGTCCGACGGCGAGCGCGCGGCGGCGCGCGCGCGCGAGCTGGGCGTCTACGTCGTGCCGCTGCCGGGAGCGGTGCGCGTGGCCCTGTGCGGCACCTCGGCGCGCGACGTGCCGCGGCTCGTGGACGCCGTGGCCGAGGGCGTGCGGGCCGCGGGCGGCTGACGTGGCTGGCCCGCCGCGCGACGGCGACGCGCTGCAGGACATCCTGAGCGCGGCCGTCGACCGCGACCGGCCCGCGTGGTCCATCGCGCCGGCGGGCCCGCCCGAGCCCGGGCGCGTGATCCTCGCGCGCCTCGGCCTGCGCGTGGCGCTCGTGCTCGTCTTCCTCGCGGCGTTCGACCTCGCCGTGCGCGCGGCGCTGCCGCCCAGGTCGCTGCTGCCCTACATGGAGCGCGAGTTCGCGTCGTACACGGTCAAGGTCGACCGCTTCGCGACGCGGCCGGCGCCGGACGTGGCCTTCCTCGGCAACTCGCGCGTGCACGACGGCGTGGTGCCCGACGTCTTCGCCGAGGGCCTCGCGCAGCGCTGGGGCCGGCCGGCCAGGGTCTACAACCTCGGCCTGATGAACGCGAAGACGGAGGAGCTCGCCGCGCTGGTGCGCAGCCACTTCCCCGAGCCGGCGCCGGCGCGCGTGGTCATCGGGCTGTCGGGCACCGAGATCGTGAACGCGCACGAGTTCCAGTACGCCAGCCGCTTCCTGTGGTCGGGCGGCGACTGCGCGGGCTGGCTCGCGCGCACTCCGCTGCGCCAGCTCCAGGTCGCGCACCTGGAGAGCTTCCTCGAGGGCCGGCTGTGCCGCCTCTGGTATCTCTTCGCCGAGCGCGACGCGCTGCGCACCGCGCTGCTCGAGCGGCTGCAGGACACGCTGCACGAGGGGTTCGGCCGGCCGGTGTCGTCGGTCCTGCGCGGCGTGCGCGTCCAGGTCGGCCGCCACAACGTGGGAGACGCGCTGGCGGACGACGGCTACTACGACGATCCCGGCCAGAAGCCCAACCTGCAGCGCATGCTGTCCGACGGCGAGGACGTGCGCGTCCCGCCCTACAGCCAGGGGAATGTCGCCGAGCTGCAGCAGGGCGCGGACTTCCCGCTCCTGCGCGACGTGGTGCGCGAGCTGCAGGCGCGCGGCTGTCGCGTGGCGCTCGTGGAGGTGCCGCCCTCGCCCTGGCTGCAGGACCAGTGCCCGGAGTTCCACGGCGAGCTGTTCCGCACGCGGCTGGAGGAGTTCGCGGCGGCGGCCGGCGTGACCGCCGTGGTGATGCGCCCGAGCGAGACCCACCTGACGGACGCCAGCTACGTCGACGCCAACCACCTCACGCGCGCCGGCGCGCTGCGCTACAGCCGGCTGCTGCTGGAGCGGCTGGAGGAGACGGGCTTCTTCGACTGAGCGCGCGACCGGCGCTTCAGCGCGCCCCGGCCCGCGCCGGCAGCAGCGCGCGCAGGGCCGCCGCGAGCCGCTCGTACTGTCCCGCCGTGTTGTAGGCCTGCGCGGCGACGCGGATGAGCCGGTGCGGCGGAGCGGGCCAGGTCATGACCGGCACCTCGATGCGGTGGTCGCGGAAGAGCGCCTCCTGGAGCGGGTCGATTCCGAAGGGCCCGGGCGGCGCGTCGGCGGGCGTGTCGGGCAGCGGCACGGCGGCCAGCGAGCCCAGCATCGCGTCCGGCGCGGGCGGCGGCACGGCGAGCGCGGCGCACAGGATGTCGCGCGCCCGGCGCGCCAGCGCGCGGTTGGCCTCCATGCGCGCCGGCCAGCCGCCCGGCAGCAGGCCGCCCAGGAAGGTGAGCGCCTCGGGCACGCACAGCGCTGCGGTCGGGTCGTCCGTCCCGGTCCAGCCGAACTCGAGCTGGAAGCGCGAGCGGTCGGTGCGCGTGCTGGTCGCGCCGTGGCTGGTGACGAGCGGCCGGATGCCGGCCTGCCGGTCGGCGCGCACGTGCAGCAAGGCCGCGCCCTTCGGCGCGCACACCCACTTGTGGCAGTTGCCGGTGTAATAAGCGGCCCCCAGCGCGTCCAGGCGCAGCGGCAGCATGCCCGGGGCGTGGGCGCCGTCCACCAGCACGTCCACGCCGCGCGCCTGCAGGGCGGGCACGAGGCGCTCGACGGGCAGGACCAGGCCCGTGGGCGAGGTCACGTGGTCGACGAGGGCCAGCTTCGTGCGCGGGCCGGCGGCGGCCAGCAGCGCCGTGGCGAAGGCCTCCGCCTCGCGCAGCGGGAAGGGCACGCGCACGCTGACGACGCGCGCGCCCGTGCGCTGCGCCGTGCGGTCGAGGGCGTTGCGGCAGGCGTGGTAGGCGTGGTCGGTGGTGAGCAGCTCGTCGCCAGGGGCGAAGGACAGGCTGGCCAGCACCGTGCTCACCGCCGTGGTGGCGTTGGGCACGAAGACCAGGTCCTCGGCTCGAGCGCCGACGAAGGCGGCCAGCGCGTCGCGGGCGGCGTCCAGGGCCGGCTCCAGCTCGCGCACCATGAAGCGCACCGGCTCGGCCTCGAGCTGCTCGCGCCAGCGCTGCTGCGCCGCCAGCACCGGCCGCGGGCAGGCGCCGAAGGAACCATGGTTCAGGAATGTGACCGACGCATCCAGCGCCCAGTGCCGCGCCAGCGCGGAAGCACCGGCGCCAGTGTCATGCTCGTCGACCATGAGCGGGCATTGTGCCCGGCCATCAGGCTCCTCCGCGAGGAAGTCCGGACTGGAATGGAGGTTCGGAAACATCCATTCTTGGAGACGGGCGACCCGATCGTGGTATGAACTTCGCGCTCGCAAGCGCCGGGCAAGGACCTGAGGGAGGTCCGATCCCGCGCCTGAAAGGACCCATGCACATCCACAGACACATGAGCACCGTGCTCGCCGCGCTCTCTCTGGCCGTGCCCGCATGGGCCGGCGACGGCGTGGTGGCGCCGGATCCCAACGCGCCGGCCCAGAACCCGCCGCCGCAGACCGCGCCAGCGACAGCGCCGTCCACCGAGACGCCGCCGGCGCAGGACGCCCAGCAGAAGAAGGTCGTCAAGGCGCAGTTCAAGGTGCTGCGCTTCCAGGAGGACTGGTCCTACCTGGCGGACCCGAACGTCGAGTCCGACCTCTGGGTCCCGGAGACCAAGTGGATCGAGGTCGCCGACGGCTGGCACCTCGACGCGGGCGGCCAGTTCCGCTGGCGCGAGGAGAACCAGGTCAACAAGAACCTGCTGGGCAACACCGAGAAGCACAACAGCTTCTCGCTGATCCGCGAGCGCGTCTACGCCGACCTGCACATCGAGGATGACTTCCGCTTCTTCGTGGAAGGCATCAACGCCAGCGAGCACGGCAACACCGACACCGATCCGCCGCCGGCGGGCAACGCGCGCGACAACTGGGACTACCTCAACCTCTTCGCCGACCTGCTCGCGCCGGACTTCTACCTGCGGCTCGGGCGCTTCCAGATGGCCTACGGCCGCGAGCGCGTCATCGGCGTCGGCGACTGGGCCAACGTGAGCCGCAGCTTCCAGGGCGGCCTGATCTCGATCAAGAACGAGAACATGCTGACCGACGTGTTCTACACGCACCCGGTGATCATCGAGCCGCGCGGCAAGGACGACATCAACGTCTCGCAGCACTTCAGCGGCGTCTACAACACGTGGAAGCTCGAGAACGCCAACACCGTGGACGGCTACTTCCTCGCGCTGAACGACGACGACGATGCGGCCGTCGCGGGCAACGGCCACGCGGGCTCGATCAACCTGTACACGGCGGGCGCACGCTATGCCGGCAAGGCCGAGGCCTTCGACTGGGATGGTGAGGCCGCGTATCAGGGCGGCAGCTGGTCCAACGACAACATCCGCGCCTGGATGTGGTCCGTCGCGGGCGGATACACGATGGCCGATCTGCCCGGCCAGCCACGCGTGGGCCTCGACCTCGACATGGCCAGCGGCGACTCCGACGCGACCGACGGCACGCACGGCACCTTCAACCAGCTCTTCCCCTCCACGCACCCCTTCTTCGGGTACATGGATCTCGTCGGCCGCCAGAACATCATCTCGGTGATCCCGAACGCGCGCTGGAACCTGGGTGACACGGCCTGGTTCCGTGCGGCGTGGTGCGACTTCAACCTCTACAACGACCACGACTCGCTGTACAACGCGCAGGGCCAGCCGTCGCTGACGGACAACACGGGCAACTCGGGCAACCACGTGGGCCAGGAGTGGGACTTCACGCTGGGCCTCAAGCCGTCCTTCCTCGCGCCGCACAGCGAGTTCCTGTTCGGCTACAGCTACTTCAATCCCGGCGATTTCGTGGAGAACACGGGCAGCGGGGACCGGCCGCAGCTGTTCTACGCCCAGTACACCTTCAACTTCTGATACAGTGCGCGCCCCTGCGAACGGAGCCTCACGATGACCCTGCGCAAGATCCTCCCCGCCGCGCTGCTGCTGCTCGCGGCCTGCAGCTCGTCCGCCGCCACCGAGACGTCCACCGAGTCGGTCGGCATGGATCCGGGCGCCAAGAAGGCCTCGTGCTGCGACAAGATGGGCAAGGAGTGCAGCGCCGAGCAGAAGGCCGCCTGCGAGAAGTCCGGCATGGACTGCAGCAAGCCCGCCGAGCCGGCCGCCAAGCCCTGATCTGAGCGTCGGCCGGTGACCGCGGGGGTGCGTGGCGAGAGCCCGCGCCCCCGCGCGCGTTGACGGCCGCCGCCCGGCTGGCGCGCGGCGCGCGGGCCGTGGCATGCTGGCGCCTCCCGCGCCCGGGCGGCGCACGGAGGTCGCGATGAAAGGCCACGCCGAGGTGCTCGAGGCGCTCCAGCAGGTGCTGACCGTGGAGCTCACGGGCATCAACCAGTACTTCATCCACAGCAAGCTGGCCAAGAACTGGGGCTACGCGCGGCTGGCCAAGTTCGAGTGGAACGAGTCGCTGGACGAGATGAAGCACGCGGACAAGATCATCGACCGCATGCTGTTCCTCGACGGCTCGCCCAACATGGCGCGCTACGACAAGATCATGGTGGGCAAGGACGCCAAGTCGGCGCTCGAGAGCGACCTCGGCCTGGAGATGAAGGCCCACGACGTGCAGCGCAAGGCGCTCGAGGTCTCGCAGCGCCACCACGACCACGTGACCCGCGAGCTGCTGGAGCACATCCTCGTCAACGAGGAGGAGCACATCGACTGGCTCGAGACCCAGCTGCGCAAGATCGAGGAGCTGGGCATCCAGCACTGGCTCGCGCACCAGCAGTTCGACGGGGGCGAGGAGGCGGCGGAGTAGTCCCCCGGCAGCCGCCGCGCCCGCGCGCTATGCACCCCATACCCTTCCCTTACGCACCCAGATCCAGGAGCCCATAGCCATGGCCGTTCTCGTGACCAAGGAGGCCCCCGACTTCACCGCCACGGCGCTCATGCCGGACGGCAGCTTCAAGAGCGACTTCAAGCTCTCCGCGCTGCGCGGCCAGAAGGTGGCCCTCTTCTTCTACCCGCTCGACTTCACCTTCGTGTGCCCGTCCGAGCTGCTGGCCTTCCACAACCGCATCAAGGAGTTCCAGTCGCGCAAGACCCAGGTCGTGGGCTGCTCGGTGGACAGCCAGTTCACGCACCTCGCGTGGACCAACACCTCGGTCGAGCAGGGCGGCGTCGGCAAGCTGGGCTACCCGCTGGTGGCCGACCTCAACAAGAACATCGCCCGCACCTACGACGTGCTGCTCAACGACGCCGTCGCGCTGCGCGGCAGCTTCCTCATCGACGAGCAGGGCGTCGTGCGCCACCAGGTCGTGAACGACCTGCCCCTCGGCCGCAACATCGACGAGATGATCCGCATGGTCGACGCGCTCGACTTCCACAAGCAGCACGGCGAGGTCTGCCCCGCCGGCTGGAGCAAGGGCAAGCAGGGCATGAAGCCCAGCAAGGAAGGCGTCGCCAGCTACCTCGCCGCCAACGCGGCCAAGCTGTAGGCGGCTCCGACCCGCGCCGGCGCTCGGCGCTGGCTGTCGATGGGACGGAGCGTGGCCGGCGGAGGGCGGGGTTCTCCCCCGCCCTCCGGGCTCGCCTCAGCGCTCGTCGTGGTCGCGGTCCACGCCGTCGAAGCGCCCGCTGCTCAGGCAGGCCCACCGCAGGTCGATGTCCGTCCCGCTTTCGGAAGGCGTGGCGCTTGCGAGCATCCTGCCCAGGCGTCCGCCGAAGACCTTGCCGGATCAGTAGCCAGCGCGCGGACTCACGAGTCCGGCAGCGGCGAGTTCCTCCGGCGTCGAGGCGCAGTCGATGCTGCCGGCTGGCCGCCGTGGGCGGGAACGCAACCGTCACGCCGCCGAAGTCCACGCCGTCGGCGCGGACGGGGACGAGCGGCCCGCCCGCCGCGGCCTCCGCAGACGGAGCGGCGCGGCGCCGCGCAGTCGAGGCTCGCGAGCGCGCCGAGCCGCCAGATCGAAGTGTGTCCGAGCGGGGACGAGCCTGCCAAGGCCTCCATCGCATGGGCGTCCTGCGAACAGCACCTCATGCGCGAAAGGGCGGTCGAACCGGCCAGGAAATCCGTGGGGCACCCCGGCTGCCCTCGCCGTCGCGGTGGCCGCCGCACACGCGCCTGGCGGCTCGATGCAGAAATGGCACACGCAATCGGCAACCCGATGTACCGTGCTGCGGATCTCCCCCCGAACCAGCTCTCCCCCGAACGGAGTGCTCCGATGCGCATTCGCTCCGGCTTGCTCCTTGCAGCCGCATTCATCTGCTTCTCCGGGATCTCGCTCGTGGCGCAGCTGCGCTACGACGGCGAGCCCGTCGTGCTCAGCCAGCCGCTGGATGCGAACATCCCGACCTTCCTGCTCACACCACCCGACGTCGCGGCGCTGCAGGCGGAGGACGCCTTCAACGAGGCCAACCGCATCCCGGGCCCGCTGCGCTACGGCGTGCCGCTGTCCACCGAGATCGACGTGGTCGGGATGGGCTCGCGCAACGTGACGCCGGACAACATCGTCGTGGCGCGCGTGCGCATCATCAGCCCCGGGGCCAGGAGCCTCGGTCTCGTGTTCTCCAGCTTCGACCTGCCCGAGGGCGGCAAGCTGTTCCTCTACGACGAGAACCTGCAGACGATCTTCGGCGCCTACGATCGGCGCGACCGCAACCCGGAGACGGGCGAGCTGGCGATCGAGCCTTTCACCGGCTCCCAGCCGGACTCGGTGATCCTGGAGATCAGCTTCCCGGCCTCGGCGCCGGGCGTCGCCGCGCTCGTCTCGCAGGTGATCCACGACTATCGCGGCATCCGCAGCCTCGAGAATGCGCTGGACAGCCAGCAGGGCCCGGGCACCGAGGGCAGCTGCCCGCTGGTGGACGTCAACTGCCCCGACGGCGACCCGTTCCCCAACCAGAAGCGGGCCACGGTCCGGACGCTCTTCGGGGGCGGGCTCTGCTCGGCCTCGCTCATCAACAACACGGCGAACGACGGAACCCAGTACGTCTACACGGCCAACCACTGCGGCCAGGGCTCCACCACGGTGTTCCGCTTCAAGTACCAGAAGCCGGGCTGCAGCTCTGGCACGGCGCCCACGACCAACAACATCTCGGGCGCGGTCCTGCTGGCCAATGACGTGGACACCGACGGCCGCCTGCTCCGGATCACGAACACCATCCCGACCGACTTCAACCCCTACTTCGGGGGATGGAGCCGCGCGACGGGCAATCTGACCTTCGGCATGTCGATGCACCACCCCGGCGGCGGACCGAAGAAGATCTCGATCGACACCAACGGCGGCGGGCAGATCACCGCCGACTTCATCGGCATCGGCCCGGTGAAGTGCTGGAGCATGAACTTCCAGGTCGGCTCGACCGAGGGCGGCAGCTCCGGCGGCCCGCTGTTCGACCAGAACGACCGCATCCGCGGCGCGCTCACCGGAGGCCCCGACCCGAACTGCACGATCGCCTACTACGGCCGCTTCTTCAGCTTCTGGAACGAGACCAGCATCGCCCAGTACCTCGACCCGCTGGGGAGCGGCGTCACCGCGATCGATGGCTTCGATCCCTTCGGCGGGCCGCCCGTGCCGCCGGTGATCTCGAGCATCACGCCCGGCTCGGTGGAGGCCTTCCTTCCGCCCAACGTCACGCTCGGCGGATCGGGCTTCTCCTCGGTGACCAGCGTGAAGATCGGCAGCACGACCCTCTTCGATCCGAGCTTCACCGTCACCTCGGACACCTCGCTCTTCTTCGCGCCGCCGACCCCGACCTCGCTCGGCACGGTCGCCGTCACCGTCTCCGGTCCCAACGGCACGTCCAATGCCGTCAACCTGAGCTACGTGGCGACGGATCCGCCCAAGCTCTCGGCCAGCTTCCTCGCCTTCCAGACCCAGCCGTTCACGTGGAGCTTCGGCGGCGGGCCGGGCGACACGCACTACCTGCTGGTTGCGCTGAGCCCCACGACCTTCCCCTTCAGCGGCTTCGACATCCTGCTGAACCTCAACATCATCAACATCCAGGCGCTCGACAGCATCGGCGTCGGAAGCCTGACTCTCGTGATCCCGGCGAGCGCCTCGGGCCTGACGTTCTACAGCCAGGGAGTGACGCTGGATGCCGGCGGCTTCGTCGGTGCCAGCAACGTGACCTCGACGCTCATCCTGTGATCCGGCGCAGCCGCCGGCGAGCGCTCACGTCCCGGGTGTGAGGAGCTGGGTCTCCCGCTGTTCGAGGAATCGGTCGGCGCACACGCCGTCCGGACAGGGAGCGTGCATCGGAGTCGATGCCCATTGACGTACGATCCGGGAAGCCGCCCCCCGGAGATCCTCGATGCCCAGCAACGGCTTCGCGCGACTGGCCTGGTTCCTGCTTCGCGTGGTCGCAGGCCTGATGTTCATGCAGGCGGGCGGCATGAAGCTGCTGGACTGGTTCGGCGGGATGGCCGGGGCCGGACAGCCGCCCATCGAGGTGGGCTCGCAGGCCTGGATCGGCGGCGTGCTCGAGCTGGTCGGCGGCGCGCTCGTGATGATCGGCCTGTTCACCCGGCCGGTGGCCTTCATCCTGGCGGGCGAGATGGCCGTGGCCTACTGGCAGTTCCACTACGACTGGGCCAACTCGACCAGCTGGACCTGGCCCATCCAGAACCACGGCGGCGAGGCCGTGCTCTTCTGCTTCATCTTCCTGCTGTTCGCGGCGCAGGGCGCCGGGATGCTGAGCGTCGACGGGCTGCGCCGCTCCAGAACGGCCCAGCCCGCGCGCTGAGCCGCGCCGCCTTCGCCTCGCCGACGACGGCGTCAGCGGTTGAGCAGCAGCAGGCCGATCGCGGCGCCCGAGGCGAGCAGGGCCGCCACGAGCTGGTTGATGGGCACGCGACCGACCAAGTCCCGGTGCTCGCGCAGCGGCTCGAGGGCGGTGCGACCGAGGCCATACCAGCCCAGCACGCCCAGGGCATAGCTGCCCTGCGACCAGCCCGCCCCCCACAGCCCGAGGAACACCGCCGTCCCGAGCAGCCACCAGGCCATCTCGAGGAACTGAACCGGGACCCGCGGCTTGCGCACGCCTCGCACGTCGTGCAGCCGCACCGCCCACGCTCCGTGCGACTCGCGTCCCGAGCAGCAGCCATTGAAGACGCAGCCGCACCGGATGAAGACAGCGCCGGCCAGCACGCCGAAGGCGACGTGATCCCACAGCTGCACCACCGGCAGCCCGACGATCCGCGCCGCGAGGAGCGAGACGGGCACGAAGGTGAGCAGGGCGCCGAAGACGCTCCAGCCTCCTTGCGTGCCGTCCCACAGCGCGCGCCACGAGCCGAGGGCCAGGAACTGCCGCGCGTGCGAGAGCAGGTAGTAGATGCGGGCGCCCAGGAGGCCCGCCACGGCGCTGACGGCCGCTGCCAGCCCCATGCGCAGCGGTGACAAGCCGGACCGCTGCGCCAGCGCGGCGCTGGCGAGGCTCCCGACCCAGATCCCCACGCAGAGCATCACCTTGTAGGAGTTGATCCACGCACCGGCGATCCTGAAGTCGCGCGGGAAGCCGCGCGTCGAGACGGCCCGGGGCGTCCTCATGCGATCACGGCGGCCACGGTGCCGAGGCCCGTCGCCAGCAGGCTGAGCGCGCCGACGGTGAGGGCCACGTCCGCCAGGTTGAAGGCCGGCCATCTCCGCAGGCAGACGTAGTCGGTGATCGAGCCGCGCGCCGCGTGCTCGAGCAGGTTGCTGCCCGAGCCCGCGAGCAGCAGGCAGACCGGCACACGGCAGGGCGGGACCCACACGGCGACGGCGAGCAGCGGCACGGCCAACGCTCCCCACAGCGCGCCGGCTGCGAGCGCGGGGATCGGGCGCTCCGAGCGCAGGAGCCACAGGCGCCCGGTCACCGTCCTGAGAGAGCCCAAGGGCCCCAGAGACAGCGGCGCGCAGGCCAGCCGCTGCCGGAGCGCGCGCTTGAGGCCGAGGTCCGCGGTCACGATGGCCAGGCCGACGAAGAGCATGACGCCCGTCTCCACGGCCTAGCCGTACGCCTTCGGGCCCGCATCGCCCCGCGCGGCGTGTCGATCGGCGCCCAGCTGGATGCGATCGATGAGCCCGTCCGCGTCGATCTCGATGGTCGTGGGCCAGCAGCGCACGCCGAAGGCGCGTGCGACGCGGTGCTCGTCGTCCTGCACGATGGAGAAGGCCAGCCCGTGCTGTTTGCGCAGGTCGTCGAAGCCCTTGCGGGGCGGACCACCGTGAAAGGCCACGACCGTGCGAAGGGCGTCCGCTCGCCCGGCCAGCTGCCCCAGGCGGCGGAGCTCGTGCAGGCTCGGCGCCGACCACGCCTGCCAGAAGGTGAAGACGACGCGCCGCCCGCGGAGCCGGTGCAGGGCCTGCTCGTTGCCCTGGTCGTCGCGGAAGCGCACGTCCGGTGCGCGCTGGCCGACCGCGAGCTTGCCTGGCAGCGGGCGGAAGCGCGGGCCGGGGGTCGGCGCCATGTGCGCCCGGATCGCGGCGGCGGCCGCCGCGGGATCCACGCGCCCCACGGCCTTCCACACGCACTCGCGGCGGCCATCGATGACGAAGAGCGCCGGCTTCGCCGAGGCGCCGAAGGTCCGCGACCAGCCGCCCTCCGCGTCCTCCGCCACGTGCACGGTGCGCGAGCCGGGCGAGGCGTGCAGGCCGAGCCGCGTCTCGAACTCCCGGCGAGTCACGTTCAGCGCGCCCGGCGGCACGACGACGAGCGCGGCGGCAGGCACGCGGCCGCGGTTCCCCACGTCATCGAGCGCGCGGTGCAGCAGCTCGAGCGGAGTCGACGAGTCCCAGTCCGGGAAGTACAGGACGACCGTGCGCTCCGCCGCGTCCGGGGGCTGCTCGGTCTGCACGCTGACGTGGGCGGCGACGGCCTCGGCCAGCACGGCGTCGGCGGCCACGTCGCCGGCCCAGACGGGCACCGTGAGCGGCTCCCACCAGGGCGGCAGGTTCAGCTTGACCGGCGGGATCGGCAGCATGCAGAAGGTGCCGCCCGACACGGCTTCCTCGCTGCCGTCCGGCCGCAGCCGCGCGCCCTCGATGCGCAGGCAGAGGCTGCTCGACTCGGTGATGCCCGCCGGCTTCGGGAGGATGAAGCGGTGCAGCTCGCTCACGGACTTCACGACCCCGGACCAGGGCGTCACGCTGTCGGCCGGGTACTCGACCCACGACCACGTCATGCGCTCGAGGTGTCCGCCCGGGATCCAGCTCTCGAAGGCGGAGAAGGCCGCGCCCTCGTCCACGTCCTCGACGAGCACGACCGGCCCGATGCGCGGCCCCGACGCCAGGTCGCCCGCGATGACCACCCCGTCGGCCAGGATGTCCAGCTTCGCGTAGCTGGCGGTCGCCGTGCCGTCGAAGTTCCGCAGGGCGGAGACGAGCGTGTTGCGGGCGTCGTGGAAGACCCCGCTCACGACGGGCCCGTTGAGCTCCAGCGCCTCGGCGAAGGACTGATTGACCTGGTTGACCGCCAGGCTGCGCGGGATGAACCAGGACTTGTCGACGTCGGGCTCGCCCAGCGTGAGCAGGCTGACGGTCTGCGTGGTCGCGTTCAGCCGCAGCCGCAGCTTCTGCTTGAAGCTGACGAAGCCGTTCGGGGCCGCGAAGGTGTCCGTCTCGGCCTCGACGCGCCCGGAGACGATGATGGCGCCCGGCTCGAGCGTGATCGTCGGCCCCGAGGAGAAGCGCAGGCCATAGGTCGCGCTGACGCTGCCGAGCAGCAGGTTGATGCTCAGGGTGAAGGTGCGCTCCTCGAGCTTCGCCTTGATGCTGTCCACGTCGATCATGCGGACGACGTGCTCTTCCGAGACGGCGAAGGCGAAGCCGTGCGACCCCACCACCGACTGCGTGATGCCGTGGATGGCGCCGGGAGCGACCACGCGGTCCGACAGCTGGAGCGGCAGCGCCAGGAAGGCATCGAACTCGGTCGTGAGCGCCTTGAACTCCGAGAAGGCGAAGCCCGCGGGCAGGTCGACGGGCAGCAGCAGCAGGCCTTCGCGCAGCGCCTTGCGGATCTGCGTGGCGACGGCAGCGTTCTCCGTGGTGCCGAGGCCGCTGCCGGCCGCCGCCGTGAACTCGATCTGCTGGTCCACGGGCGAGGGCTGGATGACCAGCCGCGTCTTGCCGAGGAGCGTCTGCCGGTGCACCTTGAAGACCGCGCGCACGCTGCCGTGGATGAACTCGGGCAGCGGCGTCATGCCCGGATCCGAGCGGTAGCGCACCCTCACGTCGGCCAGCACCGCGATCTCCGAGGTCGCGCCGCTCTCCACGTGCAGGCGCACGCTCGAGATCTGCAGCTCGGCCCGGCCCTTCACGGGGATAACCTCCAGCTGCGGCACCGTCGCGGGATCGAAGACGGTGAAGGACGCGAGCAGGCGTGCGGCCGCGCCGGGCGGTGCACCGGCCACGAGCTGCGCCTGCAGCTGGGCCGCCGGCTTCGCGGCGCCGGCGGCCTGGACCTCGAGCACCCAGTCGGCGAAGCCGGACAGGTCGTGGCTGGGCGGCGGAGGATCGCCGATGCGCAGGCTCACGCTGTGGAGCAGCTTGAGCGTCGTGTCGCTGGCCACGCCGTTCTGGTGCAGCGTGGCGAGCAGCCCGTTGAGCTGCCGCACGGCGATCTGCACCACCGCATCGAAGTCGCCGGTCAGTGGATTGGCCATGTCAGCCTGCGTCGATGCGCTGCACGAGGGTGATGCCGCCCACGGGCGTGTAGCCCGCCTGCCGGTCGGCGACGGCCGCCTGCTGCAGGCCGGGCGGAGAGGCGAAGGTCGTCGCTTCGCTGAGGCTCACGCCCGTGAGGAGTGGCAGCTGCCCCTGCAGGCCCGTGTCGAAGGCCACGAGCAGGGGCCGCGTCTGGTCCAGCGCGAAGTCGACGACGGGCAGCTCGAGGAGGCCCTTCGTCGGATCCGCCGCGATGAACAGCGGCGCGCCGATGTCCACGACCATCGTCGGCGCTCCATCGGAATCGTAGGGATCGCCCGCGGCGGCCGCATGGGAGATCGAGAGCCGGTTGATGAGCAGCGGGCCGCCCGCGGGACGCTGCAGCGTGATCTGCACCCGCGTGCCGGACTGGGACAGGCGCGCGGGCTCGATGCGCTGCACGACGCAGCGGTTCGCCCCGGGCGCCTCCTGCGGCAGAGTCGTCTCGAAGGCCTTGCCGAGCGTGGCCGCGGTGGCGGGGACCGGGGCCGACCGCAAGCCCCCGCTCAGCTGGACCGAGGCGAGCTGGAAGTCGTACGACGTGCCTTCGTCCAGGCCCGTGTCCGTGAACTCGGTGACCAGCAGCTGCGGCGGCGTCACGACCTCGAAGGTCGCGTCCACGGAACGCTTGCGCTGCACCTCGAAGCGCACCGGGTCCATGCCCGTGTACTCCCACGCGAGCTTGATGGCGCTGCGGCTCTCCGCCTGAGCGGTGAGGTTGATCGGAGCCGTCCCGGCATCGTCCAAGGTGAAGATCAAGTCGCAGCCCGCGAAGCCGAACAGCAGCACGACGGGAATCACGATCGCGGGGACCAGGACGAGCAGCAGCACCCACTCCATCATCGATGGGGTCTCCTCGAGCGGCGGTCTGGTGCGCCGAGGGCGGTCGGACGTGGTTCCGAAGGCCCTCTCCATTTCCTGCTTCGGAGCATAAGGAAAACCGGCCCGCGAGCGCCAAACGAGCCCGCCATCCGGTTCAGCGCGCGCAGGGTAGCGCTCGGCACGCCAAGTCCAGGGCTCGGCGCCGGCGGCCTGCGGTCGCGGACGGTCGGCATGTTAAAGACGGTTCCGAGTCCGCGACGAATGTCCGGTCCGGGAGCCACCCCGCCTTTGACCGTGCCCTTCTGGCTGCGCCGCCCCGTGCTGCTCGCCCAGGGCGCGTGGGCCGATCGCGACCGGCCGCCGCTGGCCGCGCTGGCGCGCGTGCAGGATGGCGAGCGCTTCGTGTGGGCCGTGCTGCCGCACGCGGCGCGCACCTTCTCGGCCTGCATCACGCTGCTGCCCGGCGAGGCCGCGCTGGCGTCGGCCGTGGCCTACCTCTACTGCCGCATGCTCGACAGCTGCGAGGACCTGCAGCCCGACCGCGGCGCGCGCGAGGCGGCGCTGGCGGCCTTCGCCGCGCGCTTCGATCGCGATCCGCCGGGCCCGGCCCCGCGGCTGCGCGATCCCGCCCCGCGCGACGCCCGCGACCGCGCCCACCTGCTCGTGCTGGAGCGCGCGGCGCTGGTGGACGAGCAGTTCACGCGCCTGCCGCCCGAGGTGCAGGAGGCCATCCGCGAGCTGGTGCGCGAGATGTGCGCCGGCATGCTGCGCGCGTCCGGCAGGCTCTCGGAGCAGCGCGGCACGCTGGCGGACGAGGAGCAGCTGCGCGACTACTGCCGGGCCGTGCTGGGCCAGCCGGTGCTCTTCGCCGTGCGCCTCGTGCGCCTCGGCCGCGGCCTGCGCGAGCCGCTCAGCGTCCGCCAGCGCGAGGACGCCCTGCGCGTGGGCGAGTTCGTGCAGCTCGCCAACGTCACGCGCGACCTGGAGAAGGACCTCGCGCGCGGTGTCGCCTGGGAGCCCTCGCTGCAGGGCGACCTGCTGCGGACCGACGCCGCCAGCGACACCGGCTTCCGCGAGCGCGTGCGCCGCGCCCGCGAGCGGCTCATGCTGCGGGCCTTCGGGCACGTCCCGGCCTACGCCGGCCTGCTCGACGCGATGTGCCTGCCGGCCGTCAGCCGCGCGCGCGCCTCGGCCATCCTGATGCTGCTCTTCACCGAGCGCTACTGGCGCGGCTGCGCGCGGCGCTGCGGGGCCACCATCGGGCCCGGCCCGCAACGCACGCCGGCGCTCCTCGCCCGCGCGGCCGCCGCGGCGCTCTCCGCGCGGCGCGCGGCGGCCGAGGTGGCGCGCGTGGAGGCGGCGCTGCTGGCCGTGCGCAGCGGACCGGTCGCCGCGCTGGCCTGAGGCCAGCCGCCCTCAGCTCAGGCCTGTTGGGACTTGCGCCGAGCCCGCCGCTCCTGCAGCAGCTTCAGCTGCTGGTCCTGGAAGGTCTGCGCGATCGTCAGCAGCACGCCGGTCGACCAGGCGAAGGTCATCAGGCCAGCCACCGCGATCATGCCCTGCAGCAGACGCCAGTGCTGCACGAGCGTGAACTCGCAGCCCAGCGTCGTGTAGTCCGAGAGCGCCACGTAGAAGGCGATGCTCGTGTTGCCGTGCGCCGTGTTGACGGCGCCCACCGCGGCGAAGAACACCGCCCAGGGCACGACCTCGAGCAGGTGGGCCAGCATGATGAGCCACGTCGCGAGGATGAGCGTGACGAGGCCTTTCGCGAACGAAGGCTTCGGCGCGAAGCGGCGATGCAGGGTGTTGGCCACCCGCAGGACCATGAGCATGCCCAGGCCGTGGATCGCCATCGTCAGGGCCAGCAGCGACCCGCCCCACAGCAGCTCCTCGAAGCCGACGACGTAGACGGGTTCGGTCAGCTGGTTCATGAGGCCCCGCAGGTTTCACTCATCCGGCCGCGACCCGCAAGGATAGGGCGTGCGGGGAGGACAACCTAGTCGGTGCGCGCCGACCGCCCCCCGCCCCCGCGCAGCGCGGCCAGGACGGCCGCGACGTGCGCTTCGGGCGTGCCGCGGCCGCTGTCCACGATCACGTGGAGCACACCCGGCGGCAGGGCCAGCGGCTCGGCCCGCGCCGCGAGGCGCGCGTGCAGCTCCGGGCCGCGATTGGCGGCGGGGTGCGCGCCGGCGGCCGCGTCGCGCGCGAGCCGCTCGCGCGCCAGCTCCGGCGCGCAGCGGCACTCCACCACCAGCAGGCGCGCGCCGAGGTGCGCCGCCGCCGCCAGCAGCGCGCCCACCGCGGAGCACCGCGTGAAGGTGCGGCCGTCGATGAGGACACCCGGCGCGCCGCCTGCCAGCAGCGCCGCGGCCTCCTCGTACAGCGCGGCCATCGCGCGATCGTCCTGCGCTTGCGAGTAGTCCACCGCCGCGCCGTAGACGCGCGCGCGGACGAGGTCCTTGTCCAGAACGGGCCAGTGCAGGCGCGCGGAGAGGGCGGCAGCCAGCGTGGACTTGCCCGTGCCGGGCAGGCCGGCGAGGGCGAGCAGGGTGGGCGCGCACGCCCCTCGATGAGTGTCCGTGCTGCCCAGTCGTCACCCGCAGATGAGCGTGTCCGGCGATCCCGTGAAGGGCGGCGCTCAGGCCGTCGTCGTGGTCAGAGCATTGCTGGCCGACCAGCCGTGCACTGCGGCGGGGTCGGCGATCCAGTACTGGAAGTCCATGGGCGCGCCTGCGGGGATGCCGACGGGCCAGACGGCCCCGAACCCGAACACTCCACCGGGGCCCGTCCACTGGCCCGGGAAATAGATGAAGTCGGGAAAGGGCACCATCACGCCGCCCTTGAACGGGGCGTCGATCGCGGACGCGCCCGCGACCAGCAGCGCCGTGCTGTCGAAGGCGCAGTGGTTCAGCTCCCAACCGAAGTTGCCGACGGGGGAGAGGGTGCCCCAGGCCTGGGTCAGCTGGGGCACTCCGTTGGCGCCGGCGAGGCCCTTGCCGAGGTCCGTCCAGCCGGCCTGGCCTGAGCAGGGCGTCGCGGAGGCGAGCAGCAGCACGAGGGTCGCGAAGGAGCAGGTCGAGGCGCGCATGTCGGCCTCCCGGGCTGGTGGGTCGGGGTCGTCCTGAGGCCTGCCGAAGCTGCCACGTCCTGCGCGTGCCGTCCAGTGCTCAGCTGCCGTGCATCACGAAGTACACCCACGGCGAGCCGATCACCAGATAGATCGCCAGGAAGGCCAGCGTGATGAGCGCCCCGAGCTTGTACAGCTCGCGCTGCGTCAGGTAGCCGCTGGCCGCGAAGATGATGTTCTGGCTGCCGCCCTGCGGGGTGATGACCGAGAAGTAGCTGCTCGCGAAGAGCAGGCCGAAGGCCATGAGCGGCAGCGGCACCCCACCCTGGATGCCGACGTCGAGGAAGACGCTGAACAACGCCAGCACCTGCGAGGTCTGGCTCACGAACATGTAGTGGATGAGGACATAGAGCACGATCAGCGTGACGTACAGGGTCGTCCAGGACAGGCCCCCCAGGCCCGCGGCGAGGCGCTCGCCGACGTAGCCCATGAAGCCCATCTCGTTGAGCTGCGCGCTCATCGCGAAGAGCACCGCGAGCCAGAAGAAGGTGACCAGCGTGTCGCCCTGCTTCGTGATGTCGTCCAGCGTGATGACGCCCAGGAACAGCAGCGTGCCGAAGCCCATGAAGGCGACGCTGGTGGTGTTGAGGTGCAGCTTGCCGCCGAAGATCCAGCCGGCGACCATGAGCACGAAGGTCACGGCCGTGATCCACTCGTTGCGCGACATGGGGCCCATGCCGTGCAGCTCCTTGCGCGCGGCCGCGGGCGCCTCGGGCGTCTTGCCCACGCGCGGCGGGAAGAGCCTGGCCACGATGAGGGGCAGGAGCAGGATCGCGGTGAGCGACGGCACCGCGGAGGCCAGGAACCACTTGCCGAAGTCGATCTCGAGCCCGGCCTGCTGCGCGATCTGCACCGCGATGGGGTTGCAGGAGGTGGCCGTCATCCACAGCGCGGAGGAGATGGCGAGGCCCGCCATCGAGCAGAACATGAGGTAGCCGCCGAGGCGCCGCTTCTCGGGGTCGTCGGGCGTGCTGCCCGCGCCCTGCGCGACGGACAGCACGATCGGGTAGAGCACGCCGCCGCGCGCCGTGTTGCTCGGGAAGGCGGGCGCGATGGCCGCATCCGTGAGCACGACGCTGTAGGCGAGCCCCAGCGACGAGCCGCCGAAGCGGCTGACCATGAAGAGGCTGATGCGCCGGCCGAGCCCCGACTTCACCACCGCCTGCGCCACGATGAAGGCGATCACCACCAGCAGCACGCTCGAGTTGGCGAAGCCCGCGTAGGCCTGCTCCGGCTTGACCGTGCCCGTCAGCACGATGGCGCCCACGGCGAGCATCGAGGCCGTGAGCAGCGGGAAGGCGCCGATGAGCACTGAGGCGATGGCCGCGGCGAAGACCGCGAACAGGTGCCACGCGGGCGCCGTGAGCCCGGCCGGCACGGGCGCGAACCAGATGGCGAGCGCGACCACGAAGGGCGTCGCGCGCTTGAGGCGCTCTCCCGTGCTCATCGAGGGGAGTCTCCCATGGCGGGCCCGGGCTTCACGCGGCCCTTCAGGTCGACGGCGCGTCCCTGGACCGTGCCGTCCTCGCCCTCCATGAGCCTCAGCCAGGAGAACTCGTAGGTGCCCGTCGCGCCGGCGTAGCGTCCGGTGCCCGAGAGGATCGTGCCCGTGATGTGGTTGTGCTCCGCGCTGCCCTCGCCCACGAGCTCGCTGTACACCTGCTCACCCTTCTCGTCGGTCCAGACGCTGCGGCCCGTGAAGCCCGTGGCGCTGTCGACGAGCCCTATCACCTCGGACTGGAAGCCGACGCCCGGCCGGCCCGGGCCCGCGAGCAGCAGGCTGCCCGTGAGGTCGACGACGGAGGCCGTGCGCCCCGCGCCGAGCGAGAGGCTCTGCCGGGTACCGGCGGCGTTCCACGAGCCGGTGAACTCCAGCCACTCGCCGGGCGACGCGGAAAGCTGCGGGGACTCCGTCGCCGGCCCGCAGGCCGCCGCCGCGAAGGCCAAGGCCAGGACCCACGGTGCGCGGCCGCGTGGCTTGCGAGCGCGCCCCGGAGTGCTCGTGAGGAAGCCCATCTCTCGCTCCCGTCGTGGATGGCTCTGGCGGCGCCTGCGCCGGAGGCGCCGCGGGGCCGAGTATAGGAATCCCGAACCCCGTGAGAATCTTCGAGGGGCTGCCAGCCAGCGCGCGCTGCGCGACAACAGGCGCCGACGACTCTCAGCGCGTGAGCGGACCGGCCGCCGGCAGCGCGCCTTGCGCGAGGGACGCATGCGCCGCCCCCGCCTCCCCCATCGTCACCTGCAGATGGTGGACTCGGCCGTCGTCGACGAGCGGGACCGCCCCGGGGTCCACGGGCTCGCCATCGAGCACCGCCAGCGAGACGCCGTGGTTCCTGCGGGCGGGATTGCTCACGGAGATCTGATACTGCGTGCGGCCGAAGCGAAGCGCCAGGCGGAAGGCCGGCCAGGCCGCCGGCACGCAGGGATCGAGCGCGAAGCTGCGGCCGCGCCGCCGCAGCCCGAGGATGGACTCGAGGCCGACGCGATGCATCCAGCCGGCCGAGCCGGTGTACCAGGTCCAGCCACCGCGCCCGATGTGCGCGGGGTGGGCGTAGACGTCCGCGGCGACCACGTAAGGCTCGGCCTGGTAGCGCTCGATGCCGGCCGCCGTGCGCGCGTGATTGATGGGGTTGAGCATGTGGAAGAGCTCGACGGCCTCGTCGCCGTTGCCCAGGCGCGCCGTCGCCATCACGGCCCACAGCGCCGCGTGCGTGTACTGCCCGCCGTTCTCGCGCACGCCGGGCACGTAGCCACGGATGTAGCCGGGATCGAGCGCCGACTGATCGAAGGGCGGCGCGAGCAGCAGGATGACGTTCGCGTCGCGCCGCACCAGCTGCATGCGCACGGCGTCCATCGCGCGCTCGGCGCGCGCCGCCGGCGCGGCGCCCGAGAGGACCGCCCAGCTCTGCGCGATCGAATCGATGCGGCACTCGGTCAGCTGGGCCGAGCCCAGGGGCGTGCCGTCGTCGAAGTAGGCGCGGCGATCCCAGTCGCCGTCCCAGGCCTGCTCGAGCATGGCGCGCAGCCGCTCGCGCTCGCGGCGCCAGCGGTCGGCGCGCTCGCGGTCGCCGCGCCGCTCCACGAGGGCCCCGAAGTCGCGCAGGATGCAGCACAGGAACCAGCCCAGCCACACGCTCTCGCCGCGGCCCTGGACGCCCACGCGGTTCATGCCATCGTTCCAGTCGCCGATGCCCATGAGCGGCAGGCCGTGGGGCCCGATGGTGAGGCCGCGCTCGATGGCGCGCAGGCAGTGCTCGTAGACGCTCGCCGCCTGGGTGGAGACCGCCGCCGGCCCGTGCACCTCCAGCTCGCCCGGTTGGAGCAGCGGCGCCTCGAGGAAGGGGACGACCTCGTCCAGGACGCCCACGTCGCCGGTCTGCTCGACGTAGGCCGTCGCGGCGTAGGGCAGCCAGAGCAGGTCGTCCGAGCAGCGCGAGCGCACGCCGCGGCCGGTGTGCGGGTGCCACCAGTGCTGCACGTCGCCCTCGACGAACTGCCGCGCGGCGCAGCGCAGCAGGTGCTCGCGCCACAGATCGGGCCGGGTGAGGCCCAGCGACATCACGTCCTGCAGCTGGTCGCGGAAGCCCCAGGCGCCGCCGGGCTGGTAGAAGCCCGTGCGTCCCAGCAGGCGCGAGCTGACGACCTGGTAGAGCAGCCAGCGGTTCATCAGCAGGTCGAAGGAATCGTCGGGCGTCTCGACCTGCACGGCGTCGAGCAGCTCGTCCCAATGGCGCTCGACCTGCTCCAGCGCCGCTCGCGCGGCCTGCGGGTCGGCGAGGCGCGTGGCGAGGGCCAGCGCCGCCTCGCGGCTGGACTCCTGCCCGAGCAGCAGCACGACCTCGCGCGTCTCGCCGGGCTGCAGGTCGACGCTCAGCTGCAGCGCCGCGCACGGGTCGAGGCCCGCCCCGAAGCGCCCGCTCAGCGCCATCCGCCCCAGCGCGGCGGGCCGCTGCAGCGAGCCGTTGCGGCCCAGGAACTCGAGACGGTCGCCCGTGGCCGAGGCGGGCGTCACGCTGGCGTGCGCGAAAGCCACCCGCCCCCCGAAGTCCGTGTTGTAGGGGTTGCGCGCGAGGACGGCGCCGCTCTCCGCATCCTGCTCCGTGACCACGAAGCGGTGCTCGCCCGCGCGCGGCGGGCACAGGGCCCACTCGCTGTAGGCGAAGGCGCTCAGTCGGCGCGGCCGGCGCGCCTGGTTGGTGAGCGTGAGGAGGGAAAGCTTGAGCGGCTCCTCCGCGTGCACGAAGGTGGCCAGCTCGCAGGTGATCCCGTGCCGGGCGTGCGCGAAGCGCGTGACACCGGCGCCATGTCTCACGACCCAGCGCCCGTCGTCCCCGGTCCGCGGCAGCGGGCCGGGCGTGGCGCCCCAGACGCGGCCGCTGTCCTCGTCCCGCAGGTACAGGGCCTCGCCGCTGAACTCGCACACCGCATCGTTGCCGAAGGGCGTGAGCCGGTTCTCGCGGCTGTTCCCGGCCCAGGTGAAGGCCGCGCCCGTGGCGCCGACCAGCGTGCCGAAGCGCGGGTTCGCCAGGACGTTGACCCACGGCAGCGGCGTGTCCGCCTTGCCCTCGAGCACGACGGCGTACTCGCGGCCACCGGCCGTGAAGCCACCCAGCCCGTTGGCGTGCGTGAGCGGCGGCGCCTGCACGTCCGGCGTGTCGTCCTCCCGCGCGTCCGCCGCGCGCGGCTCGAGGGCCGCAGGCCAGTGCGGCTCGGGGTGCGGCAGGCCGAGCTGGTCGGCCAGCTCGCCGCGCTCGCCATCGAGCACCGCCCGCGCCGCGGCCAGCAGCAGCACGCGCTCGGGCGCAGGCATCCCGTCCCCGCGCAGCAGAAAGACGCCTCCGGGCCGGTCCTTCCACGCGGCCCAGGTGCCTTTCTCCAGCAGCGACTGCAGCTGCTGGTGCATCTCGTCCAGGTAGGTCTGCGGGTGCTCGTTCAGGACGACGACGTCCGCGCTGAGCCCCTTGAGCCGCCAGTACTCCTGCGCGCGCAGCACCTGGCGCACCAGGGGCAGGTCCTCGTTGCGCACGACCCGCACCACGAGGATGGGCAGGTCGCCGGAGATGGCGTGCGCCCACAGGCCCGCGGGCCCGAGCGTGTTGCGCGCGAGGTGCTCGGGCGCGGCCCGCAGGGTGGGGTCGGTCCACAGCACGTGCGAGGCGAGCCGCTCGTAGAGCTGCGCCTCCTCGGTCGAGATGCCCAGGTGGCGCAGGCGCATCTGCGTCTGCGTGGCGGCCAGCGCGAAGGCCCGCGCGGCCGAGGCGGAGTCGTCGTACTTCTCGGCCAGGGCAAGAGCCGCCGCGCGGCTGGCCGCGACGCCGGTCGCGAAGGTGAGGCGCACCTGCCCGCCGGGCGCGATGCGCACGCGGCGGCGCAGCGAGAGCACCGGGTCCAGCACCGCGCCGGTGGTGCCCGAGAGCGACCGCCCGTCCAGCGCGACCGGATCCTGCAGCGTGCGCCCGCGCCCGATGAAGCGCCGGCGGTCGGACTCCCACTCGATGCCGCCGTGCACGCCGCTCTCGGAGCTGAGCACGTGCACCGCCCAGGGCGTCAGCTCGTCCGCCGAGCGCGGCCGGCGCCCGCACAGGAGCGCCGTGCACTCCGGCCTGAACTCGGTCTCGAGGAAGAGCTTGTGGAAGGCCGGGTGCGCGAGGTCGTCGGCGGGCGGCGCGAGCACGACCTCGACCAGGCTTGTCACCTCGATCTCGCGCAGGCGGTCCGTGCGGTTGATCAGCGAGACGCGGCGCACCTCGACGTCGTCCTCCGGCGAGACCGCCACCTCGAGGCGCGTCTCGATGCCGTCGTCGCTGCGCTCGAAGAGCGCGTCGTCGGCGCGGTAGGTGACGCGGTAGCGCTCGAGCTCGCCGCACACCGGCTGGTAGGCGGCCGACCACAGCCGCCCGCTGCGCACGTCGCGCAGGTAGATGAACTGGCTGCCCGGGTCGGCGGTGGCGTCGTCGTGCTGGCGCGTGACCGCTCGGCCGCGCCAGCTGCTCGCGCCCCCGCCGGCGTTGGTGACCACGGTCGTGTACTGGCCATTGGAGAGGAAGTGGGCGTTGGGGTACAGCGTGTGCGGCGAGCGGAACTGCCGCGGCGAGACGGGCGGCGCGAAGGCCTCC
>DASUFI010000147.1:0-4195 GCA_036274635.1 Planctomycetota bacterium
CTCTGGAGAGCCGGAGCGCGGTAACTCGGCCGGCCGGGGGATGACCCCGGCCGGCCGATCGACTGCCTGTCGTGAACACCGGGAGCGGCTTCGCCGCCGGAGCCCGACTCGGGGGTCTGCGCCCTTTGGGACAAGCTGCGCAGGTCGTGTCGTGCGGCCGGACGGCGCCCGTGCGAGGTCGCCGCCCCCGTCACTCCCACAGCGCGCGGGAAGGGGTGCACCGGACAGGCTTCCCAAGAATTCTTTTTCCGGGGCCGCTCAGGTTGTCCGGTCGGGAGCCCGCCGCGCGCTTTGGGGATGACCCTGCCACGGAACCGGGCGCACGGCGCCCGGCAAGACCGGGAAGGTGGGGTTAGCCTGTGGGGGTCCTGCGGGACACCCCTCAACCAGGGCCGGGCACCATGGCCGAGCGGGACGACCAGACCTCCCACGAACGCGACATCGCGTCGTTTGCCGAGACGTGCCTCGGGCGCGCCTCGCTGAACCACGTGTCGCGGCCGGAGGTCATGGCCGCCATCGTCGCGCGCCGTGTGTCCGGGCACTCGCTCGAGGATGCCGTGCTGGCCGAGATCCACGCGGGCCTCCCGGGCAATGCCGCCCTGGCGGACCAGTTCGCCGCCTACCTGCTCTACGACCTCATGCGAATGGGATCCAATTCCATGGCCGCCTCCTCCGGTCTGCGTCGCTTCCTCGACACGGGCGACTTGGTGCTGTCCGTGTTCGGGGATCTCTGGCATGACATCCCCGACGTCAAGTTCGACTCGTGTGCGCAGTTCAAGGGCCTGTTCGCGCAGCGGCTCAACTGGAAGGCCGCTTCGTCGGCGCGTCGCTTCAAGGCCGGCAGCCGCGGCGAGCAGCACCGCCTCGCGCATCCGCCCGAGGAGCTCGACCTGGCCGCGGCCGACGACGCCGCCGCGCCGCTGCAATCCGCCATCCGTGAGGAGGAGCGCGCGCGGCTGATCCTGATCCTGCTGCGCCTCCCCGACCGTGATCGCCAGGTGCTCACGCTGCACCTCAAGGGCCTCGGCCCCGGCGAGATCGCGCAGCGCCTCGGCCTGCAGTACGACGCGGCGCGCAAGGCGCTGACGCGCGCCATCGAGCAGGCCCGCAAGCTCGCCCAAGAGAACGACGCCGTCGCCCCCACCTGACGCTCCGCCGCGCCTCACCCGCGGGCGCGCAGCCGCGGCCCCCCGCCCCCACCCCACCGGACGCACCGCTCCCTGACGGGAGCTCACCACCCATGATCGATTCCAAAGCCTCGCGCTCCGCCTTCGCCCTTCGCTCGGCCGTCGTCGTGCTCCTCGCCGCCGCGGCCGCGTCGGCGCAGAGCGTCGTCTCCAGCCGGCACGGTCTCTCGGCCGGCGAGGGCCTGGCTGTCGTCGCCACGGTCGGCGATCTCGACCTGGACGGCCAGCCGGACCTGGCCTACGGCTCGCCCGACGACGCGCTCGGCCGCGGTCGCGTCACGGTGGTCTCCGGCGACAGCGACGTGCTGCTGTTCTCCGCCACCGGCACGCTGCCCGGCGAGCGCTTCGGCGCCGCGCTGGCCGCCGCCGGCGACGTGAACGGCGACGGCCGCGGCGACGTGATCGTCGGCGCCCCGAGCACGCTGCTCATGCCGGGCTACGCGCGCGTCCTCTCCGGCCTCGACGGCTCCGTCATCCGCGTGCTCACCGGCGCGCACCCCGGCGCCCGCTTCGGCACGGCCGTGGCCGGCGCGGGCGACAGCAACGGCGACGGCAAGGCCGACCTGCTGGTGGGCGAGCCCTGGTACTCGGTCTCGTCCGGCACCGGCAACGGCCTCGTGCAGATCTTCTCCGGCGCCACGGGCTCCGTGCTGTGCCAGGCCAGCGGCGCGAGCGGCGACCACATGGGCTCCGCCGTCGGCGGCTGGTCGATGGTCGACAACGAACCCGTCGAGATCATCGGCTGCACCATGGACGGCACGAACGGCACGGGCGCGGTGCAGATCCGCTCGCGCACCAACCTCGCGCTGCTGGCCATCGTGAATGGCTCCGTGGCCGGCGCGGCCTTCGGCGCCTCCATCGCGCGCCTGGGCGACGTCAACGGCGACGGCAAGCCCGACGTGGCGGTCGGCGCCTCGGGCAACGGCGGCTCGGTGCGCGTGCTGTCGGGCGCGAACTGGTCCACGCTCTACACGCTGGCCGCGCCCAAGTCCGGCACCGGCTACGGCACAGTGGTCGCGCAGGTCGGCGACGTGAACGGCGACGGCGTGCCCGACCTCGGCATCGGCGAGCCGCTCTCGGACCGCAACGGCACGGACTCGGGCGAGCTGACCTTGGCCTCGGGCAACACGGGTGCGCTGCTGAGCAGCCTCGTGGGCGCCGCGGCCGGCGATCGTCTGGGAGCCGGCGCTGCGTGGTCGGGCGACCGCGACAAGGACCACAAGGCGGAATTCGCCGTGACCGCGCCGGGCAGCGACTTCGGCGCCACCAACGCCGGCGAGGGCTCCACGATCTCGCTCGCGCTGTGGAACACGGTCGCGAACGGCCTGCCCGGCCTCGACGGCATCCCGCAGCTCGAGGGCGACGGCGGCCTGCTGGGCCAGACCACGGCGCTGGTCAAGCTCACGTCGGGCCGGCCCATCACCGGCGCGACGCTGGTGGTCGGCCTGGCCATGATCCTCGATGCCGAGCACGGCGTGCTGATCCCCACACCCGACATCGTGGTGGGCGGCCTGCAGACCAGCAGCAGCGGCTCGCTGGACTACACCTTCACGCTGCCGCCAGGCCTGAAGTCGGGCTCGCTGGTCTACCAGCAGTTCCTGCTGGCGGACAGCGCGGCGGTGGGCGGCGTGTCGCGCAGCAACACCGTGGCGGCCACGGTGCCGTGAGGCTCAGCCGCGCGCTTCGGCGCGCCCGCGCCGCAAGGCGGCCAACTCCTCGTCGATCTCGCGCAACCAGGCATGGTCGGCTGCCAGCCGGGCGGCCAGTGCGGCGCGCGCCGCTTCGAACTCCTCCTCGGCCTCGACGCGACGGCCCAGGACCGCGAGGCTGCGGGCGCGATTGCTGCGGTAGCGTGCCACGTGCGTCGGGTCGGCGCCGGGCACGTCGGGCGACCGCGCCAGCACGTCGCGCAGGAGCGCCTCGGCCTCGGCAGCGCGCCCGGACTCCAGCAGCGCCAGCCCGCAATTGGCGCGGAAGCTGAGCGTGCGCGGGTGGTCCTCGCCCAGCGCGGCGGCGTGGCCGTCGGCCGCGCGGCGCAGCTCGTCGAGCGCCTCGGCGTCGCGCCGCTGGCGCAGCAGCACCATGCCGAGGTTGTTGCGCGTGGTGAGGGCATCGGGATGCGCGGGTCCCACCACGCGCTCCTGCGCCGCCAGCGTGCGGCGATAGAGTGCCTCGGCCTCGGTCAGCCGCTCCACCTGCGAGTAGAGGCGCGCCAGATCGGACAGGGCCACCAGCGGACCGGGATGATCCTCGCCATGGCTGGCGACCAGCCCCGCGGCCGCCTCCTCCATGAGCCGCACGGCCTCTGGCTTGCGCCCCACCTCAGCCAGCACGGTGGCCAGCGCGCTCTGCGTCGACAGCGTGTCCGGATGCCGCTCGCCCAGCGCCACGCGGCGCCCCTGCCACGCACGCCGATACAGCGCCTCGGCCTCCGCGGGCCGGCCGCGTGTGCGGTGCAGCAGGGCGGCCAGCAGGTCCAGCGAGCGCAGCGTGTCGGCGTGCAGCTCGCCCAGCGCGGCGGTCTGCGACTCGAGCGTGTTGCGCAGCAGGTTCTCGGCGTCGTCGGCGCGGCCGAGGCGGCGGTAGAGCAGGGCGAGATCCGTGGCGGCGGTCAGCGTGTCCGGATGGCGCGCGCCGAGCACCTGCTCGAAGCGCTCGACGGCCGGCTCGAGCTGGCCGGCCGCGTCGTCGAAGCGGCCCAGCTCCTTGTAGAGGCGGCCGAGCATGGCGCGCAGGTGGGCCTCGTCCAGAGGGTTGGGCGGGGGCGAGCGGTGCACGCGGTCCGCGGCGCGGTCGAGCACCTCGCGCACGGAGACGTCGCGGCCGCGGGCCTGGGCGGGGTCGCCGGAGGCCAGCACGCCCAGCAGGAAGTCCAGCAGGCTGCCGGCGCGTGCGGCCTGGCGGCGGGCCTCCTCGCGCGCGTCGCTGATGTCCTCCAGGTAGTCGTGCAGCGCGGCGGCGAGCTCGTCGGCGCTGTGGTAGCGCTCCTCGGGGCGCGCGGCCAGGGC
>DASUFI010000148.1:0-20134 GCA_036274635.1 Planctomycetota bacterium
GAGATCCCGCGGAGCCATTGGCCCCCCAATCAGCTAGAATCCCCGCCCCTCCGAGGAGGAGGACCCATGCCCCGCTCGATCGACTGGTATTACCACCGCAAAGGCGACGCGACCTGCGCCAAGGCCGACGCCTTCATGGCCAAGCGCGGCATCACGGCGCGCGAGACCGTGGACGCGCGCAAGGTGAAGGTGGGCAAGCCGCAGATCGCGCAGATCCTGCGCGGCACGCACCAGATCATCGCGAGCAAGGGCGCGGCGACGGTGGAGTTCAACCTGCGCCAGGACCCGCCGGTGGAGAAGGTGCTGTACGAGAGCCTCATCGGCCCGACGGGCAGCCTGCGCGCGCCGGCCATCCGGCTGGGCCGCACGCTGGTGGTCGGCTTCAACGAGGACAGCTGGACCAAGGTCTTCGCCGCCTGAGGGGGCGTCAGCCCTTGGCGTGCAGCTTCTCGTGCTCGCGCTGGGTGGACGGGCGCGTGTCCTTGCGGGGCTCCCGGCTGATCACGATGCGCGCGAGCGCCTTCACGTTGGCGCACTTGTCGGGGTAGTAGGGCACGACG
This sequence comes from Planctomycetota bacterium, assembly GCA_036274635.1. GTDB lineage: Bacteria > Planctomycetota > B15-G4 > B15-G4 > B15-G4 > DASUFI01. Next base: position 561 of record DASUFI010000148.1, read on the forward strand.
AGGCGCGCGGGACCGCCGTCCTCGATGGAGAGCGGCTTGCCGCCCTTCTCGTAGACCACCACCGCGGTGCGGGCGATCTCCTCCAGCGGCAGGCAGGCCGAGAAGCCCTCGATGGACTCGAAGGTGAGCCACTGCGTGCCGTAGTCGGGGCCCGCGAGGTCGATCAGCTTGCGCAGGCGCACGGCCTTGCCGGAGAGCGTCTCGTCCACGGTGGCGACGTCGGCCACCTGGTAGTAGGGGTGGATCTCCTGCAGGTCCAGCAGGCTGAAGGACTGGGGGCGGTAGCACTCGCCCTCGATGACGAAGAGGGCGTGCGGGGAGCGGATGGCGGTGTTCTCGGGCATGGGCGCGGCATTGTCCCAAACCGCTGCGCCGGGGCGGAACGGTGGGCTCGGCGCCCGGGGCTGGAGTCGCGGCCGGCGGCCGCCGATTGGATAGAGCAGCGATTCGGTACTATTATGGACCGGCTCGGTCGGCGCCCCGGGAAACCTGGACCGGCGACCCCTGGAACTCCCCCATGATCCGCTTCTCCCGCATGGCCGACTACGGCGTCCTGCTGCTGGGGCACTTTGCCTCGCACGAGCAGGCGCTGGCCAGCACCAGCGAGCTGGCCGAGACCTACCACATGCCGCGCCCCGTCGTGGCCAACCTGCTCAAGGAGTTCTGCAAGGCCGGGCTGCTGGAGTCGCGGCGCGGGCTGCACGGCGGCTACCGCCTCGCGCGCCCGGCCACGGACATCTCGCTGCTGGACGTGCTCTCGGTCATCGACGGGCCGGTGCAGCTCATCGACTGCGCGGTGCTCGACATCGCCGGCGCCTCGGGCCAGTGCGGCTACGAGGACGTCTGCCCCTCGCGCAGCCCGATGCGCGCCGTGCACCGCCGCATCATCGACCTGCTCGACGGCATCTCCCTGTCCGAGCTGCTCAAGACCCACGAACCCGTCCCCGCCCGCCAGGTGACCACCCCATGAGCCAGCCCGACGGACACCTCATCTACCTGGACAACAACGCCACCACGCGCATGGACCCGCGCGTGCTCGAGGCCATGCTGCCCTACTTCTGCGAGAAGTTCGGCAACGCCGCCAGCCGCAGCCACAAGTACGGCTGGGACGCGGAGGAGGCCGTCGAGACGGCGCGCGGGCACGTGGCCGCGCTCATCGGCGCCAGCGCCAAGGAGATCGTGTTCACCTCGGGCGCCACCGAGTCGGACAACCTGGCCATCAAGGGCACGGCGGAGATGCTGGCCGACAAGGGCAAGCACATCGTCACCTGCACCACCGAGCACAAGGCCGTCATCGACAGCTGCAAGTACCTCGAGAGCAAGGGCGCGGCCGAGGTCACCTTCCTCGACCCCGACAAGTTCGGGCGCGTGAGCCGCGAGCAGGTGGAGAAGGCGCTGCGGCCGGACACCATCCTCATCACGCTCATGGCGGCCAACAACGAGATCGGCACGCTGCACCCGGTGGCCGAGATCGGCGCGCTGGCCAAGGAGAAGGGCATCTGGTTCCACACGGACGCGACGCAGGCCGTGGCCAAGGTGCCGGTCGACGTCGAGGCCTGGAAGGTGGACATGGCCAGCCTCTCGGGGCACAAGATCTACGGGCCCAAGGGCGTGGGCGCGCTGTACGTGCGGCGCAAGAACCCGCGCGTGCGCCTCGCGCCGCAGATGCACGGCGGCGGCCACGAGCGCGGCATGCGCAGCGGCACGCTCAATGTGCCCGGCATCGTGGGCCTGGGTGAGGCCTGTCGCATCGCGAAGGCCGACTTCGCCAAGGACCAGGCCCGCTACAAGGCCCTGCGCGAGCGCCTCGAGGCGCGCATCCGCGGCAAGCTCGACCACGTCGAGCTCAACGGCCACCCGGAGTGGCGCCTGCCCACCACGCTGAACCTCTCCTTCGCCTACGTCGAGGGCGAGTCGCTCATCATGGGCGTGCCGCGCGTGGCCGTGTCCTCAGGCTCGGCCTGCACCTCCGCCAGCCTCGAGCCCAGCTACGTGCTGCGCGCGCTGGGCGTCGGCGACGAGCTGGCGCACAGCAGCATCCGCTTCAGCATCGGGCGCTTCACCACCGAGGACGACGTGGACCGCGCCGCCGACGAGATCATCGCCACAGTCAACCGCCTGCGCGCCATGTCGCCGCTCTACGAGATGGTCAAGGAGGGCGTGGACCTCAAGACCGTCAAGTGGGGCGCCTCGCACTGACGCGCGCTATCGCATGACCGACAGGAGCACAGCATGACGTACAGCGAAAAGGTCCTCGATCACTACGAGCACCCGCGCAACGTGGGCAGCCTCGACAAGGGCGACCCCTCGGTGGGCACCGGCATCGTCGGCGCGCCCGAGTGCGGCGACGTGATGAAGCTGCAGATCAAGGTCAACGAGCAGGGCGTCATCGAGGACGCCAAGTTCAAGACCTTCGGCTGCGGCTCGGCCATCGCCAGCTCCTCGCTCGCCACCGAGTGGGTCAAGGGCAAGACCGTGGACGAGGCGCTCAAGATCCGCAACACCGACATCGTGCAGGAGCTCTCGCTGCCGCCGGTGAAGATCCACTGCTCGGTGCTCGCGGAGGACGCCATCCGCGCGGCGCTCAACGACTGGAAGTCCAAGCAGGGCGCGCCGCAGGGCACCGGGCCGACGGAGAGCAAGGCCTGAGCGTCCCCCGATGAGCAGCAGCTCCCCCACCACCGCCGACGTGGCCGACACCGGCATCGCCGTCACCGAGCGGGCCGCGAAGGAGTTCCGGCACATCCTGAAGGAGAAGGGCCTGCCCGAGGACACGGCCATGCGCCTGTCCGTCAAGGGCGGCGGCTGCGCCGGCTTCGCCTACCAGATCGACCTCGACAAGAACCCGGCCGACGAGTTCGACATCGAGCTGCACCAGCACGGCCTGCGCGTCGTGGTGGACATGAAGAGCGAGTTCTACATGCAGGGCTCGACCATCGACTTCAACGACTCGCTCATGGAGCGGGGCTTCAAGTTCAAGAACCCCACGGCCAGCGGCACCTGCGGCTGCGGGTCGTCGTTCTCCCTCTGAGATGAGCCCCTCGTCGGGCCCCTGGGGATGACCGCGCAGGTGACGCACTTCGAGCGCCTCGGCGTTCCGGCCGCGCCCGACGTGGACCTCGCGGTCGCCGAGCGCAACTACCTGCGCCTCTCGCGCGCCCTGCATCCCGACTTCCAGGCGCCCGGCGACGAGGCCGCCGCCGAGCGCGCCAACGACGCGACCGCGCGCCTGAACGAGGCCTGGTCGGTGATCTCGGACCCCGAGGCGCGCGCCGAGTACCTGCTCGAGCTGCGCGACCCGGGCATCCTGGACCGCGCCAAGACGCTGTCGCCGGCCTTCCTCGCCGAGGCCATGGAGCTCTCGGAGGAGGCCGAGACGGCGCGGCGCGACCCGGCCGCGGCCCGCGCGCTGCGCGCCCGCGTGCAGGCCGACGCCGACGCGCGCCTCGCGTCGGTGCTCGCGCCCGCCGCCTGGGGCCAGCCCGACACCCGCCGCCTCGCCACCACGCTGCACGAGCTGCGCGTCCTGCGCCGCGTGCTGCGCGACCTGGGGAGCCCATGAGCCCCGACCCGCAGGCCGCCGCGGCCGGCCCGATCATCGGCATCGACCTCGGCACCACCAACTCGCTGGCCGCCATCATGGGCCAGGACGGCCCGCGCGTCCTGCCCGACAAGGACGGCGAAGCGCTCATCCCGTCCGTGGTCAGCTTCCTCGACGGCGGCCGGCAGATCGTCGGCCGCGAGGCGCGCGCCATGGCCATCCTGAACCCGCGCCGCACGGTCTACTCCGTGAAGCGCCTCATGGGCCGCGGCTTCGAGGACGTGGCGGCCGAGCGCGCCATCCTGCCCTACGCGATCGGCCCCTCCGACCAGGCCAAGCTGGTGCTGGTCGACATCGACGGCGGCAAGCTCACGCCGCAGGAAATCTCGGCCCTGGTGCTGGCCAAGGTGCGCGACGTCGCGCAGGCGGCGCTGGGGCAGAAGGTGGAGCGCGCGGTCATCACCGTGCCGGCCTACTTCGACGACGCGCAGCGCCAGGCGACGCGCGACGCGGCGAAGATCGCCGGGCTCACGGCCCTGCGCATCGTCAACGAGCCCACCGCGGCCGCGCTGGCCTACGGCCTGCACACCCGCAAGGAAGGCACGATCGTCGTCTACGACCTCGGCGGCGGCACCTTCGACGTCTCGGTGCTGAAGATCACCCAAGGCGTGTTCAAGGTGCTGGCGACCACCGGCGACACGCACCTCGGCGGCGACGACTTCGACCAGCTGATCATGAAGCAGATCCTCGACCTCGTGGCGGCGCGGACGGGCACCGATCTCAAGGTGCGCCCCGAGGCGCTGCAGCAGATCCGGCTCTCCGCCGAGGCGCTCAAGATCAGGCTCTCCACGGACGAGCGCGCCGTGCTGGACGTGGACGTGGGCGCCGGCGCGCCCCTGCGCTACGAGCTGACGCGCGCCGGCTTCGAGGCGCTCATCGCGCCGTGGATCGAGCGCACGCTGGAGCGCTGCCGCGCCGCGCTGGCCGACGCCCGTCTGCAGCCGGGCGCCGTGGACGAGGTCGTGCTCGTGGGCGGCAGCACGCGCATCCCCGCGGTGCGCCGCGCCGTCGAGACCCTCTTCGGCCGCAAGGCCCACGCCGAGCTGGACCCGGACAAGGTCGTGGCCCTCGGCGCCGCCGTGCAGGCCGACATCCTCGCCGGCGGGTCGCGCGACCTGCTGCTGCTGGACGTCATCCCGCTCTCGCTCGGCATCGAGACCGTGGGCGGCGCCTTCGCCAAGCTCATCACCCGCAACTCCACCGTGCCCTGCCGCGCGACGGAGATGTTCTCGACCTCCGTCGACAACCAGACCGCGATCGAGATCAACGTCTTCCAGGGCGAGCGCGAGCTGGTCAAGGACTGCCGCGAGCTGGGGCGCTTCAAGCTGCGCGGCCTGCCCGCGATGCCCGCCGGCCTGCCGCGCGCGGAGGTGACCTTCCTCGTGGACGCCGACGGCGTGCTCACGGTGTCCGCGAAGGAGCAGCGCAGCGGCCTCGAGGCGAGCATCGACGTGGTGCCCAGCCACGGCCTCACGCGCGAGCAGGTCAAGGGCATCATCCGCGACTCCATCGTGCACGCGCAGGACGACTTCAAGGCGCGCGACCTGGTGGAGATGCGCAACAAGGCGCACAACCTGGTGACGGGCACGCGGCGCGTGCTGGGAATGAAGGAGATGCCGTTCACGCCGGCGCAGCGCAGCGAGCTGGAGGCCGACATCGCGCGGCTGGAGCAGCTGGCACAGGGCGAGGACGTGGCCGCGCTGAAGCAGGCCGCCGACGACTTCGGGCACAAGACGCAGGCGCTGGCGGACGACGTCATCGGCGCAGCGATCAAGGCGGAGCTGCAGCGGGCGAGCGGGCAGCTGAAGGGCTGAGGCAGCCGGCGAACGGAACCGCATGTGACGGCAGCGCCTGACTTCGTGCTCCGCCCCATCGCAGACGACGTGATCGGCACCGCGAGCCAGTCCGAGCAGCGGCGGGCCAGCCGACAGCTGCGCCCGTAGCACAGTTCAGAGTTCGAGCGTGATGTGCTGAGCCCTGGGCTCGGCGATGTGTATCCGACTCTCGCTCAGCACTGCACCGTCGCGGTCGAACAACTGCACACGCCAATCGCCGAGGTCGAGCGGCGTTGGCAGCACCCACTCGGACTCGTCACGCAAGTCGCGATCGACGATCTCGCCCTCCCGCTCTCCCAAGGCCGCAAACCGAAGCAGAACCGGCTGCGGCCCGAACGTGCGCCTGCCTCGGGCCAGCACGACGATCTCGGAGTCGGCCTGAACGGCGATGCCGGCGAGAGGGGCGCCTCCTTCATCCACGGTCTCGATATGCAGCCAGCGGCTGTCGTCCGGCAGCAGGATCGGCTGCGGGCCGTCCGCGCGGCGAATCTACGCCAAGGTGGTGGCAACCAGCGAGCCGTCGCGAGCCCGGGGCGACCCGTCGCAGCTGCACGTGGGTCGCGGGGAGGGAAGGCGGCACCTGACCAGAACGTCGCGCTGCTCCAGAAGGCCGCAGAGCACGCGATCGGGCCGAGGGCGGCGGAGCCGGCCCCGCGCCGCCCGCTCAGCGCCCCGCGGCGTCGCGCTCCGCGCGCGCCTTGCTCCAGCGCTCCAGCAGCCACTCGCCCAGCGGCTGCTGCGTGCCGTCCGGCAGGTTGACGAGGTAAGGCTGGCCGCTCAGCAGGCTCTTGCTGGCGGACTTCGCGACGAAGTCCTCGACCGTGTGGATCTCGGAGCGGAAGTGCTCGTACTTGTCGCGCACGTGGGCGGCGGCCTCCGCGGCGGTGTGCTGCGCGCCGTTGCGCACGAAGGTCAGCCCGGAGTGCTCGATGATGCCGATGAGATAGTCGGCGATCCCCGCGATGTCGCTGTCCGCCGGGATGTCGCCCTCGACGACCGGCGCGGCCGCCGGCGCCGACGCCGGCGCGTCCGGCGGCGCAACGGGTGCGTCGGACGAGCAGGCCGCGCCGAGCACACAGGCGGCGAGCACAGTCACGTCGCGGACGCGCAGGCTCGTTCGCATGAGTGGCGAGTGTAGCAGGCAGCGCGGTGGGACCACGGAGCCGGCATCGCCGCAGACCCGGACCGCCCGCCTCGCACTCCTCAGTTCGCTGCGCCGTAGCGCGCGGCGATGAGCGTCGGCTCCCCGTCGCGCGGCACGGTGATCACGAACAGCCGATCGTAGACGTTCCCCAGCGGCCCCGTCGGCGCCCCCAGCTGCTCCGCGATCATGGGCACGGTGTGGCTGTGGCTCACGACGAGGACGGTCTGGCCCCAGTGGCCGTCGCGCAGCCGCGCGATGAGGTCCGCGACGTAGGGCTCGGGCGCGGTCTCGACGATGGGCAGCGCCACCGGCGTCAGGCCCATGGCCTCCGCCAGCGGCGCCGCGGTCTGGCCGGTGCGCACGAGCGAGGAGACGTAGATGGCGTCCACGCCCGCCTTGCCGAGGACGCGCGCGAGTTCCTCCGCGCGGGCCAGGCCGTCCGCGGAGAGCGGCGGGTCGTCCGCGGGCGCGTCGGCACGCTCCGCGTGGCGCACGAGCACGACGGTGAGCGGGTCGTCCTTCGGCGCGGCCGCGGCCACGATCGTCGCGCCGATGAGCAGCAGGGCGGCGAGCCAGCGCAGGCCGCGGAGAGGCGAGAGTTTGGTCGGCGTGGTGGTCATGGCGTGTCCTCGTGGGGCCGCGCGTGGGCCCGGGGGGTGCCGCGGAGGCGCGGCGGGCGAGCGGGCTGCCGGCCCGAGCCGCACTACTTCGCGAGCTCGTACAGGTACTCGACGAAGGACAGCACCGCCCCGTCGAAGCCCTGCACGTTGGGGTTGCTCGACTCGATCACGTAATACTCGTCCGGCGCATGAGCCCCGCTGCCGTGGCCGAGGCCGAAGTGGCCGGAGGCCAGGCTCAGCGGCTCGTCCGTGAAGACGTAGCCGGGATGGGAGCCGGCGGTGCGCGGCCAGAGCACCGGCTGGATGCCCGCGCGCTGCAGCAGCGCCACCTGCGCCTGGATCAGCGGCGCGGCGGCCGGCGTGCTCGTCGGGTCGTAGCCGCCGGTGACGTTGACCTCGATGTCGCCGTAACCGTGCGCCGCCAGGTGCGCCCTCAGCGCCGCCACGGCGTCGGTCATCTTCATGTCGGGCACGAGGCGCAGGTCCAGCTTGGCCGCCGCGCGGTGCGGCAGGACCGTCTTGCCGCCCTGGCCGGTGTAGCCGGCCACCAGGCCCTCGATGTTCACCGTCGGCTGCGACTCCAGGCGATCGTTGGCCTGCTCCCACGGCAAGTCGTCGATCCAGTGCTGCACGCCGTACTGCTTCAACGCCTGCGCCTCGCTCTTGCGGCGGCAGGCCTCGGCGATCATGGCGCGCTCCTCGTCGCCCATCGGGCGCGACTTGGGGTAGCCGTCGATGGTGATCGTGTTGCCGTCGGGCGAGACCAGCGTGTCGAGCGCCTTCACGAGGTGCCAGGCCGGGCTGTCCACCATGGCCTTGAGCGAGGAGTGGATGTCCTTGGCCGGGCCGCGGCCCCAGGTCTCGCCGCTCGACACCAGCTCGCACTCGACGATGCCCTTGGCACCGAGGCTCAGCGTGACGACGCCGTCCGGGTCCTGCTCGGCCGAGGGCATGAACACGCCCGTGCACTTGCCCAGCGCGGCGAGCACCTCCGGGCGGCGCACGAGCTGCGCGATGTGCGGCGAGCCGATCTCCTCCTCGCCCTCGGCGACGAGCACGAGGTTCACCGGCAGCGTGCGGCCCGCGCCGCGCAGCGCGTGCAGCGCGGCGAGGAAGGCCGCCTCGGGGCCCTTCTGGTTGACGGCGCCGCGGCCGACGATCACCTTGCCGAAGCCCGGCTTGTCCACCAGCCGCGCCTCGAGCGGCGGCGAGGTCCACTCGGCCGGATCGAACTGCTTGACGTCGTACATGAAGTAGAGGCCCACCGTGCGCGCGGCGCCGGCGTCGAGCGTCGCGAAGACGCCGGGCTTGCCGTCGGTCTGCAGCACGGTGACCTGCTGGAAGCCGGCATCGCGCGCCAGCGCGGCCATGTGCTCGGCGCCCGCGGGACAGTTGAGGTCCTCGGCCGCGATCGAGGGCAGCGCGATCCAGTCCTGCAGGCGCTTGACGGCCTCGTCGTGCCGAGCGGCGATCCGCTTGCGGACGTCGGCGAAGTCGTCGGCCTGGGCGAAGACGCGGTCGCCGCAGGCCAGGACGAGCGCGGCGACGGCGGCGAAGGTCATCCGATTCGCGAGGTAGTGATGGCTGTGCATGAGCACTCCACGGGATCCGGAGGCGAGAGCGAAGCGCGCGTCGCTCCGCGGCCCGCACGACCCTACCACCGACGATCGGCCAGCGCGTGGCCGCCCGGGCGAGGCGGGGCTGCGCCTCGGGCCGATCGAGGCGACCGACGGGACGCCGGTGGTGGACTTCAAGGTCGTGCTGGACGATACGGAGCGCTGATCGGTGCTACGGCGCCTCGCACGGATCCCATACGAGGCTCACTTCGGTCTCGGGCAGGTCGTGCGCAAGCTCTTGCTCGCTCGCAAGACCCGAGTCGACGTCGACGAGTTGCACAACGATGTCCGAGTAGGGCCGCCCGTGGCCGAGGTTGGCATAGAAGCGCTCGATGAAGCCGGAGTCGCCCGTGCGGCTCTCCAGGCTCATGATCGCGAGACGCGCGCCGTCGGAACTCCAGGCCATGTCATAGACGAACCCAGCGACTTCACCCGCGTAGAGGTGCTCGCCGGTCTCGGCGGCGATCACGAACAGCTGCGCGCCTGCCGTGTCGCCGTCGGTGCGCCGCTGATGGGCGATCGCGAGCCGCCGGCCGTCGCGCGACCAGGTAGCGCGGCTGTAATCAGTCGTCATCGTGAGCGGCAGTGGCGTCCGCGCACCCGTTACGAGGTCGATGATCCCGAGGTCGATCGCGCGGCGATCGAGGATGACCGCGCGTTGCAGCAGCCGGTCGGCGACAACGCTGTGAGATCTGCGCAGCCTGTCTGCATCGACCCTGCGCTCCGTGAGTTCCGCCGCGCAGGCGCCCGTCACGCGGTCGCATGCCGCGTCGGCCAACTCAGCGCGGGCCGCCTTCTCCGCAGCCGCCAGCGCCGAGAGCGGAGCGAGTGGGCCTTCGACGTCTTCGTCCACGTCGAGCGGGAACTGCTGCCAGTCGGGGTTGGAAGGGTCGCCGGACGAGACCCACAGCGCACGGTGCAGCAGCTTGCCTTGGTATCCGCGCGACCACCACACGTCGACGACGAGTGGACGCGGAGTGCCGGCAGCCGGCGCGGGCTCGGAGGAAGCGCAGCTCGCCGCCAGCAACGCGGCCGCGAGGACCCAGGCGCTCGCACGCCTCGCGGCTGCTACCATCGCGCTGCCCGCCTCGCCGGAGCCGCTCCCATGCCCAAGCCCCTCCAATGGACCGACGTCACGGACATCGGCATCCTCCTCGCCGAGAAGCACCCCGAGATCGACCCGCTCTCCGTGCGCTTCACCGACCTGCACGCCATGGTCATGGCCCTGCCCGGCTTCGCCGGCGACCCCAAGAAGTCCGGCGAGAAGATCCTCGAGGCCATCCAGATGGCGTGGGTCGACGAGGTCGAGGACTGATGGCCGCCTTCGAGACGGTCATCCCCGTCCGCTTCGGCGACGTGGACTACGCGGGGATCATGTACTACCCGCAGTTCTTCCGGAACTTCCACGCCGTGTTCGAGGACATGTTCGGGGCGCGGCTGGGCGTGCCGTACATGGCGATCCTGGAGGACCGGCGCATCGGCTTCCCGATGGTGAAGATCGCGACGGAGTTCCGGAAGCCGTTCCGCTTCGGCGATCCGATGCGGCTGCGCATCAGCTGCACCCGCGTCGGGCGAACTTCGATCGATTTCCTCTATCACGGCCACAACGGCGCCGAGAACGAGCCGTCGGTGGAAGCCCGGGCCACGGTCGTCACGGTGAACCTCGACACGCTGGCGCCCATCGAGATCCCGCCCGACATCCTGGCCGTGCTGCGCGGGCTGCACGACTGAGCGTGCGCACTGCGTGAATCGAGCCGCTACGGCTCCAGCTGCGCCTGCACGGCGTTGCTCAGGCTGACGCCGTGCGGCATGCCGCCGTCGAGCGACGCGCACTGCAGGTAGAAGGTCACCGGGCCGCCGCCGCCGGGGATGTTGCCCAGCAGGAACTCGCCCGCCGCATCGGTGACGAGGGGCAGCGAGAAGACCACGGGGACCGGGACGAGCAGGCCGCCCTTGAAGGGCGTCGGCGAGTTGTCGAGGCCCGCGAAGATCAGCGCGGGCGTGAACGAGGTGCAGTTGAGCACCTGGATGTAGAAGGTGCCGCCCGTGCCGAGGTCGCCGCAGACGTAGAGGTACGAGAGGCCGGGCCCCTGCATCCCGAGGTCGGGCTGGCAGGGCGGCAGCTGCGCCGAGAGCGCCGGCGCGAGCACGGCCGCGACGAGCCCTGCGGCCGCCAGGCGCCGGACGGCGGGGACCAGGGAGCGAATGCGGAGCAGGGCGGAGTTCACGATGGAGTCCCTCGGGAGTGTGCGGTCCGGGCCGCACGCGGATGCGCGGCGCACACAGGATACGTCGCCTGCGCGGATCGGGCCACTCGGACCCGCTCGCCTTGATCGCCGCGCCGCCGCGGCGTACGGTCCGCCGCTCATGCGCGCCCTCGTGGGACTGTTGCTGGCAGGCTGCGCGACCTCCGCTGCCCTCGCCCCACAGGCCGCGCCGACCGCGCCCGCCGCGCCGTCCGGGAGCCCCGCCATGACCCGCTTCCTCGTCACGCTGCCCGACCGCCAGGCGCACCAGCTGCACGTGCGCCTGACCGTGGAGCGCCCGGCCGGCGCGACCGGCCCGCTCGCTCTGGGCCTGCCGGTGTGGACGCCGGGCAGCTACCTCGTGCGCGAGTTCAGCCGCAACGTGCTGGACCTCTCGGCCACCGACGCCTCGGGCGCGCCGCTGGCCGTGACCAAGCGCGACAAGAACACCTGGGAGGTGGCCGCCGGCTCCGCGCGCACGGTGCAGCTGGACTACGAGCTCTACGCCAACGAGCGCTCCGTGCGCACCAGCCACGTGGACGCCGACCACGCCTTCCTCTCGCCGGCGGGCACCTTCCTCTTCGTGCGCGGCGCGGACGGCCGGCCGGCGCCGGGCGAGCAGCGCGTGAGGATCGAGGCGCCGGCGGGCTGGAGCGTCTTCTGCGCGCTGCCGGTCAAGGGCGGCGAGCTCGTCGCCCCCGACTACGACACGCTGGTGGACAGCCCCATCGAGGTGGGCCCGCACCGCGTGCTCGAGTTCGCCAACGACGGCGTCCCGTTCCGCATCGTGCTGGCAGGCGACGGCACGCTCGACGAGGCCAGGCTGCGCGAGGACGTGGCGAAGCTGGTGGACGAGGTCGCGGCCGTCTTCGGCCAGCAGCCCTACCCCTCGTACACCTTCTTCCTCGAGCTGGTCGACGCCGGCGGCGGCGGCCTCGAGCACGCCGACTGCAGCGTCAACATGGTCTCGCGCTGGAACTTCGGCAAGAAGAAGGAATACCGCGACCTGCTGGGCCTGCTGGCGCACGAGTTCTTCCACGCCTGGAACGTGAAGCGCTTCCGTCCCGCCGCGCTGGGCCCCTTCGACTACGACCGCGAGAACTACACGCCCGACCTGTGGGTGGCCGAGGGCGTCACCAGCTACGTCGACGACCTGTGCGTCGTGCGCGCCGGCTTCTACGACAAGCCCGGCGAGTGGCTCGATGCGGTGGCGGCCTCGTACAAGGAGACGGCCGAGCTGCCTGGCGCGCGGCGCATGAGCCTGTCGCGCGCCAGCCAGGACACGTGGATCAAGTTCTACCGGCCCGACGAGAACAGCCGGAACAGCTCGGTGTCGTACTACAGCAAGGGTGCGCTCGTGGCGCTGCAGCTCGACCTGCGCATCCGGCGGCTGTCGGGCGGCGCACGCTCGCTGCAGGACGCGCTGCGCCTCGGCTGGCAGCGCTACACGGCGAAGGGCCAGGGCTATCCCGCGGGCGCCCTGCAGGCCCTCGCCGCCGAGACCGCCGACGCGGACCTCGCGGACTTCTTCGCCGCGTACGTCGACGGCACCGAGCCGCTCGCCCCGGACGAGGACCTCGCCTTCGTCGGCCTGCAGCTGAAGCGCACGCCGTCGAAGACCGAGCGCAACCTGCCGAAGGACGCCGACGGCTTCGCGCTCGAGCCCTGGCTGGGCCTGGTCACCGCCACCGACGGCCCGCTGTGCAAGGTGACCGGCGTGCTCGAGGACGGCCCCGCCTGGCGCGCCGGCCTCAACACCGACGACCAGATCCTCGCCGTCGACGGCCAGCGCGTTGCGCAGGACACGCTGCAGGACCGCCTCGACCGCGCCGGCGCCGAGCCGCTGGAGATCAGCTTCTTCCGCGGCCAGTCCCTGCGCACGCTGACGCTGACGCCGGAAGCGCGCCGACTCGAGGACTGGAAGCTCGCGCCGATCGACGCGCCGAGCGATGCGCAGAAGGCGGCCTTCAAGGCGTGGACGGGGCAGGAGCTGCCGGCCGCGGGCGCGCCGGCGTCGGTCGAGGCGCCAGACGGATCGCAGGCGCGCTGAACTGCGCGTCGGGGCTGGAAGCTGTTCGTCGCCTCGATGCGACCGGCGCCGCGGCGCGCGGCACGAATTACACCTCGATCTCGTCCTTCTGCTGCCGCATCATCAGGTCCGCCACCGCCCGCCGCGGCTCCTTGCCCTCGAACAACACGGCGTGGATCTCGCCGCTGATCGGCATCTCGACGCCGGCTTCGCGCGCCAGCTCCATGACGGCCTTGCAGGTGAGCACGCCCTCGGGCACGCCCGGGATGCCGCGCAGGATGTCTTCCAGCTTCTCGCCGCGGCCGATGCGCTCGCCCACGAGGCGGTTGCGGCCGTGGCGCGAGATGCAGGAGACGACGAGGTCCCCGATGCCCGAGAGGCCGTTGAAGGTCTCGCGCTGGCCGCCGAGGGCGACGCCGAGGCGCGCCATCTCGGCCTGGCCGCGCGTGAGCAGCGCGGCCTTGGAGTTGTCGCCGAGCTGCAGGCCGTCGACCATGCCGCCGGCGATGGCGAGGACGTTCTTGAGCGCACCGCCGAGCTCGACGCCGATGGGGTCGTTGCTGGTGTAGACGCGGAAGCGCTCGGTGGTCAGCAGGTCCTGCACGCGCAGGGCGAGGCCCATGTCGCGGCTGGCGGCGACGACGGCGGTGGGCATGTGCTCCACCACCTCCTCCGCGTGGCTCGGGCCCGAGACCACGGCCAGCGGGCGGTTGCCGAGGACGTCGCGCAGGATCTCCGTGGCGCGCTGGTGCGAGGGGAACTCCAGGCCCTTGGTGGCCGAGACCACCGGCTTGGCGCGGCCGACGTGCGGCTTGACGCGCAGGAGCACGTCGCGCAGGTAGCGGCTGGGCACGGCCGAGACGATGAGGTCGGCGTGCTCGAAGGCCTGCGCCTCGTGCGTGACGGCCACGCCGTCGGGCATCTTGTAGGCCGGCAGGTACTTGCGGTTCATGCGCGAGGTCTGCAGCTCGAGCGCGCGCTGCTCGGACCAGCTCCACTGGATGACCGCGGCGCCGCGCTCCACCAGCACCATGGACAGGGCCGTGCCCCACGCGCCGTCGCCCAGGACCGCGACTCTCTCCATCACTTCTGTTCCAGCCTTTCCAGCGGGACGCGGTCGCCCGCGCGGTGTTCGGTTCCGGCCCGGATCCTGACGAAGTTCTGCGCGTGGCGCAACGTCACCACGACGGCCAGCAGGCCGAGGTAGAGCAGGCCGTCGCTCCAGGCGGCTCGCGGATCGGGCTGGCTGGCCGGCAGCCCGAGGTGCAGGCCCGCCAGGCGCCCCGCCGCCAGCGCCACCGGGAACAGCCAGGCCAGCGCCACGCTGGCCACCGAGACGTAGCCCGTGACGCGCTTGAGCAGCGCGTGCAGCAGCAGCACGGGCAGCGCCACGCGCCACTCCAGCGCGAGCATCGCGCCGATGAAGGTGGCCACGCCCTTGCCGCCGCGGAAGCCCGACGTCACCGGCCAGACGTGTCCGAGGACCACCGCCAGCGCGATGGGCCCGTGCCCGCCCGAGTCGAGGCCCGAGGGCGGCACCGCGAGCAGCAGCACCGGCAGGAAGCCCTTGAGGATGTCCAGCAGGAGGACCGCGCGCCCCCACGCCGGGCCCAGCAGCCGGCCCACGTTGGTGGCGCCCGGGTTCCCGCTGCCGTACGCGCGGACGTCCACGCCCTTGATCCGGCCCGCGAGCGCGGCAAACGACACGCACCCGATGGCGTAGGCGGCCAGCAGCGGAAGGAGCGTCTCCACGCCGCGATTCTAGACGTCCACCCCCGCCGCCCGCGCTGTCGGCGCGCCGGCCGCTGCGCTACGATCCCCCCGCCCCAACGCCCGGACGCCCCCCGCATGCGCACCCCGCTCCTCGCCCTGCTGCTCGCCGCCCTGCCCGCCGCGGCCCAGACCACCGAGTTCAGCGACGCGGACTTCGGCTTCAGCATCAAGCTGCCGGATGGCCTCCGGCCGGTCGACGAGGCCCTGCTCAAGCAGAACGCCGGGGGCACGGGCTGGTCCGGCAACGTGCCCCGCTCCGCCGCCGACGGGAAGCCGATCGTGCACCGCTACGCCTGGGTCGACCAGTCCTCGCCCTACGCGCGGCAGGCCGAGTTCACGCTGCTCGACCAGCCGCCGCCGTGGAACCCGGCCAAGCCGGACGAGTTCGTCGCGGCCATGACCGGCCAGGGCCTGCACATCGACGCCCACGAGCTCATCAAGCCGCCCATCTTCGGGATCCGCGCGGAGGGCACGTTCACGCGCTCGGACGGCAAGGCGATGCGCAAGATGATCCTCTACCTGCCCGACATCTTCGGCAAGCGCTACGGCATGCTCAGCTTCCAGGCCTTCGACTCCGACTGGAACATCGTGAAGCCGGAGTTCACGGCGGCGATCGAATCGGTGCAGATCCAGCGCGCCGATCCGCCGCCGGAAGTCGTCGAGGCCGCCCGCGAGCGCGAGGCTGCCAAGGGCGGCGGCGCTCCCGGCGAGCCCGGGCAGCCCGGCGGCCCGCCCGGGGCCCACGGCCCGGGCGGCGGCAAAGGCGGCCACGGCGGCGGCGCGGCGGCCGCGAAGACTCCGCCCCCCGAGCCGCCCACCGACTGGGCGAGCCTCAAGGTCGCCGGCAGCTTCGCGCTGGCGGCCGCGCTGCTGGTGCACCTGCTGCTGTCGGGGCGCGGGAAGTAGCCCGCCCGGTCACCCGCCCGTGTAGTCGACGACGTTCGCGGCCGACTCGTGCAGCCGCACGCGGACCAGCTTGCCCTCGAAGTGAGGCGCCAGCCGCTCCCACATCGCGGCGGCGACGTTCTCCGCGGTGCTCGGGCGGCCCTTGAGCCAGGCCACGTCGGTGTCGAGGTCCTTGTGGTCCACCTCGGTGAAGATCAGCTCGTGCAGCAGGGTCGCGATGCGGTTGAGGTCCATGACCATGCCGGTCGCCGGCTCGATCGGCCCGCGGATGCTGACCTCGAGCACGTAGTTGTGGCCGTGATGGTTGAAGCACGGGCCGTAGGTGGCGCGGTTCTTCTCGGCGCTGAAGGTGGGGTTGAAGAGGCGGTGCGCCGAGGAGAACTCCAGGCGGCGCGTGAGGTCGAAGGTGGCGGGCATGGGGCCAAGATGCGCCCGGATCGGTTGGTGGACAAGCCGGAAGCGGGCAGCGGCGCGGCGGTCCGCAGGGGCGCGCGAGCCGGTCGCAGCGACCTCTGACGCATGCGTCAGCTTGGCTGCCGTGGCCAGCGCCACCGCACCAAGCCCCCATCCAGCCCTGACTTGCAGCCGCGCAGCCGCCTCCGTGGAAAGGCTGTGGAGAGCCGTAGCATGCACTTCCGTCGCGGCTATCGCTGCCCGGAGATCGTGTTACAGTCCCCCGTTCGTGCTCGGCTCACGTAACAAGCTGTTCGCGGAGCCGAGGAGCAGGCCGGTGCCTGAACCGACCACGGTGGAAAGAACACCGATACGGAGCGTGAAGACATGTCAACCCTGGAACTGTGCGCCAAGCTCGAGAGCCTCGGCGCAGGCGACGTCGCCACCGTCTTCTTCAAGGATGGCCAGGTCATCCGTGGGGGGATGCTCTACAACCCGCTGCAGCAGCGGGGCGTGATCATCGACCCGATGACCGAGACGGAGAGGCGCTTCGAGGCCAACGAGGTCGCCAAGATCTGGCGCCGCTGAGGCGCAGGCGATGCGCGCCGCCACGAGGCGGGGTAGCGCTTCTGGCAGGCCGGGAGAGCGAGGCTCTCCCGGCCTGCCGTGCTTCCGGGGTGGCTCGCCGGCGCGCTGTGCGCCCGGAGGCATCCCGAGTGCCGTTCCGGCGCTGACCGCGCGCGGGGGCGGCTGGTAGGATCACCCCTTTTCCGGCCAGCCCTCGTCGAGTGGACTCGCGGGGCGGCCCGAGCGCGAGACCGTGACCCAAGAGCTACGCCTCGGCCTCCCCGGCTTCACCTTCGCCGACCTGCACCAGCCGGCCGGCCTCGCGCGCCTGTTCGCGGCCTTCCGGCAGCAGCTGGCGGCGGCCGACGCGCCGCTGGCGGGCCGCTACGAGACGTGGCTGGGCGGCGAGCTGCTGCCGGCCAAGGAGGAATCGGAGCTCATGCTGGCGGTGGGCCGGCACGTCTCGGGCTTCCTCGTGACGCTGTTCGGAATCGGGCCCGCCGTGCAGGCCCATCGCGCGCGCGTGGCCGAGCAGCGTCGGCGCTTCGACTTCCGCAAGCGCTTCGTCGCGCGGCGCGCCAAGGTGCCCGCCGCCGCGGGCGACACGCTGGCGGGCCTCGAGGCCGAGCTGGCCGCGGCCCTGGGCGGCCCGCTGACCGAGCAGCGCGTGGCCGAGGGCCTGCTGGCGCGGCTCGACGCGCCGGGCGCCGCGCAGGACGCCGTGCTCGCGCTGGCCGACCGCTGGCTGGCCGTGTGCCGTCGCGATGGCGCGCACCGCGACTGGCCCTCGCTGCACCTGCAGCACAAGGTGGACTGGACGCGCCTCGTGCGCACACAGCCGGCGGCGGTCGCGCCGGGCGCCGTGGAGGGCCCGCCCGAGACGCTGCGCCGCCGCGACGGCTTCGCGCTCACCGACGACCGCGGCACGCTGGCCGACCGTCTGGGCCAGATCGACACCTGCCTCATCTGCCACGAGCGCGGCGTGGACAGCTGCCGCAAGGGGCTGCGCGAGAAGGACGGCACGGTCAAGAGCAACCCGCTGGGCATCTCCCTCGAGGGCTGCCCGCTGGACGAGCGCATCTCGGAGGCCCACGAGCTGGCCGACGAGGGCGACGCGATCGCCTCGTTGGCCATGGTCGTGGTGGACAACCCGATGTGCCCCGGCACCGGCCACCGCATCTGCAACGACTGCATGAAGGGCTGCATCTTCCAGAACCAGGAGCCGGTGGACATCCCGCGCATCGAGACCGGCACGCTGACCGACGTGCTGGAGCTGCCCTGGGGCCCGGAGATCTACGGCCTGCTCACGCGCTGGAACCCGCTGAATCGCCAGCGCCCGCACGCGCTGCCGGCCAACGGCTTCGCGGTGCTGGTCGTGGGCCTCGGGCCGGCCGGCTACACGCTGGCGCACTACCTGCTGAACGAGGGCTTCACGGTCGTGGGCATCGACGGCCTGAAGATCGAGCCGCTGCCCGAGGCACTCACCGGCGCCGAAGGCGTCACGCCCCCGGCGCTGCACGACTGGAGCGCGCTCCGCGAGCCGCTCGAGAACCGCATGCCCACCGGCTTCGGCGGCGTGTCCGAGTACGGCATCACCGTGCGCTGGGACAAGAACTTCCTGCGCCTCATCCACCTCACGCTCGCGCGCCGCGCCGGCTTCCGCGCCTACGGCGGCGTGCGCTTCGGAGGCACGTTGACGCTGGAGGACTGCTGGGAGCTGGGCTTCCACCACGTCGCGATGGCCACGGGCGCCGGGCGCCCCACCATCATCGAGATGCGCAACAACCTCACGCGCGGCGTGCGCAAGGCCAGCGACTTCCTCATGAACCTGCAGCTCTCGGGCGCCTTCCGCCGGGACAGCCTCGCGAACCTGCAGGTGGAGCTGCCGGCGCTGGTGGTGGGCGGCGGCCTCACGGCCATCGACACCGCCACCGAGGTCATGGCCTACTACCCCGTGCAGGTGCTGCGCCTGCTGGCGCGGCACGAGACGCTGGTGGCCGAGTCGTCCGAGGCCGAGGTGCTCGCGCGGCTCAGCGAGCCCGAGCGCGAGATCCACGAGCGCTTCCTCGAGCACGCGCGCCAGCTGCGCGCCGAGCAGGCGGCGGCGGCGGGCGAGGGCCGAGCGCCCGACTTCGTGCGCCTGCTGCGCGAGTGGGGCGGCGTCACCATCTGCTACCGCAAGGGCCTCGACGAGTCGCCCGCCTACCGCCTCAACCACGAGGAGGTCATCAAGGCCCTCGAGGAGGGCATCGCCTTCCTGCCCGGCTGCTCGCCCCTGGCCTGCGTGGACGACCGCTGGGACGCGCTCAAGGCCGTGGTCTTCGAGAGCCTGCAGAAGGACGAGCGCGGCAGCTGGCGCGGCATCGGCGAGACCTTCACGCTGCCGGCGCGCTCGCTCTTCGTGGCCGCCGGCACCAACCCCAACACGATCTACGAGAAGGAGCGCCCGGGCACCTTCAAGCTGGACGCGCGCGGCCGCTTCTTCCAGGTCTGCGACGAGGAGGGCACCGCCTGCAAGGACGGCGTCTTCACCAGCTACCGCGACGGCGACCGGCGCGTCTCGTTCTACGGCGACAACCACCCGCGCTTCGCGGGCAACGTGGTGAAGGCCATGGCCTCGGCCAAGCACGGCTGGCCGCAGGTGGCCGAGCTGTTCCGCGAGCGCACGGCCGCTCAGCCGGCGGCCGAGCTGCCGGCGCGCGAGCGCGCGCGCGACGCCTTCTTCGCGCGCCTCGACGACCTCCTGCGCCCCACCGTGGTGCGCATCGAGCGCCTCACGCCCACCATCGTGGACGTCGTCGTGCGCGCCCCGCTGGCCGCGCGGCACTTCCAGCCCGGGCAGTT
>DASUFI010000149.1:0-6253 GCA_036274635.1 Planctomycetota bacterium
GTGGTCGGATGGCACCGCCTTTCAAGCCTCCGTCACACTCCCGCCGCTGGTTAAGCCGTGTGACGGCACGGTGGAAGTGGTCGAGGCGTCCGTGTTTGCCGACGCGGCCTCCGGTGTCTCTGTCTCGGTCGGGCTGATTCCAGACTACGACAGCACGAAAACGCGCACCGCCTCGGTGTCGATCGCGGCGGCTGGCTCTGAGGCGCGCGTGATGCGGCGGGTCGATGGCGCGCAGATGGGCGAAGCCCGCGCGATGCAAGTGTCTATCGGGGACGCCTCCGCCGTCGCCTCGCAGTGGACGCTGCACGCGCTGCAAGTCCGGACGAAGCGGGGGGCCACGCGATGAAGCTCGCGCTGACCCGTCGCGGGGAATACCCCGAACCGATCCGAGCGGAACTCGATCAAATGGTCGCGGCCATCGTGCAGTCATACCTCGTGGAGCACGACGGCGAGGGGCGGCAGCGCAGGACGTGGGCGCGGTTCCTGCTCGGGGAAAATCAGTCGCTCACCTCCGGCTCGCAGGCCAGTCTGCTGTGTCGGTTGCCGGATGCGGGCAACACCGACGATCTGACGGTGGACCCCACCACCGGGCGCGTGCGCGTGGTGAGGGCGGGCACGTATTCCGTGATTGGTCAGGTTCGCTTTGCGGCCAACGCGACGGGCGTGCGGCTGGCGGCGCTGCTCCAGACGGAGAGCATCAAGAGTGTCGTCATCGTGCAGTCCGCGACGGGTGGACAGGTGACGACGATTCAGGTGGTCGGCCTGCTGTCGTGTCGTGTGGGCGACACGCTGGTCATGCAGGCGTACCAGAACTCGGGCGGCGCCTTGAATGCTGAAGCGATCGGCATCGGGAGCGTGGCCGAGACGCATCTCACGATTGCGAGGGTGGCATGAGCGTCGTCACACCGGATGATCTGCGCCGTGGTCGTCAGGGGCAGACGCCCGCCACGGGTGCGCTGCTCGAGCAGATGACCGGGCAGGCGCCGGCCGCACAGACGCAGCCGGTCGCGTCCTCGCCGGGCCAGTCGTTCAGCGCCTTTCAGCGTGGCGGGCAGGTCAAGCAACTGCCGGGCATGGACACCAAAGGACTGGCCGAAGCCGCAGGCGGTGCCGGGCTGGAAGGTGCGCGGGCGCTCGCCGGAACGGGCGGGCAGGCGGCCAAGACGGGCATGTCGGCCACGTCGTTCGGTTCCGGTGCGGCGGGGGCGGCGACCTCGGCCGGGATCGGGCTAGCCACCGGCTATCTCGCGGACAAGATGCGCGTGAAAGAGGACATGCCGACGTTTGGCGGGGAGTTTGGCGACCTCACCGACCAGTACGGGCGGCGCTTCGAGGGCACTGGCGGCGGCATCGGCAGTAACGCCGTGCGCTACGCCGGCTACGGGGCGGCTGGCGGGCCGATCGGCATGGGCGTGGGCGCCCTGGCCGGGGCCATCGTCGGGGCCGCCACGAAGAACGCGCCGAGCGCCTACACCGATTTCTCGGTCGAGGATGCCGCTGACGCGATCGGGAAGGCGTATCAAAAGTATCTCGGCCGACCGGCCAGTGAGGAAGAAATCCGCAATCAACTGATCGGACAGGGCTGGGACCCGAACGGCGGGGATCGGTGGGTTGGCGAGAAGGGCTTGCGCGGAGATGCCGGCGTGTTGGCGCAGATCCGCGACTCTGACGAAGCAAAGCAGTTTGCCGCGACGGGCCTCAACGCCAACCAACGCGCCGAGCAGGCCGCGCAGGCGGCGAATCCTCTGGGGACCCCGGCCGCTGTTGCCGCCCCAGGCGCAGCGGCCGGGGGTGTGACCGGAGGCGGCGGCAGGTTGGAAGGCTTCGACGCCGGCAAGCTGGCCGATGCCTCGCACACCTCCCCCAAGTATCAAGTGGCGCGGGTGCTCCAGAAGTACCCGAGCACGCCGGAGGGCTTGCAGCAGGCACTGGCCGAGATCAACGCGCTGGGCCTCGGCACCGCGAGCATCAGCGGCAGCAAGGGCGACAAGCTCACGTTTTCCGGCAACGTCGATCCGCGCTTCAACGGCATCACGACATTCGACGTGATCCGCGGGGCGGGCAACGGCGGCGAGGCGTGGCAGTGGAATCCGGAGGGCGGCGACACGGGCGCGCAGCCGACCACGAACGCGCTGCTGTCTGCGATGGGCAGTCCCGGTGCGGCGACGGCCGGACCCACGGATAGCTCGGCCCTGCCGGGCGTGATGCAGGCGATTCAGGCGCTCTTGGCCCGACAGGGACAGAGCAGCGCCACCAGCTACACGGATGCGCTGCTGCGCGATCTGAACGCGACGGCGTAGGGAAAGGCGGGGCCGATGGCGAACATCTACGACGCACAGACGGGACAGACGCAGCAGACCGCTGGTGTCCCCGATCCGCGCTTCAAAACGGCGGCGACGGCCTCCCTGGCGCCGGCTCCGGCTCCTGCAGCGGCGGCTCCCGCCCCAACGCCGGCTCCCGTCGCCACGGCGGCACCGACGCCGAACGCTCCCAACGGCGGGCAGACGCCGCAGGGCCAGCCGCAGCCGTCACAGGCGCCCGTGGCTGGCGTGACGCTCCCCAATGGGCAGTGGGTGCCCAACGATCACCCGCTCGCGCAGCAGGCCGCGGGAGGCGGGCAGGCGCCCGGTGCGGCTGGCGGTCCGCCGCCGAATCCGATGGCCGATGCCTTCCGCACGGCCCTCACGGCGCGTCTACAGGCCAATCCGATCCCGACCAGCATCGCGGACGATCCGGCACTCGCGGCGCAGTCCGGCGCCTTCCGGCAGGCGCAGCAGCGGGCCGCTGACCGATCACGGAGCGCAGGCATGGAAGCCCTCAGCGCGCAGGGGCTGGGCAGCTCCGGGTCCGCGGCGAGCATGGCGCGGAAGGTCGATGCCGATCGCGCGATGGCCGAAGGCGCCTTCGATGCGGGCCTGCTCGGTGACGCGCGCAAGCAGAACATGGCCGAACTGTTCCAGGCGATGGGCCTGTACCAGCAGGGCGACCAGTACGACCGCGGGCTGGCCGAGCAGGTCGCCAGCCGCCTGGCCGGGCAGGACATCCAGCGGCAGGGGCTGGCGGCGCAGACACGGCTGGGCGAGGGCGACCTGGCGCTGCGCGGCGAACTTGGGCGGGCGGGCAACCAGAACCAGCTTCTGGGCCTGCTCCTGAACAACCGCTATCAGAACGACACGCTGGGGTTGAACGCGGGGCTGGCGCAGCAGGGCATCAACACCAACGCGCTGTTGGCAATGATGGGGATGGGAGGGAGCTAGCATGGCGAACTGGGCAGCGATTGCACAAGCGGCGGCCCCGTACGTCGGGATGGCCGGGCAGATTGCGGCGCAGCGCAGCGCGGCCAAGGCGGGCGCGCGCCAGGACGAAGCCGCGGCCAATCTGGCGCAGGACCGCTACAACCAGAACAACTACGCCGCGCAGCAGAACGCCACGCTGACGGCGGGGAGCATGGCCGAAGCCGCACGGTTGAAGCGGGCGCAGCTCGCGCTCGACACGCCGGAGCAGCGCACGCGACAGGCGCTCTGGGCCGACATCCTGAACAACGTGCAGGACGCCAAGATCGAGGGCCTGGGCGCGCACATCCCGAAGGTCAACGTCTCCGGCGGGCTGCGGCCGTCGCTCATCGGGGCGGGCGGGAAGCAGGCCGCGCAGATGCTCCAGACGCAGGCGCTCAACGCGATGATGACCGGCTCCGACATCCCAAAGGAAACGGACTTCAGCAAGTTGATCCTGACGCCGCCGAGCGCGACCCCGCTGCCGGAAGCTGGGGCTGAGGACAAGTGGCTGAACATCCTGGCCTCGCTCGGGCAGGTGGCGCAGGGCGTGGATACGGTCAATCGCATGCGCCCGCGGTCGGCTACGGCAACGGCGCCGAGTGACCCGCAGGTGGCGCAGGACTTCGGCGGCAACGCGATGCGCGGGGTGCGCTTCTAATGGCCGGCCTGGGGCTTCAGGGGGCGGCGGCCGCGGCGGGCGGCTTCGAGGGGCTGCGGCGGTGGCTGGCGGACGCGCGCGCGCTCCAGGGCATCGAGCAGGCCAACGAGGACCGAGGCATTGCGCACCAGCGGCAGCAGATGCTGGATACGTCCACGCTGGACACGCAGGCGTTGACGCGCGATCGGCTCAAGCAGGGCATGACGATCGACGCGGCGCAGGAAGCGCGCGCGGCAGCCGAGGCCGAGGCGGCGAAGGGCGCGGCCACGTCGGAGGCGCAGCGGATCGCGGAAGGTGAAGCGCAGATTGACGCAATGGGCTTGCCGCCGATCAAGGCGTGGGTGCTCAAGGCATCGCTGCGCAACAAGGGCAGCATTCCGGCTGGCGTGCTCGAGGACCAGAAGGCCGGACCGAAGGTCGGCACCTTCGAGGCGTACGTGACCAGTAAGTATCCGAACGCTACGCCAGACCAGGTGATCGCCGCCCGGCAGGAGTGGGCGCGCGCCGACGACCAGCCCAAGGCTGGGCCGAGCGAGGCGAGCGTGCTGGCCAACGAGATGGCGCGGCTGCGCATCGACGCCGAGCGCCAGAAGCAGGCGGACGCAGCGGCGGCGAAGACAAAGGAAGCCGACGATTCCAAGCGGGCGGCGGCGGACGCCGTGACAACGATCGATCGGCTACTCGCGCATCCCGGCTTGGCGAAGTCCACGGGTGCGTACGAAATGCGCGGCTGGACGCAGGAGGCGAAGGACTTCCGCGCCGAACTGAATCGGTTCATCGCGCAGCAGACCAAGGGCAATCTGGGCACGCTCAAGGGGCCGATGTCGGACAAGGACATTGCCTTCATCAAGCAGATGTCCACGACGGCGGCGGATACCAACCTGTCGGATGAGGCGCTGATCGCGGAACTGAAGCGCGCGCGCGCGGCCTATACGGGCGAGAACGGCGGGTCGGCGCCAGGCGGCGGGCAGACGCTGACGCGGACGCAGCGCAACAAGCGCACGGGCGAGATGCGCACGCAGACCTCGACGGACGGGGGTCAGACGTGGCACTGAAGCCGCCGCAGCGGCCTCCGCAGGATGACGAGTGGGAAACCGTCTCGACGGAGGGCGCAGGCCCAGCCGACGAGTGGGAGACGGTGGACGCCGAGCCCGAGAAGTCGGACGGCTCCGGCGCGCTGGCGACGGGTGGCGCGCTGGCTGGCTTGGCCGGACTCGTCACCGCCGCCCGGCCCGTTGCGGACACGTTGGCGAACCTGACCACGCAGGTGGCGAAGGACGCGCCACGCGCCATCGGCTTCACGCCGCGTGCGGTGAGTGCCGCCGCGCCTGTCATGGAGACGGTCGCTGGGCCGCTGCTGAAGGGCGCGA
Source organism: Planctomycetota bacterium (assembly GCA_036274635.1). GTDB lineage: Bacteria > Planctomycetota > B15-G4 > B15-G4 > B15-G4 > DASUFI01. The sequence continues at coordinate 5,304 of DASUFI010000149.1, forward strand.
CCACGGCGGTCGGCAAAGTCGCGGCTCCGGTCAATGCCGGGATGGCCATCGTGGACTATCTGCGCGGCAAGCGCAGCCTGGGCGGCGCGATGATGCAGGCGGGCGGCGGGTATGCGGCGAGCAAGGTGCTGACGCCGGAGCGCGTCGTCAAGGGCGCCAAGGTGCTCCAGCGAGTCGCCACGCCTGTGGCGAACGCCCTCGGAGCGGAAGGCGTGGCCGGGATGTCGGCGCCCGTCGCGGTGCCGCTCGCGGGCGGGCTGGCGGGCCTCGGTGGCACCGCCGCGTTTCTCGGCGCCCTCGAGCACGATGCGAACCGCAAGGTGGACATCGACTACTCCAAAGACACGCCGGATACGTGGATCGCCAAGGCGCTCGGCGGGAAAGCCGACGACGCACGCATGGACGACCCGGACGATCCGCTGTTCCGGCCTGACGATTCGGAGACGGTGACAGCACCCGGCACGCCGCAGGCTGGCATTACGGCCGCGCTCCTTCGCCTACTCGGGAGGTAACACGAATGGACTGGTTGAAGAATCCGATCCTTAAGCGCCTGCTGGCGTCTGGTGTCCGTGCGGGACTGGCGGCCCTCACCGGCTGGCTCGTCGCCCACGGCTACGCCTCGACGGATGAAGCCTCCGGGCTGGCCGCTGACCTGACGCCGATTCTCGTCGGCCTGCTCTGGTCGCTGTGGGAAGCGTCCAAGGTCAACGAGCGTATTGAGGTGGCGTTGCAGCTCCCGAAGGGCGCCGACAAGGTGGATCTTGACGCGGCGCTGAAGGCCAAGCGTCAGTGACCGCCCTCGACCGGCTGATCACGTCGCTGCAAGACCACGAGGGCTTTCGGGCCACGGTCTACGACGACGCGACCGGCCAGCCCATCGGCCCCGGCTCGACGCTGAAAGGCCACCCCACGATCGGCTACGGCTGGGCGGTGGACGTGCATCCGATGTC
>DASUFI010000150.1:0-12016 GCA_036274635.1 Planctomycetota bacterium
CCGCCCGGGGCGCTGAGCCCGCCTTGGAACGCTCGTCGATCATGGGCACCCAACTTTCAGCCCTCTACACTAAACCCTGGGTCGAAGGCTGTCTCAGGCACGTTGGCATAGAGGGATCAGGCCCCGTATGACCCCCCCACCAGAGTCGCGCCGCCGACGAGTCCGAGCCGGAACAGCCTGCTGCCGGCACCGGGCTGCCAGACGCGTTGGACAGCTTGACGCTGGCATCGACGGCAGGCTCGCCGGTCTCCAGACGCACCTCGACGTTCAGCGCTTTCGCGGGAAGGACAGTCCGATCCACGACGGTGGCGGGAGTCGTGAATTCGCTGCCGTCGACGCGTTGAACTTCCCAGCCGGGCCGCCAGATCCACAGGATGGAGACCAGATCGTCGGCCTCCGCGGACCAATGGGAAGGCCCGCCTGCTTCGGATCGCATGAGCTGTTGCGTCCCGTTCCGCGATGCACCACTCCGCGTGGATGCGAGGCACTCTGCATCGCGCGGCTCTCTCTCGGCGGCGGGAAGACTCGTCAAGTCGAACCGGACCATGCACCTGAACGCCACGGCCTCGACGGCGGGCAATCTTGCGGGAACCTCGCCTTCGCGCATGGCTGGGCACGTCACGAGCAAATCGCCCAGGCCACCCGACACGTGAACGATCACGGTCCATCGGCCGGGGCCGGGCACTCCCACAAGAAAGCTCTCGTCCCAGGTGTCATCCATGCGCGTCGCCGGATAGAGGCTCGCCACTCCATCGGGCACGGCACCATCCGCAGGCCCAAGCATGTCGATCCAGCAATTCAGCGGTCGCACGGCGTCGTGGAAGTTCGGGCCGAGATCAGGCGGCAGGCGTCCGGCAACGACGTAGCCAGAGTCGTCCCAGAGAAACGCATCGCCAGTGCCTCGCCGAGCCCAGCGCGCGCGTGACCCTCCGAGCAGCAGGAGGCGGTCGATCTCCTTCGCGCGCGGGGACTCGATCGTGAACGATCCATCCACGATCGCATCCGTGCCGCCGAGGAGCTCGCTGCCGGCAAAGTAGTTGATGTGCGTGAGTTCGGGTTCCCACAGCTTCGCGATCGACGCGGGAAGGTGCACCGTCAGCACCGCCGACGCCTCGCGGTCTTGCGCCTGGCACAGTGGGTGCAGCAGAGAGAGCACGAGCGTGAGTACGCCTATCTTCATTCGCACGGTGAACCGAGTGACCTCTCGAATGTTCTGCCAGCTGTCGGTGGGCACAGCACCGCTGTCCACGGCTCGGCCCGTGCCAGCGCTCTGCTTGGGTTCGACGGACCTGCCGTGGCTGGTTTCATGGGCCTCTGTGTCCTCGTACGACTCCTCGCACGAGTCCATGCGCCATCGGGCGAGATTGGCGGCCACGCCACGCCCGAGAATTCAGACTCTCAGCCGATCGCCCCGACCGTCGCACTGAACATCCCCGGCCGATAGCTCACGATCCTTCCCTCGATCGCCGACGCCGCCACCGTCAGCGGGCTCGCCAGCCACAGCTTCCCCGGCCCGCTGCGCCCCTGGAAGTTGCGGTTGATGGCCGACACTGTGACCTGGTCCGGCCGCTCGCTGACGCCCGGCCCGCAACCGATGCACGCGCCGCAACCCGGGTTGATGACCGTCGCCCCCACGCGCTCGAACACCTTGTCCCAGCCCTTCGAGCGCGCGACCTTCGCCGTCGCCTCGCTGCCGTACTGGATGTAGAGCTTCACGCCGTCGGCCACGCGGCGACCGGCGTCCGCGGCGTCCTGCAGCACGCGCGCGTACATCGCGAAGTCGTCCACCTTGCCGGCGGTGCAGCTGCCGGCGTAGGCGATGTCGATGCGCACGTTGCCGATGTCCGCGACAAGAGCGCCGTTGGTCGGGTCGGACGGGATGCCGCGGTCGGGGTCGCCGGGGTGAGCCACCATCGGGCGGATGGTGGACAGGTCGATCACGTGCATGCCGCCGTCGTAGACCGCGCCCGGATCCGGCCCCACGAGCTTGCTGCGCAGCGCCGCCTTGTCCGCGCCCGGCCGCGCCGCCGCGATCCACTCGATCAGCGCCTCGTCCCCCTCGCACAAGCCCGTCTTCGCGGTGCACTCGGTGGCCATGTTGGCCAGCGTGGCGCGCTCATCGAGCGAGAGCGTCGCCAGCCCCGGCCCGCCGAACTCCATGACGCGGTCGAGGGTCAGTTCCTCGCGCGCGTGGTGCGCGAGGATCCAGAGGATGACGTCCTTCGCCGTGCACTCCGGCGCGAGCCGCCCGCGCAGCTCGAAGCGGATGCTCTGGGGCACGAGCACGAAGGTGGAGCCGGAGGCGATGAGCGCGGCGTACTCGGTGGCGCCGACGCCCCACGCGAGGGCGTCGTTGCCGCCGCCCATGCAGGTGTGGCTGTCCGTGGCCTGGATGAAGTCGCCCGGGTCGATGAAGTCGCGCCGCGCGACCTCGTGGCAGATGCCGGGCGAGATGCCATTGCGGCTCTGGTAGTCGCGCACGCCGGTGTGCTGCATGAACTCCGTCTGCAGGCGGCGCAGCGTGCCGATCTTGCCGGCGAAGGGCGCCATGCGCGCCACGCCGTCGGCGTAGAGCAGGTGGTCCTCGAACACCGCCAGCTTGTCGGGCTGCACGACGCGGTAGTCCGCGCCGAACTCCTGCTGCAGGAAGTGGTGCACCTGCGCCGTGGTGAACTCGTGGCTGTAGCCGCCGTCCACCTTGCACATGGCCACGTCGCCGGGCTTCACCGGGCCGGGGCCGCCGACGAGGTGCGCGCCCAGGATCTTCTCGGCGATGGTCATGGGCCGCGGCGCCGTCTGCGGGCGCGGCACGCTCACCTTGCCATCCAGCAGCGCCTTGCTGAACGGGAACAGCCCGCCCATCTCGAGGATGAGGCGCGTCACCGGGTCGTAGCGGCGCGTGAACTCCTCCAGCGGCAGCTCCTCGCCGCGCTGCAGGCGGACGAGCTGGGCGTGGTCGCCCATGAGCTGGCCGAGGTTGATGTTGTTGCGCTCATGGATCGGCGCGAAGGAGGCCGCGATGGCGAGGCGGATGCCGCACCACTTCTCGGCCTGCGGCGCCGTCTCGCGCGAGGAGCCGGTGCCCTTGCGGTGGCCGCTGACGATGACCTCGAAGCCGCCGTCCATGAGCGCGCGCTCGCCGAACACGCGCTTGCCGTCCTTCATGAGGCCGGCGTAGGCGTTGAGCGCGATGTCCTCGGGGCGGTGGTTGAAGCACACCCACGCGGGGGTCATCACGTCGGTGTTGATGTCGTCGAGCAGGTCCTCGACGCGCAGGTCCTCCATGCGCAGGTCCAGCTCGCCGCGCAGCTGGCGGCCGATCAGGTCCAGGTCCCTGGTGAGGAACAGGACCCGCTTGCCGGGCGTGAGGCGGATCTTCCGCGGAGGCGCGGACATGGCGGCCAGCCCGGCGTCAGGCCCGCTCGATGAGCATGGCGATGCCCTGCCCGCCGCCGATGCAGGCGGACGCCATGCCGTAGCGCTTGCCAGCGCGCTCGAGCTGGTGCATGAGCGTGAGCAGCAGGCGCGTGCCCGTGGCCCCGAGCGGGTGCCCCAGGGCGATGGCGCCGCCGTTCACGTTGACCTTGTTGCGGTCGAGCTCGAGCTCCTTCTCCACCGCCAGATACTGCGCGGCGAAGGCCTCGTTGATCTCGTAGAAGTCCACCTGGTCGCGGTCGATGCCGGCCTTCTTGAGCGTGTTGCGGATGGCGGGCGCCGGGCCGATGCCCATCTCGCTGGGCTCCACGCCCACCGCATCCCACGCGACGATGCGCGCGCGCGGCTTCCAGCCGTTGGCGCGAGCCGTCTCGCCGGTGGTGACCACCAGCGCGGCGGCCGCGTCCACGATGCCGCTGGCGTTGCCGGCCGTGACCGTGCCGTCCTTGCCGAAGGCCGCGCGCAGCTTGGAGAGGCCCTCGACCGTGGTGTCGGGCTTGATGTGGTCGTCCGTGTCCACCACGCCCACGACCTTGTCGCCCTTCTTCAGCTCGATGGGCACGATCTCCTCGCGGAACAGGCCGGCCTTCACGGCCTTGGCGCCCAGCATGTGGCTGCGGTACGCGAACTCGTCCTGCGCCTGGCGGGTGATGCCGTAGCGGTTGCCCAGCTTCTCGGCCGTCTGCGCCATGAAGAGCTGGCAGCCGGTGTCGAAGAGGCTGCCCATGAGCATGTCCTGCAGCTCCCACTTCTGGCCGAAGCGGTAGCCGGCGCGCGCGTTCCACAGCACGTGAGGCGCCTGGCTCATGTTCTCGGTGCCGCCAGCCAGCACGGTCTTCGCCTCGCCGGCCATGAGCAGGTGCGAGGCCGAGATGACCGACTGGATGCCGCTGCCGCACAGCCGGTTCACCGTGAGCGCCGGCGTCGCGATGGGCAGGCCGGCCTTCAGGCCGATGTGCCGCGCGCCGTAGAGCGCGTCCTGGCTGGTGTACAGCACCATGCCGAAGACGGCGTGGTCCACCTGCTCGGGCTTCACGCCGCTGCGCTCGAGCGCGGCCTTGCCGGCGATCGCGCCCAGCTCGAGCGCGGTGCGGTCCGCCAGCTTGCCGTAGCCGGGCGTGCCCACGTACTCGGCCATGGCCGTGCGGGCGCCGGAGAGGATGACGAGGTCGTTCTTGCTCATGGTGCGATCCTGATGCGCGCGGGGGGCGCGCGGTGTCTACTTGCCGGTGAACCTGGCCGGGCGCTTCTCGAGGAAGGCGCGCATGCCCTCGCGGCAGTCGTCCGTGCCGGCCAGCAGGCCGAAGAAGGTGGCCTCGAAGTTGAGGCCGTCCTGCAGCGGCATGTCGCTGCCGTGGTTGACCGCGTCCAGTGCGAAGCGCACCGCCACCGGCCCGGTGGCGAGGATGCGGCGCACGAGCTTCTCGGTCTCCGCCAGCAGCTGCGCCTGCGGGTGGACGCGGTTGACCAGGCCGATGCGCAGCGCCTCCTCGGCGCCCACCTTCTGTGCGGAGAGAATCAGCTCCAGCGCGCGGCCCTTGCCCACGATGCGCGGCAGGCGCTGCGTGCCGCCGTAGCCGGGGATGATGCCCAGCGTCACCTCGGGCAGCCCGAACTGCGCGTTGTCCGAGGCCGTGCGGATGTGGCAGGCCAGCGCCAGCTCGCAGCCGCCGCCCAGCGCGTAGCCATTGACCGCCGCCACGACGGGCTTGGTGCAGCTCTCCACCGTGTTCATCAGCCGCTGCCCGCGCAGCGCCAGCGGCCGCGCGCTGATGGCCGTCTGCTCGGCCAGCTCGGAGATGTCCGCGCCGGCCACGAAGGACTTCTCGCCCGCGCCGGTGAGGATGACCGCGCGCACCTTCTCGTCGCTGGTGATGGCCTCGAAGCAGTGCAGCAGCTCGCCGATGGTGGCATTGTTCAGCGCGTTGAGCTTGTCGGGCCGGTTGATCGTGACGAAGGCGATGCCGTCGCGATCCGCGCGCAGGATGTTCTCGTAGGCCATGGCGCCCTACTCCTTCCGCCGCCGGCGGCCGCCGCCGCGGCGGTGGCGCGAGCGGCTGCCGCCCGTCTTGCCGGCGCCGTGCGAGCCGCCCTCGGCCGGCTTCTTGCCGCCCGACTCCGGCTCGTCCTCACCCGCGTCGCTGGGGGGCGCGGCCTCGGGCTCGTCCTGGTCGGCGGGCAGCTCCGCGGAGGGCTCCTCGCCGGTGTCGTCATCGTCCTCGGGCTCGTCGTCACCCGCGTGCAGACCGTCCTCGTCGTCGTCCTCGTCCTGAGGGGCCTGGCTGCGTGGCGGCGGCGGCGCCTGCTGCGGCGCGGGCGCCGGGCCCGCCGCGGGGTCCTCGGCGTCGAACTCGATGCCCTCGAGCACGATGCGGTTGATGAAGACCGGGTCGCGCGGCGTGCTGGCTTCCTTCCAGCGGTTCTCGTTCACCGGCACCGCGGCGATCTTGTCCACGGTGGCCAGGCCATCCACCACCTTGGCGAAGGCGGTGTAGCGGTGGTCGAGGTAGCGCGCGTCGCCCGCCACGATGAAGAACTGGCTGCCGGCGCTGTGCGGGTCGTTGCCGCGCGCCATGCTCACGGTGCCCTTGACGTGCGGCGTGTCGTTGAACTCCGCGCGCAGCGTGAAGCCCGGGCCGCCGGTGCCGTCGCCCTTGGGGCAGCCGCCCTGGATGATGAAGCCCTTCAGGATGCGGTGGAAGGTGAGCCCGTCGTAGAAGCCCTGGCGCGCGAGCTTCACGAAGTGCTCGCAGGTGCGCGGCGCCAGCTCGTCCAGGAACTCGAGGGTGATGTCCCCCATCGAGGTCTTGAGGATGGCTCGGCTCTCCGGGGAAAAGGTGGTCATGGGCTCCTAGCCGTCCTGCTTGACGTCGGCCGGCGTGCGGGCGCGAATCGTGACCTTCACGATCTGCACCGGACTCACCGGCTTGCTCACCTCGGGGCTGCCGGGCCGCGCGGTGGCCGGCGCGGTGGCGATCTTGTCCAGCACGTCATAGCCCCGCAGCAGCTCGCCGAACACGGTGTACTTGTTGTCCAGCGCCGGCGCGGCGGCGTGGCAGATGAAGAATTGGCTGCCCGCCGAGTTGGGGTCGCTGCTGCGTGCCATCGACAGCGTGCCACGGACGTGCGGCTTGCTGTTGAACTCGGCCTTGATCTTGTAGCCCGGGTCGCCCGTGCCCCACATGGCCTCCTTCGACAGGTCCTTGGTGAGCGGGTCGCCACCCTGGATCATGAAGCCAGCCAGCGTGCGGTGGAACCGGGTGCCGTCGTAGAACCCCTTGCGCGCGAGGTCCACGAAGTTCTTCACGTGGCCGGGCGCGACGTCCGGGAAGAAGCCGAGCACCATGGTGCCGGCGGTGGTCTCCACCTCGGCCACGACGTTCAGGTCATACGGGTTCACGTGGATGTCCTTGCTGGCCGTCGCAGCGGCCGTGCCCGCAGCGGCCGCAGCGACCGCCGCCTTGTCCGCGGCGGCCTTGTCGGCCGCAGCCTTGTCGGCGGCAGCCTTGGCCGCGTCCGCGGCCGCCTTCTCTGCCGCCGCCTTGTCCGCCGCCGCCTGCTCGGCTTCCTGCGCCGCCTTGGCGGCCTCGGCCGCGGCCTGCTCGTTGGCCTTCGCGTCGGCCTCGGCCTGGGCGCGCAGGGCCGCGTCCGCGGCCGCCGCCTCGCGCTGGGCCTGCTGCGCCTTGGCGATCTCGCGCGCGGCGTTGGCGCGCGCCTCCATGGCGGCCTGCTGCTCGGCGGCCTTCTGCGCCGCCGCGTCCTGCGCCGTGGCCGCCGGGGCCGGTGCCGCCGAGGCCTTCGTCTCGTTGCTCGCGCAGCCGCCCAGCAGCAGCGCAACCCCCAGCAGGGTGATGCAGGTTCTCATGCGCGCTTGTCGCCCTCCCACTTGAAGAAGCCCTCGCCCGTCTTGCGCCCGAGCTTGCCGGCCTTGACCTTGTCGGTCAGCAGCTTGGGCGGCGCGAACAGCGGGTTGGCCGGCTCCAGCTTGTGCCAGCCGTCGAGGATGAAAAGGGTGGTGTCGAGGCCCACGTAGTCCAGCAGCGTGAAGGGGCCCATCGGATAGCCGCAGCCCAGCGTCATGCCGGCGTCGATGTCCGCGGGCGTCGCGTCGCCGCGCTCCACCATGCGGATGGCCTCCGCGAGGTACGGCACGAGCAGGCGGTTCACGATGAAGCCCGGCGTGTCGCTGGCCGCCACCGGCACCTTGCCGCAGGCCTCGCCGAAGGCCTTGACCTCCGCGAAGACCTCGCCCGAGGTCTGCTTCGTGCGCACGACCTCGACCAGCTTCATGAGCTGCACCGGGTTGAAGAAGTGCAGGCCCACCATGCGCTCGGGGCGCCCGGAGGCCGTGCCCATCTCGCCGATGGAGAAGGACGAGGTGTTGCTGGCGAAGATGGTGCTCGGCTTGCACAGCCGCCCCAGCTCCGCGAACAGCTTCTTCTTCACGTCCAGGTTCTCGACGATGGCCTCGACCACGAGGTCGCAATCCGCCAGGCCCTCGAGAGCCAGCGTGCCGCTGATGCGCCCGGAGGCGGCGTCGGCGTCCGCGCGGCTGAGCTTCTCCTTCTCGACCAGCTTGTCGAGGCTCTTGCGCACGCGGGCGAGGCCCTTGTCCAGGGCGGCCTGGTCGCTCTCGCGCGCCACGACGGCGCAGCCCGCCTGCGCGGCCACCTGCGCGATGCCGTGGCCCATGAGACCGCAGCCCACCACTCCGACCTTCTTCACGACCATGCGAACGGCTCCTGGGGAACGACGGCCGGCGACCCGTGACCGGGCGCCTCGTGACTGCCGCCGGGCCGCGAGGCCTGGCGCGCCCGCCGCGTGCCGCGGCCGGCGGAGCCGCAAGTTGCGGCCGGCAACCGAAAGGGGGGGATTATCCGGACGCCGCGGCGAATGCGCAACGGCGCGGCGGGCCCGCGGCCGGCCCGAACAGGGGGGTCAGCGGTCCAGGTCGCCCACGTCCGGCTCGCGCTCCACGTCCGGTTCGGCGTCTTCCTCGGCTTCGGGCGACTCCGCTGACGGCTCCGGCGCGGCGGCCGCCCGCCGCCCCCGCGGCCGGTCCTCCTCGTCGTCCTCGCCCGTGCCCGGCAGCGTGCCCGCCGGCCCGAAGCGCATGCGCGCCACGCCCACCGGGTGCCAGGTCATGACCACGTGCGGCCCGGCGCCCGGCAGATCGAAGACCTCACCCGCCACCTCGCAGCCGTAGTGCTCGTAGAACGATTGCACGCCGGTGCGCGCCGTCATCCACAAGCCGCCGCCGCGCTGCTGCACCACCGCCTGCACCGCCTGCAGCAGCATGCGGCCGAAGCCCTGGCCGCGGCGATCGCCGTCCACGGCCATGCCGCGCAGGCGCCAGGTCTCGGGGCCCGCGCCGCCCGGCGACTTCGCGCCGCGCGCCTCGGGCAGCAGGGACGCGACGCCGATGAGCTGCTTGCCCGCGCGCAGCCCGAAGTGCAGCGCGCGCGGATCGTCGTCGGCCGGGTAGCTGTACGCCGAGACCGGCTGGCCGGGGCGCAGGATGCGCTCGCGCAGCCGGAGGCAGTCAGCGGCTTTGACCAGGATCAATTCGGGCATGGCCGCGAGGATACCCGCCGGGATCGACCGCTCCAGAGCGACGCGCGGCGTGGCGAGCGTTGCCTTTTCTGTCACGGATCGGCAAGACCGGATAGAACGGCCACGGTTGATCGCGCCGCGCAGCCCTCGGGAAGACTCATGCGGAGACGGGACATGAAGACCGCGCCAGGCTCTCACCTCGCTTCCGTGCTGGCCCTGGGCCTCCTGCTGCTGCGCGCCACGCCCGTGGCTGCGCAGGAGCCGCCGGTGTTTTCGGACATGGCCGTGCCCGTCGCTGCAGGCCTCGACTCGCGCGCGCTCACGTCGGGCGACATCGATGCTGACGGCCTCGCCGACATCGCGCTCGTGCGGATCACGACCGCGATGGTCTGGCGCGGCACGCCGGACGGCCTGTCGCCGACCTTCACGCTCCTCGGCACGGCCGTCACTCTGCGTACCGGCCGGCTGGCGGACCTCGACGATGACGGCCGCGCGGATCTCATCCTCCTCCCCGAGACGCAGCCCGAGGCGCTCGTCGCCTGGTCGCAGGGCGACGGCACGTTTACGGCCTTCGACAGCATCGCGCTGCCGACGCACGGCGGGGCGGTCGCCGTCGCCGACGTCACCGGCGATGGCCACGCCGATCTCCTCGTCAGCCACTTCGGCTACGAGCGCCTCGCGGTGGTGCCGGGCCTCGGCGATCGCCAGTTCGGCCCGGAGTTCGACACGCACGACGCGTCCAGCAGCTTCCGCCTCGACCTCGGCGACATCGACGCCGACGGCGTCCTGGACCTCCTCTCGAACAACATCGTCGACGGCCTCGTGCTCGACATCTCGATCAGCCACGGCCTCGGCTCGGGCCTGCTCGCGCCGCCGACGCAGCTCTACTTCGGCGTCCCCAACGGCCGCGCCGTGCTGATCGACGCCGATCTCGACGGCCTCGACGACGTCGCTCAGGCGGACGGGTCGGCCTCCTTGAAGCTGTTCGCCGGGCAGCCCGACGGCTCGGTCGCGTCGCCGGTGCCGTTGGCTGCGCCGCGGGGCGTCGTGCAGCTGGCCGTGGGCGACTTCACGGGTGACGCGTTGCCGGACCTTCTCGCCGCAAAGGGAGGAGGCATCGCGACGGTCACGGTGCTGAAGCAGGCCGGAGCGGGGCTCGTGTCCGACTCATCCACCGCGGCCTTCGCCTACGACGGCCTCGCCGATCTCGGTGCCGCGGACGTCGACGGTGACGGCGTGGCCGATGCCATCGGCCGGCAGGCGCTCACCGAGAGCGTCGAGGTGCTCATCGCGCAGCAGGCGGGCGGATTCCGCAACGGCTACATCGCCGACGCCACGCAGCGCGACGCGGTGGTGCTCGACCTCGACGGCGATGGCCGGCCGGACCTGTTGAGCGCCGTGGACGCCACGCCCTCGGGCCGGCTGCGCGCCGGTCAGTTGAATGGAGCCTTCGGCGTGCCGACGGCCCTCGACCTCGGCGTCTCGCCCAGCCGCCTCTTCGCGGGCGATGTCGAGCCGGACGGCGACGTGGACGTCCTCGTCGTCCAGGACCTGCTCACGCCCGGCGCGCGCTGGCTGCTCAACGACGGCAGCGGCAACCTGCGGCCCCAGCCCACGACCAGCGTGCCGGGCGTGCTGCGCGACGTCGCCGCCGACGACCTCGATGGCGATGGCCGGCTGGACCTCGCGCTGGCGACCAGCGATCCCTCGGCGGTGGTGCCCTTGCTCAGCACCGCCGGCGCAGGCTTCGCGGTGCAGCCGGCCGTGCCGCTGGACTTCGTGCCGTTCAAGCTGGCGACAGGCGACTTCGACGGCGCCAGCTGGCACGATCTGGCCGTCGGCGCAAGCACGCATGTCACCCTGGTCCAGCTGCAGCCTCCTGCGCCCCCTGTCTTCACTTCCATCGACACGGGCAGCTCGCTGCGCGGCGTCGTCCTCGGGAACTTCGACGGCGACGGGCTGGGCGACATCCTCGCCGTCGTCCTCACCGGCAACCACACGCACCTGGTCTGGTATGAGGAAGACGGCAACGGCGTGCCAACGACCGTGGGCAACTTCGACCTCGGCCTCGGGACGGCCTACGAGCAGCCGCTGCTCGGCGACGCGGACGGGGACGGCGACGGCGAGCTGGTGCTGGCGGGCACCAACGGCGACTTCAACTCGGTGGCCATCGTCCTCGGCACGTCCGGTGGGCCGCCCACCATCGACGAGGAGCATCCGCTGCCGGAGGCCGTCCTGCGGCTGGCGCTGGCGGACGCGAACGGGGACGGCGCGCTCGACCTGCAGGCCGTGGGCGACGTGGGCTCGGCCGTGCTGTTCCTGCCGAGCGCCACGCCGCGCTGGGAGCGGCTGGGCCACTCGCTTGCCGGCGGCGCGGGCCTGTCGCGCCTCGAGGGCGTGGGGCCGCTGCTGGCCGGCGACCCGGTCGCGCTGCGCGTCGAAGGCGCGCTGCCGGACGCCGCGGGCGTGCTCGTCCTCGGCACCAGCGTGCTCTCGGCACCGTTCAAGGGCGGCGTGCTCGTGCCCGAAGCCGACCTGCTGCTGGCCGGGCTCCTCACCGATGCGGCGGGCGCCTTCAGCCTGGTCGGCCGCTTTCCGCCGGGCGTTCCGAGCGGCGCGCAACTCGCCGCCCAGATGTGGTTCCCGGACAGCGCCGCTCCACAACGCTGGTCGGCCAGCTGGGGCGTCGTGGGAACGGCTCCCTAGTTCCGCAAGCACGGCGACGCGCTGCGCGGACGTAGACTGCGCGCCGTGGCGCGGCGCATCGACGTCCTGCTTCCCGTGCGCCTCGCGCGCCGCACGTCGCCGGCGGCGGCGGGCGACGTGCTGGCGCAGCGCGGCGTGGACGTGCGCCTCCTCGCCGTCGTCGACACCGGACCGGACGGCGACGACGACGGCTCGCGCGCCTGGTTGCAGGACCTCGCGCGCCACGACCGCCGCGTGCTCGTGCTCGACGGCCCGGGCCGCGGCGTCGGCGCCGCGCTCGACCTCGCGCTCGCCGCCGTGGAGGCGCCGCTCGTCGCGCACA
>DASUFI010000151.1:0-3955 GCA_036274635.1 Planctomycetota bacterium
GCCGGCGTGGGTCCGGCGAGGCGGCGGTCGAGGCACGAGACGTCCAGGCGCCCGGCGCCCTCCTGCCGGCAGTCCAGCGCCGCGCGCTGCAGCACGCGCACCGCGTCGCACAGGCTGCCGGGGCAGCGCGTGGCCAGCGCCTCGACCACCTCGGGCTCGACCGGCACGTCGACGGCGCCCGCCACGGCGGTCAGCACGGCGCGGCGGTCCGCGGTGTCCGGCTCGGACATGGCCACCACCATGCCCCCGAGGAACCACGACAGCAGCCGCGCGTCGGCGTCGAGGATCTGCTGCGGCGCGTGCCGCGAGAGCATGAGCACGCGGCAGCCGCGCTGCAGCATGCCGGCGATGAGCGACACCGCCTCGGCCTGGCTGCGGCGCTGGCCGCGCAGTCGATGGGCCTCGTCCAGGATGAGCACGTCGCGCCGGCCCCAGTCGGCCTGCAGCTGCGGCAGCGTGCCGCCGCGCGCCGCGCGCGACACGTCGCGCGACAGGGCCGGCCCCGAGAGCACCAGCGGGTCGTGCGCCTCGCCGTTCTCGCGCAGGCGCGACAGCGCCAGGCGCGCCAGCTCGGTCTTGCCGCAGCCGGCGGGGCCGTAGAGGAAGAGCGGGTTCCAGCCGGCGGCGGGCGCCAGCACCCAGCGCTCCACGGCGCGGTGCGCCAGGCGGCTGCCGGCCGTGTGCACGAAGGCCTGCGGGCGCGCGAGCGCGACGGGCAGCTCGGCCTCTCCGAGGCCCAGGCCCGGCCGCGGCGCGGCCACGAGCACGGGCTCATCGACCGCCTCGGCCACGCGCGTGAGGACGCGCACCGGGCTGCCGGTCAGCTGCCGGAACAGCTCCTGCAGGTCGCCGAGGTAGCGCGCGTCGATGGCTGCCTTGGCCGCGGGCGTGGCCACGTCCAGCGTGAACAGGCCGCGGCGCAGCCCGGCCGGCCGCGCCTCGGCCAGCCACAGCTCGGCGGCCTTGCTTCCGCGCAGGCGCGTGAACGCCTCGGACACGGCCTGCCAGATATCCACTCCCGCAGCATTCATCGCGACCGGTGAGCGTATCACGGCGATCGAGGAGGGCGCGAGCGAAGCCGGGCTCAGCCGCCGGGCGCCGGCGCGGGCGCGGGCTGGGCCAGCTTCTCGCGGGCGCGCTGCTGCCATTCCTCGAGCGGCGTCTGCTCGGCGAGCTCCGCGGGCAGCTGGCCCGCGCGCAGCGCGAGCACGAGGCTCCACTGCACGCGCGCCTCGTCGTCGCGCCCGAGGCCCGCCAGCACGTCCGCCAGCTGCAGGCGCACGTCGGGCCGGTAGGGATCGATCTCCGCCGCTTCCTGCAGGCGGCGCAGGGCCTCGTCGGTGCGCCCCTGCGACAGCGCGTGCTGCGCCAGCTCCACGCGCGCCTCGAGAGCCTTCTCGTCGTAGCGCACGAGCTCCTCGAGCAGCGCGAAGCGCGCCTCGTCGTCGCCCTGGGCGCGCAGCAGCGCGTACAGGCGCATGCCGGCCGACTGCGGCGAGACGTCCCCGGGGAACAGCTCGCGCGCGCGGCGCAGCGTGGCGATGCCGGCGTCGCGATCGCCGGCGTGCACCTGCAGGTCGGCCAGGTCCACCAGGCCGTCGGCGTCGGGCGTTCCCTCCGCCGCCCAGCGCTCGAGGCGCTCGCGCGCGCGGTCGTTGCGGCCGTCGGCCAGGTCGCGCCGCGCCAGCACGGCGGCCGCGGCGGGCGTCTCGCCCTGAGCCTGCAGGTATTTCGCCAACGCGGCGTCGGCGTCGGCGCGCTGCCCCTGGTCGAGGCAGGCGTTGGCCACGTCCAGCCAGGCGCCCGCGTCGCCCGCCGCGGCGCGCGCGCGGGCCAGCTCCTCGCCATGCGCGTCGCGGTGCGGCCGGACGACGGCGCGGCCGCCGATCTCGCTGTCCACGTACTGCAGCAGCCGGCGGTCAAGCTCGGCGGGCTCCACCTCGAGCGCGCCGCGGATCGCGGCCGGCGTGTCGCGGCCGTCGGCGTACGAGGACACCAGCTCGATCAGCGCGGGGAAGCCGAAGTCGCGCACGATGAGCTCGGCCAGCAGGCTGCCCTGGTAGTAGCCGAGCATGACCGTGGAGCCGTCGCGGAAGGCCTCGTCGAGGCGGTCGACCGGCAGCAGCAGGCCGTTGGCGCGCGCGTCCAGCACGTCGCGCTCGAGCTCGCGCGCCCAGGCCGGGTCGGCGAGCTTCTCCTCCATGACCGAGATGCCCTCGGTCAGCCAGCGCGGGATGCGCTGCTTCGACAGGCCCAGCGTGACCACGTGCGCGTACTCGTGCACCGCCGTCTGGGCCCACTGGAAGTTGCCGCGCAGCTCGCACAGCGGCGAGAGCATGGTGAGCACGCGCCCGAAGCAGGCGCCCAGCGCGAGGAAGCCCTCGAAGCCCACGGTGCGCACGGAGAAGTCCGCGTGGTGGTCGAAGACCTCCACCAGCACCTCGCCGGGCGGGTCGTAGCCCCAGCGCTCAGCCATGCCGGCGCGCGCGGCGGCCAGGCGCTGGGCCAGCAGCGGCCCGAGCACGTCCTGCTCCGAGGGCGGCAGGCGCAGCCGGAAGTTCGCGTCGCCGGGCGTGACCACGTCGGCGTCCTGCTGGAGCTTGGCCAGCACCTCGAGCATGTTCGTGCGCCAGGGGTACACGAAGGGGCTCTTGCGCTGGTGCTCCTCGAGCGCCGCGCGCGCCTCGGCCTCGCGCCCGAGGTGCGCCAGGCTCTGCGCCAGCACGGGCAGCGGGCGCTCGTCGTCGGGCTCGCGTGCCAGGGCACGCTCGAGCGGGGCCACCGAGTCCTCGAAGCGGTAGTGGTTCTGCAGCACCTCGCCCAGCAGCGCGTCCAGCGCGGCGCTCTGCGGGTGCGCCGTGTCGAAGGCCTGGCGCGCCGCAGCGGCCGTGGGCCGGCCCGCGATCTCCAGCGCGGCGGCGCGCAGTGCCAGCGCGTCGCGCAGGCGCGCGTTGCCGGCGAGGGCGCGGTCGGCGTAGTCCAGCGCCGCGTCCACGCGCCGGTCGAGCAGGCGCGTGCGCCCCAGCAGCACCAGCGCGTCCGGATCGCTCGGGTCGCGCCGCAGCGCGGCCTGCAACGCGTCCTCCGCGGCGCGGCCGTTGAGCGTGTCGAGATGCAGGCGCGCCTTCAGCACCAGCGCCTCGGGCAGGCCGGCATCGATCTCCAGCACCTCCTGCAGCAGTCGCAGCACGGGGTCGGCGCCCTCGCTGCCGCCCTGGCGGGTCTCGATGCGCACCTGGGCCAGCAGCAGCGGCGCCTGCAGCTCGGTGAGGTGATAGCTGGGACCCTGCTTGCCGTTCAGCTCCGCGTCGGCGAAGACCAGCGCCTGGTTGGCCAGCTCGTGCTTGCGCAGGAAGAGCAGCAGGCGCCCGAGGTCGAGCAGGCCCTGGCCGTCGAGCGTGCGGTCGTCCACGGCGCCCGTGCGCGCCGCCGCGAGCTGCAGGGCCTCGACGCGCCGGCCCAGTCCGTCCAGCGCCTGCACCGCCAGCCAGTCGCCCGCCAGGCCCGGGAGGTGGCCGCCCTGCGCGAGCTGGAGCGCGTCCTCGTAGCGGCCGAGGCGCAGCAGCAGCTGGCCGTGCAGCGCCTCGTCGGGCCAGCCGCCGGCGCGCAGGTGGGCCTCGGCCTGGCTCAGCTGCCCGCGCTGCAGGGCGACCTCCGCCGCCAGCCGCCGCGCCTCGGGGGACGCGGGGAAGTCCAGCAGGTACTGGTCGAGGTCGCGCTGCGCGGCCCATGTGCCGCCGCGCAGGAAGTCGGCGCGCAGCTCCTTGAGGAAGGCCACGTCCTCGGGGCCCTCGGCCTGCGCGGCCGCGGCGGCGGCCAGCAGGAGCACGGCGGCGGCACCGAGGAGGCGCCTCATGGCCGGTCCGAGACCCACTCGCTGCCGTCCGCGTACCACTCCTTCTTCCAGATGGGCACGCGCTGCTTGAGCGCATCGATCAGCCAGCGGCAGGCGTCG
>DASUFI010000152.1:0-3703 GCA_036274635.1 Planctomycetota bacterium
GGTGTCATGGGGCGTCGCGCCGCTGGCGGGCGGGCTGCTGCTGCTGAGCTGTGCCGCCTGGCGCACGCTGCGCTGAGCTTCAGCCTCGCTCGCGCAGCACCGCCGCCGGATCGAGCCGCAGCAGCCGCAGCGCGGGCACGAGCAGCACGACGAAGGCCACCGCCGCGGCCCAGGCCGCCGCCAGCAGCGCGCGATCCGGCGCGAAGACCGGCCGCAGCACGGCCGCCCCCTCCAGCGCGCCCGGCAGTCGCGCGCCCAGCGCCGCGAGGTCGAGGCCGCGCGCGTGCAGCCAGGCGATGACCCCGGCCGCCAGCGCGAGGCCCAGCGCCACCGCGGCCACCTCCACGAGCAGCAGCTCCAGGGCCAGCACGACCAGCAGCCGCGCCGGCGACATGCCCAGCGCCAGCAGCATCCCGAACTCCCGCCGCCGCGCCGACAGCGCGAGGGTGAGCGTGGTGTAGATCCCCAGCGCCACCAGCGCGAAGAGCACCCCCGTGCGGATGCGCTCCATCGCGTGCAGCACCTCCATGGCCTCGGCCAGCTCGGGCGCCATCTCGCGCCAGCTCAGCACACGCAGGCCCGCGAGATCCGGCCGCGCCGCGAGCTCGGCCGCCACCGCCGGCGCGCGCCACGGGTCGTCGAGGCGCAGCGCCACCTCGTCCGCGCCGTCGCTGCGACCCAGGACGGGCGCCAGCGCCTCGCGACGCACGACGCACAGGTTCGCTTCGAGCAGGCCGCCGCCGGTCTCGAAGAGGCCGCCCACCGTGAACGTCCCGCTGCCCAGCCCGCCGCCCGCGCGGCGCGCATTCAGGGTGACGCTGTCGCCCAGGCCCACGCCGAGCGACTCGGCCAGCGTGCGACCGAGCACGATCGGCGACGCCTCCGGGCTCTCCGACAGGAAGCTGCCCTCGCGCACCAGGCCCGGCAGGCGCGCGAGACGCTGCTCGTGCTCGGGGTCCACGCCCAGCGCCAGCGCGCCCTGCGCCTTGTCGCCCGCGAGGAGGAAGCACGGCTGCCGGAAGCGCGGCGCGGCGGCCACGGCGGTGCCGTCGGCCACGAGAGCGTCGGCCAGCGCCAGGGGATCGGGCAGCGGCCGCTCGCCCGCCTCCACGCGCAGGTGCCCGAGCTGCAGCCCCAGTCCGGCCTCCATGCGGTCGGCCACGTAGCCGTCCTGCAGGCCGCCCAGCAGCACGATGACGAAGATGCCGCCCGCCAGCGAGAGGCCCGTCAGCAGCGAGCGCCGCGCCTGCCGCGCGACACCCCGCAGTGCGAAGCGCAGGAGCATAGGCGTGGCGCTCATCCCGCCTCCAGCGCGCCGTCGCGCAGCGTGATCACCCGCGCGCAGCGCGACAGCACCTGCGGATCGTGGCTGGCCAGCAGCGCCGCCACGTCGCGCTCCCGCACCAGCTCGGCGACGCGCTCCACCAGACCCGCCGCCGAGACGCTGTCGAGGTGCGCCGTCGGCTCGTCCATCAGCAGCAGCGCCGGCTCGCCCGCCAGCGCCCGCGCCAGCGCGCCGCGCTGCCGCTGCCCGCTGCTCAGCTGCTCGGGGAAGCGCCCACCCAGCGCGCCGAGGCCCAGCCGCTCCAGCGCGGCGCCCGTCCGCGCGGCCCGCTCGGCCGCTGGCCTCCCGGCCAGTGCCATGGGCAGCTCCACGTTCTCCGCCACCGTCAGCGCCGGCGAGAGGTTGTGCTCCGCGAACACCAGCCCCACGTGCGCCAGACGCAGAGCCGCCCGCTGTCCCCGCGACAGCCCCGACACCTCGCGCCCCAGCAGCCGCACTGCGCCCCCCGTGGGCGTGTCGATGGCCGCCAGCAGGTGCAGCAGGGTGGTCTTGCCCGAGCCCGACGGCCCGGCGAGCCCGGCCAGCTCGCCCGCCGCCAGCTCGAGGCTCACGTCGCGCAGCGCCTGGACCGCGCCGAAGCTGCGCGAGAGGTGGGTGGCCGCGAGGACGGTGGGCACGGGGGCATGGTACGGACGGCGGGGAACGGAGCGAACCGGTTGAGGTGGCTCGGCGCCGCGCGCACACTGGATCGCAGTGCCAGGAACTCCCCTCATGAGCGCCACTCCGAAGCGCCACTTCCTCGGCTGGGACGAGCCGGTCCTGCCGCGCGCGGCCCGCTGGCTGGTGCGCGAGATGGGGGACCTCTCGGACGTCGTCGTGGCGCTGCCGGGCGCGCGCGCCGCGCGGCGCCTCGAGCTGCACCTCGCGCGCGAGCTGCCCCGCGGCGCCGTGCCGCCGCGCCTCGTGGGCTTCGGCCACCTGCCCGACGAGCTGCTGCTGCCCGACCGGCCCGTGGCCGGCCGCCTGGTGCGCACGCTGCTGTGGCGCGAGGCGCTGCAGGCCCTGCCCACCGCGCGGCGCGCGCTGCTCTTCCGTCGCCCGCCCGCCGACGCCGATGCGGGCGCGTGGCTGGCCCTGGCCGAGGAGGTCCGCTCGCTGCACGGCGAGCTCGCGCGCGACGGCCACGACTTCGCGAGCGTCGCGCCCGTCGCGCGCGGCCTCGCCGGCGACGAGGAGGGCGCGCGCTGGGACGTGCTGGCCGAGGCGCGCGCCGCCTACGCGCAGCGCCTGCAGGACGCGGGCCTGCAGGATCCGCACGAGGGCCGCCGCGCGGCGCTCGCCGCCGGCCGCCTCGACCGCCAGCGCCGCGTCGTGCTCGTCGGCGTCGCCGAGCTCAACGCCCTCGTGCGCGGCCTGCTCGAGGCCCTGGGCGAGCGCGCCACCATCCTCGTCGCCGCGCCCGAGTCGCTGGCCGACGCCTTCGACGCGCTGGGCGCCGTGCTCCCGGAGGCCTGGAGCGCGCGCGACATCGCGCTGCCGCCGGACGCGTGGCTGCTCGTCGACCGCCCCGACGAGCAGGCCGAGGCCGTAACCGCCTGGATCGCGCGGCACGCGGCCGAGCGCCGGCCCGAGGAGATCCTCGTCGGCGTGCCGGACGTCGAGGTCGTGCCGCACCTGCAGCGCCGGCTCCTCGAGCACGGCGTCCGGGCCCGCGACGCGCGCGGCACGCTGGTCGGCCGCACCTCGCCCGCGCGCCTGCTCGAGGTGCTCGTTGCGCACCTCGTCGCGCCGACCTTTGGCAGCTTCGCCACGCTGCTGCGCCACCCCGACGTGCCCGACGCCCTGCGCCGCGCCGGCACCGCGCTGCCCGAGGAGCTGCTCGCGCGGCTCGACGCCTACCAGTCCGAGCACCTGCCCGACGCGCTGCCTGATCGCTGGCCCGGCGACGCGAAGGACGCCGCGCGCGCGGCGACGGTCGCCGCGCACGAAGCGCTCGGCCGTCTGCTGCGCGAGCTCGCCGGCCCATCGCGCCCGGCCGCGGAATGGGCGCGTCCGCTGGCCGAGCTGCTCTCCGCGGTGTGGGGCCACCTCGAGCTGGACGAGCAGCGCGAGGACGAGCGCCTGCTGGCCGGCGCGCTCGCGGCGCTGGGCGACGCGCTGCGCGAGCTGGCCGCGCTGCCCGCCGCCGCCGGCGCGCTGCCCGGCGTCGAGGCGCTGCGCCTGCTGCTGCGCGCCGCCGCCGGCGCGCGCGTGCCGCCGCCCGCCGAGCCCGGCGCGATCGAGCTGCTGGGCTGGCTGGAGCTGCCGCTCGACGACGCGCCGGCCCTCGCCGTCACCGGCCTGAACGAGGGCGGCGTGCCCGAGCCCGTGCGCCGCTTCGCGCTGCTGCCCGACGGCCTGCGCCGCGCGCTGCAGCTG
>DASUFI010000153.1:0-13740 GCA_036274635.1 Planctomycetota bacterium
GCACTGAACGGCCTGTATTCGAATATGTGGTGGGGCCCGCCGGAGAAGACGGCCGGCGCCGCGTCGGAGTCGCCCGCCGAGAGCTGAGCGCGCGGCTTCACGCGCCTGTGCGGCATGCCGTGGCGCGAGTCGGCCTCCATCGGCATCCTCACGCACACGCGCTCGGCGGGGCGACCGCCCGCCTCCGGCGGTTCCCGACCCTACGCCGGTCTGACCATGGCCCGCCGGCCCGATCACCAAGTCCGCCGCCACTCCCGACCCCGCCCTGCTCCCCCCCACGCGCAGCGCGTCCGGCGGGCGCAGGGGATGGTCCTGAGCGACTCTGAGCGAAAAGTCATCTGCGACTTTTCGCTCAGCGGAGCGAGGGACCATCCCCTGCGCCCGCCGGACGCCGCTATCTCGCGGCGTGCCCGCTGCACAGCAGGCCCTGCAGGTCGCGGAAGGTCACGGGCTTGGTGAGGTGCACGTCGAAGCCCGCGGCGCGGGCGCGGTGGCGGTCCTCGTCCTTGCCGTAGCCGGTGATGGCCACCAGGAAGGTGCCGGCCAGGGCCGGCGTCTCGCGCAGCCGCTTCGCGACGCCGTAGCCGTCGAGGCCCGGCAGGCCGATGTCGCACAGCACGACGTCCGGCCGGGAGCGCAGGGCGGCCGCGACGCCGCCGAGGCCGTCGTGCGCCACCTCCACCGTGTGACCCGAGCGCTCGAGCAGGATGCGCAGCGCCTGGGCGGCGTCGGTGGAGTCCTCGATGACCAGCACGCGCCGCGGATGCGCGGCCGGCAGGGGTGGCTCGGGCAGCACCAGCGGCGGCTCGCGGTCGATGGGCAGCACGATCTCCAGCCGCGAGCCCTGCCCGGGGCCCGCGCTGTGCGCGCGCGTCTCGCCGCCGTGCAGCGCGACGAGGCCCTTGACCAGCGTCAGCCCCAGCCCGAGCCCGCCGCGCGTGTGGGCCGCGGAGCGGTCGGCCTGGCTGAAGGCCTCGAAGAGCGCGGCCAGCGTCTGCTCGTCCATGCCGATGCCGGTGTCGGTGATCGAGAGGATCGCGCGGCGGCCGCTGGCATCCGCGCCCAGCTCCACCGTGACCCTCCCGCCGGGCTCGGTGAACTTGCCCGCGTTGTGCAGCACGTTGCTGACGGCCTGGGCGAGCCGGGTGGGGTCGCCGGTCATCCACAGCGGGCCCGGCGGCGGGCGCAGCACGAGCGTGATGTCGTTGGCCGCCAGGACGGGGCGGAAGTCCTCGCAGGTCTCGCGCACGATGTCGGCCAGGTCGCAGGGCTGCGGCCGCAGGCGGATGCGGCCCTGCGTGACGCGCGCGACGTCGAGCAGGTCGTCCACCAGCCGCACCATGTGGCCCACCTGGCGCGCGATGAGCTCGCGCGCCTGCTCGGCCGGCCGGCCCTCGGCGCCGTCGCCGCCCAGCACCTCGGCGGCGTGCAGGATGGGCGCCAGCGGGTTGCGCAGCTCGTGGCCCAGCACGGCCAGGAACTCGTCCTTGCGCCGGTCGGCCTCGTGCAGCGCGGCCTCGTCCTTCTTCTGGCGGTCGATGTTCACGCACACGCCGAACCACTTCACGATGCGCCCGGTCGCGTCGCGCGCCGGCACGCTGCGGCTGGTGAACCACGCATAGGTGCCGTCGCTCGCGCGCATCCGGAACTCGGCCTCGTACATGCGGCTTTCCGCCACGGCCGCCTGCCAGCGCGTGCGCGTGCGCTCCAGGTCGCCGAGGTGGACCGCCGTGCTCCATCCCCAGCCGAGCGAGTCGTGCAGCGTCATCCCGGTGTAGTCGAGGAAGGCCTGGCTGACGTAGTCGCAGGCGCCGTCGGACCGGTTGGTGAACAGGATGCCGGGCACGGCCTCGGCCAGCGAGCTGTAGCGCAGCTCGCTCTCGCGCAGCTCGGTCTCCACGCGGTCGCGCTGGTGGTCCAGCGCCGCGAGCACCAGGCCCGTGACCGCCACCAGCGCCATGAACATCTGCAGCAGCATGAGGCTGACGTGCGTGCCACCCAGCACGAAGGGCCCCGTGCCCAGCACCGTGCCGCAGATGGCCAGGCCCGAGGCCAGCAGCGTGACCGCGGTCGTGCCGCGGCGGCCGAAGCGCAGCGCCGCCCAGATGACGAAGGGGAACAGGGCGTAGGCCAGCACCGGCCCCACCTGCCCGGCGCCGGACGCCCCGGAGAAGACCAGCGTGCTCAGCGCGGCGAGGCCCAGCAGCAGCACGACCGCCTCGGCCGCGCGCTGCGCCGGCAGCCGCGGCCACGAGGCCCCGCCCCACGCCAGGATCACCGGCGCCACGACCAGCGCGCCCGCTGCATCGCCCAGCCACCACAAGCCCCACAGCGAGACGAAGCTGTCCCAGCGCTGCACGCCACTGAGGCACAGCGCCAGCATGCCCACCGTGGCGGCGATGACCGGCGCCACCAAGGCCCCGAGCCCGATGAAGGCCAGCAGGCCGCGCACGCGGGCAAGCGGTCCGCCCGGCCCTGCGACGCGCCGCACCAGCGCCATGCCGACCAGCCCCTCGAGCGTGTTGCCCGCCGCGATGACCAGCGCCGCGTGCCACGGCTCGTGCGCGAAGAGGTTGGCCAGGAAGGCGCCCAGCGCGATGCCCGGCCACAGCCAGCCGCCGAAGAGCAGCAGCACGCCCAGCGCGATGCCGGTCGGCGGCCACACGGCCGTGACCTGCTCGGCGGTGACCGCGAGGCTCAGCCCCAGCCGCGCCGCCGCGAAGTAGGCCATCGCGAGCAGCAGCATGCCCGGCAGCGCCACGCTCGGCGCCGGCAGGCCAGGGAGCCAGCGCGCGAGGACTTCCCTGGGCGTCGGCCGAGCCGCGTCACGACGGCGATCCCCGTTCGATGCGGACATGTCAGCCCCGTGCCGAGCCAGCCCGGCTCATTGCCCTTGAGCCCTGCGCGAATTCTTCGCTGCCGTGGGCCACGCCGTCAAGGCCCGGCGGGTCAGATCCGGGGGTGCTTGCGGTGATAGTCCGTGGTCGCCTGCCACGCCTGCACGAGCGCCAGCAGCCGCGCCTCGTCGAAGAGCCGGCCGGTGAAGCTCACCGAGCGCGGCGTCCCGTCGTCGCGGAAGCCGCTGGGCGCGCACACGGCCGGGTGGCCGGTGAGGTTGCCGATCATGAGCGGCGCCTCGTCGTCGCTCGGGTGCACCAGGGCGTCCAGCCCGCCCATGACCCCGTCCATGTCCTGCATGAGCCGTCGCCGCAGCCGCTGCGCGCGCAGGTACTCGACGGCGGGGATGAGGCGGCTGGTGCGGAAGACGTTGGGCCAGGCCTGGTCCACCTGCCGCGCCATCTGGTCGTCGAGGCCGTCGAGGGTGAGGCGGTCGAAGGCCTCTGCGGCCTCCGCGCCGAGGATCACGAGCAGCGCCTCGAGCGGCGCCTGAGGCAGCTCCACCGGCACCAGCTCCACGCCCAGCGCGCGCAGCTCGGCCAGCACGGCGCCGTCGGGCGAGCCCTCGGGGAAGCTCCCGGGCACGTAGCCGACGCGCCAGCCCGTGACGTCCACGCGGCCGGGCGGCGCGTAAGGCAGCCCGGCCTGCGCGGTGGTCTCGTCCAGCGGGTCGGGCCCCTGGATCGCCCCGAAGACCAGCGCCGCGTCGCGCGCCGAGCGGCACAGCGGCCCGAGCTTGTCCATGGTCCACGAGAGGGCCATCGCGCCGCGCCGGCTGACGCGCCCGAAGGTGGGCCGCAGCGAGCTGCAGCCGCAGCGCGCGGAGGGCGACACGATGGAGCCCAGCGTCTCGCTGCCGATCGCGAAGGGCAGCGCGCCCGCCGCCACCGCGGCGGCCGGTCCCGCCGACGAGCCGCTGCTGCCCTGCTCGGGGTTCCACGGGTTGCGCGTACGACCGCCGAACCATACGTCGCCCCAGGCCAGCTCGCCCAGCGTGAGCTTGGCGCACAGCACGGCACCGGCCGCGTCCAGGCGCCTCACGACCTCGGCGTCCTCGTCGATCATCTGCTGCTCGAAGGGCGCGCTGCCCCAGGTGGTGCGGTAGCCGGCCGCGGAGAGCAGGTCCTTGGCGCCCCAGGGGATGCCGTGCAGCGGGCCGCGGTCGTGGCCGTCGGCCAGCTCGCGATCCAGCCGCGCCGCCTGCGCCAGCGCCCGCTCGTCCATGAAGGTGATGACCGCGTGCAGCGTCCCGTCCAGGCGGTGCAGGCGCCCCAGGAACATCCGCGTCAGCTCCACGCACGTGACTTGCTGGCTGCGCAGCAGCGCGCCCAGCGTGTCGATGTCCGCGAAGGCCAGGTCCTCGAGCTGCGCGGGGCGGCTCGGCTGGGGCTGCGGCCACGGCTCGCCGGGTGGCGGCTGCACGTGCGGCACGATGCCGGGCAGCAGCACGGAGAACACCGTGGCCGGAGGCTCGGAGTTCGCCAGCGGGTCGTCGCGCAAGGCCTGCAGGCTGCCCTTGTTCTCGGCCACCCCCCGGCGCATGAGGTCCAGCTCGGAGGGCGTGAAGTCGAGGCCGAGGATGCGACCGGCGGCGCGCAGCTCGTCGACGGGCGGCAGGTCGGCGTCCTCGGCGGGCTGCTGTTGTCCCGCCGCGGGAGCCGCAGCAGGGGCGGGAGGCGGCGCCTGACCACGCGTCGCCGCGGCGAGCGCGAGCAGACCGACGGCGGTCAGGGCGGTGGTCCTCATCGACGCGCGGCTCCCGGGCGAGGCGAGCGTCCAGTGTAGGGCTCGCGCCTCAGCCCTCGATGACGGAGCGGCCGATCCACCAACCGAGCGGGCCGTCGCGTGCCGGGAGCGAGCGAGCCCCGTCCCCCCTACTTCATCTTCTTCAGGTAGGCCACCAGCGCCGTGGGCTTGAGCGGGTCCCACGTGCCTGCGCAGGCCGCGCGGGCCTGCTGCTCGTCGCCGCAGTAGTCGAGCCTGGTCGCCTTCGGGTCGGCTTGCTTGTCCAGCGCGCCGAGCTGGGCCAGCAGGCCGGCCAGCTTCTGCGGCTCCTTGCTCAGCTCGTACTCCAGCGTGGCCCAGGCGACCTGCTGCCCGAACTCGGGCGTGCCGGCCGCGCTGGTGCGCAGGATGGTGTCGGAGAGCGAGAAGGCGTCGCTCTTGGCCTTGCTGGCCAGCAGGTTGCGCGTCTTCTCGGGCCACCCGAAGTGGTCCTCGGAAGCCACGAAGCCGCTGGCGTTGAACTGGTAGATCGCGCCGCGCAGGCGCTGCTCGGCCACGTAGCCCATGCCCCAGCGCACCACGTCCGGCTGGCGGCCGAAGCGCGCCTCGACCAGGTACTGCGCGGTCTTGTGCACGATCTCGTTCTCGAAGCGGTACTCGTCGTCGCCGCTCTCGGCGTCGCCGGCCAGGTCGAAGGTGTGCTGCGCGAAGAACGAGGCGTTGCGCGCGGTGAAGCTGCCCGGGTCGCGCTTCATCTGCTCGGCGAAGGCCGGGAGCAGGTCGCGGCGCGCGACGAGCGTGTCCAGCAGGCCCGGCCAGGCCTCGGACTTGAGGCCCTGCTCGTCGAACAGGGCCACGACGATGGCGTGCGGCGGGCGCGCGTCCGCGGCGACCGGCACCGACGGCTTGAGGCCTTCCAGCAGCGCGCCGGTCTTGTCGATCCAGCTCGCCGCGTCGATCAGCGTCGCCTCGGGCGCGCGACCCAGGATGAGCGCGTCGGCCATCTTCGGCACCGTCACGTCGAGGTCGAGACGCGCGGCCACCGCGGCCCACTCGTTGAGCGCCTGGCGCACGAGCGGGCGCAGCTGGGTGTCCACCTTGGCGCCCGTGGTCATCTTGCCCTCGAAGCGCACGTCCAGCCTGAGCGCCTCCTCGGCCAGCTTCACCGGCTGCACGGTCTGCGCGGCGACGCTCGCGCAGAGCCCAAGCAGCGCGGCGACGACCTTGCCCTTCATCATGGCTTCCTCCATGAAAGGCCCCGGTGAGGGCCTTTCCTTTCGACCCATCCATGCGCTGGAACCGTCCCGAAGCGGACACGGATCTCGCGCGCCCCCTAGCGACGTCACGCGGCCCGGTCCCTTGTTTGGGCCGCTACGCCATGTTTCGACACGTTGCGCGGGGAACGTGAAGGAAGCGTGGCGCGCGCAGGTGGCCTTGCCGGACCGTCCGCGCCTCGTGGCGAACAGCGGCGCGCCAGGCGCCGTGGCGAGCGGGGCCGGGCGCGTCGTGCTCGGTCGGAAGGATTTTTCGTGAATCCCTGTCCGGCTCGGGACGTGGTTGGCGCATGGATGTCCGCCGCCACGGTCTGCAGGGCTCTCGACCCGGCGCGGTGATGTGCAGGTTCCGGTAGTCCATCGGCACAAGGACGTCGATCGGTCCCGAACATCGATCCAGGGGGTGCCGCGAGGCGGCCCGGGGACCCTCCCGTCCCCGGGCCGCCACGCGCGTTGCGTGCCTCGCCCCGCCGCCCAGCCCCGGCGGGGATAGAATCTGCGCGTGGGCTCTCGGGATGACTCGCCTTCGCGCAGCACGGCCGCCGGCCAGGCGACACAGCAGCAGGTCACGCGCGTCCTGCAGGAGGTGGGCGCAGGTCGCACCGAGGCCAGCCAGCAGCTGCTGCCGCTGGTCTACGAGGAGCTGCTGGTCATCGCCCGCCAGCGCCTGCGCGACGAGCGCGCGCATCACACGCTGAACGCCACCGCCCTGGTGCACGAGGCCTACATGCGCCTCGTCGGCGACGATGCCGCCGCCTGGGAGAACCGCGCCCACTTCTTCGGCGCGGCGGCGCGCGCCATGCGGCAGGTGCTCATCGACTACGCCCGCAAGCGCGGCCGCGCCAAGCGCGGCGGCGACCAGACGCGCATCCCGCTCAACGTCGTGGACCTGGCCGTCGAGGCCCCCGTCGAGGACGTGCTGGCCGTGGACCGCGCCGTGGAGAAGCTGGCCGCCAAGGACTCCCGCATGGCGGAGGTGGTGCAGCTGCGCTTCTACGCCGGGCTGAGCGTGGAGGAGACGGCCGCGGCCCTGGGCATGTCGGAGCGCACGGTCCGGCGCGAATGGAGCCTCGCGCGGGCCTGGATGATGCGCGAGCTCACCTAGGAGCCCGCCCGGGGCCCGGACCCGCCGGGATTCCGCAGCCGGAGGGCCAAGTTCCCTGAGGTGCAACGCCCCGAGGTCGGTAGCCTGTCGTTCCTGCCGGGAATAAGCCCGGCCGAACCGGAGCCGCTTCCATGTTCCTCGTCCTCCCCGCCCGCCGTGTCGTCGCCCTGGGAGCCGGCCTCGCCGTGCTCGCGCTCGCCGCGCCACCCGTCGGCGCGCAGACGCCCGCCCTCTACGCCCTCAACAAGAACGGCACGCTGACCCTGAATGCCACGCTCATCGACTCGCTGCCGGGCAGCAAGTGGGTCAGCCTCGTGGTCGACGGCAGCGACCGCTACGCCCTGCGCGACGACGGGCTGGTCTTCAAGAACGGCGTCAAGCTCTACAAGCTCCAGTGCAAGACCCCCGGCGGCGACGACGTGGTCGAGGGCGACTGGGTGGGCATCACCTTCGACAGCGGCTCGCTGTGGGCCGTGAGCAAGCTGGGCTACATGGCCCAGGACGGCGTGTGCGTCACGCAGTTCGACGTGGGCGACTTCGAGATGTCGACCATCTTCTCCGGGTCGACGGGCGTCTACTCCATGACCACCAACGGCATGGTCTTCCGCAACACCACGATCACGGCTGCCTTCGTCTGGGACGCGGGCCCCGGCGTCGACGGCGACGGCGAGGGCGAGGTCGACAACACCGAGTGGCGCGCGGGCACCGTGGGCCCCGACGGCAAGCCCTATGCCATCCGCCGCGACGGCAAGCTCATCCGCGGCGACCCCGCCTCCGACGGCAACCCTCCCCCGGCCGGCACCGTCATCGCCGCGCTGCCCTTCCAGTCGGCGGGCACGCCCCAGTACTCCGACGTGGCCTTCACGGAGGACGGCGCGTGGAACGTCCTGCGCCTGAACGGCGAGATCTACAAGGAGCCTGGCGCCATCACGCCCCTCATCGAGCTCAATGACTCCGGCCCGAACTTCGTGGACATCCTGCCGCTGCCGGCCTCGAAGTCGAGCGGCACGACCGACGCCTCCTTCATGGTGCTGCGCAGCGACGGCGACCTCTTCCGCGAGACCGGCACGGCGAGCATCTTCGACCTGGTGAACTCGGGCTACGGCGAGCTGGCGCTGTCGCTCGATCCGCCGAACCTCGACAACATCAAGAACGCGCTGCCGGTGGTCGCGAAGTACACGGTGCAGGCCACCACGGGCGAGGCCGTGAGCTTCCCCATCCTGGCCACGGACACGGACCTGGCCGCCGCCAGCCTGGTGGTCACGGTGGACGAGACCACGCTGCCCGAAGGCGCCGTCTTCGACGACGTCGCGCGCACCATCACGTGGGACGCCCCGGTGAAGGGCAGCTACAAGATCAAGGTCGAGGTCTCCGACGGCGTCGGCAACCCGGTCAAGGTGAGCTACGCGATCAAGGTCAAGGACCCCGACGACAACCCGAACAAGAACCTCGCCCCGCGCGTCAGCAAGATCAAGAACGTGCAGGGCCTGGTGGGCATCGAGCTGGCGCTGCCCATCCTCGCCACCGACCCGGATGGCGACCCGATCACGATCAGCGTGGACGACGCCGCGGAGCCCTTCACGCTGGGCGCCACCTTCGACCCGAAGACCAACGTCTTCACCTGGTCCGACCCGCAGCTCTCGAACATCGGCACCTACAAGGTGCCCTTCAGCGTGAGCGACGGCACCAAGACCGTGAAGCTCACGGTGCAGATCAAGATCAAGAGCAGCCTGCTGGGCTTCTGATCCGCGACGGCGCCTGGTGCTGCGAGAGACCGGGCACGCTCACGCTGCGTGCCCGGTCGCCTCGATCCCCTGCTTCAGCCGCGCGAGGTTGGCCTTCACCTGCTTCTCGTTGCCGGCGCGGATCATCGGGGCCATGACCTTGCCCATCAGGCCCTTGGCGTCGATGGCGACGGCGTGCGTCACGCGCGTGCCGGCGCCCGCCGCCGCGAAGTCGAGAGACACGCTGACGCCGAAGCGCGGGTCCTTGAAGTCCAGGACCAGGCGACGCCCCGGGTCGTAGTCGCTGACCACGCCGGACATGCGCCCCTCGCCCCGGCCCTCGCGAAAGACGTAGCGCAGCTCGGCGCCGCGGGCCCACCCCGGCTGGACCAGGGCCAGCTCCACGCAGGCCTCCAGCCACGCCGGCGCGTGCTGGAGGTCGCACACCCACGAGAACACCTGCGACGGCGGGCGAGCGATCTCGATGGAGGACTCGGCGTGGATCACGTGCGCGGCGCTCAGGGAACCGCGGTCGGGGAGACGATGGCCGTGAGCAGGTCGGGTCGCGAGGCGTCGCGCTCGAGCTGCGGGCAGCGCAGGCCGCCGTGCCAGTCCACCGGGTGCGTCTCGAAGAACTCGCCGTGCTGCACCAGCAGCTCGAGGCCATGGCCCGACGCCGCACCGAGGCGCAGCGCATCGAGCAGCACGTCCTTGCCGTACTTGCGGCCATCCACCGCCACGACCCGCATGCCGGGCGAGAGGCCCGCGGCGGCGGCGGGCAGGCCGGGGATCACGTCCTTCAGCTCACCGTCCTCCTCGCCCACCAGCAGGCCGAGCGAGAAGCGCAGGTCGATCTCCTTGCGCGACGCCTCGTAGGCCGCCTGCGTGGCGCTGGGCGTGTCCGTGTACGTCAGCTTCCAGCCGGCGCGCTCGACGCCGCCCAGCGGCGCGTGGGGCGCGAGCGACGTCAGGCGCTCCGTGAAGAAGGCGCGCCAGTCGTGCGGCGCGATGCCGTCGAGCGTGGCGACGACGTCGTCGAAGGTGTAGGGCTTCAGCGCGGGCGCGCCGCTGGCGCCGCCGTGGAAGGCCTTGCAGAAGTCGTCGAGCGACTTCGCCCCGCGCGTCAGCTCGCGGATCGTGACGTCGGTCTCCAGCCAGATGAGGTCGCCCTCGCCGTAGAAGTCGGTGCCGCGGCGCAGCGCGTCCCAGTCGCCGCGCGCCTCGTAGAGCAGCGGGGCCTCGTCGTTGGTGTCCTGCAGCGGGCGCCAGGCGCGACCGGGGCGCACGTCGAGGCCCGCCGCCACCAGCGCGAGGTTCTCGCGGTACTGCTCGGGCGTGCGCAGGCCCGAGCGCGCGGTGAGGACGTTGCCCAGATACTCGGTGAGGCCCTCGTAGACCCACAGCAGGTCATCGTGCATGGGCGTGCTGAAGTCGCCCGTGGCCAGGCCCGCGGGCCGGCGGTACTTGCCGTTCCAGGAGTGCACCAGCTCGTGCGGCAGCAGGCCCGCGGCGCGCGCGAAGAGGTCCGGGTCCAGCAGCGAGCGCTCGGCGATGCGGTCGTCGCTGCACTGGTGGTGCTCGAGCCCGAAGTGGGCCACGCCGTCGCTGAGCGTGAGCAGGAAGTCGTAGTGCTCGAAGTGGTGCGCGCCGAAGAGCGCGAAGGCCTCGGTCATGAGCCGCCGGAGCGCCGCCGCCTGCGCGTCGGTCATGCCCAGCGCCGCCTCGCTGTCGGAGAAGAGGTCCAGCGTGCACTTCGGGCCGCCGGGCGGCGTGAGGTCCACGCGACGCAGGTGCTGGCCCGCGGCCAGCGGCGAGTCCACCAGCATGGTGAGCGACACCGGCTCGAAGCGCCGCGTCGCGCCGGCGTGGTCTGCCAGCGTCAGCGCCGTGGCGCAGTCCCAGTCGCCCGGCAGCACGACGCTGGGCGTGACGGTGATGTCGTCGGGCCGCACGCCCGAGGGATACATGAGCGCCTGGTTCCAGCTCAGCACCAGCAGGCGCGGCGTGCTCGACGCGCCGCTCGAGAAGCCCTCGGCGCTGGGCGGCAGCACGTAGTCGAAGGAGACGTCCACCGCGCTCACGCCCGCGGGCACGTCGCAGTGGACCGCGAACATCTCCTCGAGGTCGCGGCGCCACGGCAACGGCGTGCCGCCGGCGAGGATCTTCAGGCGCACCACGTCCATCACCGGCCCCGTCGGCCCGTGCTCGCCGGGGATCCACTTGGGATAGAGCAGCGTCAGCGCGCCCGCCGGCACCGCGATGGTCTCGTGCGCATGCAGCAGGCTGCGCGGTGCGTCGCTCGCGTCCACCGTCAGCGCGATGGTCGTGCGCGGCGCCTGCGCGGGAGCCGGCACGGCGAGGAGCAGGGCCAGGAGCAGCGACGCGGCCACGGAGCGGGACGGCATGGGCGGTCCTCGGCGGGAAGGGCCCAAGGATGCCGCGGCCGCCGGCGGCGCGCCAGAGGCCCGGCCGGCCTCAGCCCGCCGCCGCCTCCGCGTCCATCCGGCGCGCGTCGCGCGCGATGATCGCGCCCGCCACGAGGTCGTAGGACGCGTGCACGAGCATGGCCGGCAGCAGCGACCCGGTGAACGCCACGAGCGCGTGCATGACGAGCGCGATGCCGAACACCGCCAGCCCGCTCTTCCACCCCTGCGCCGCGTGCGCGACCGCGAAGGCCGCCGCGAGGATGAGCGCCGCCGCCCACGCATTCCCCAGCGCGTACCAGAGCGTGGCCATGCCCACGCCGCGGTAGGCCGTCTCCTCGGCCACGCCGGCCAGCACGCACGCGAGCGCCCACAGCACACGCTCCCGCGCCGTGCGCGGCGCGATGACGTAGACCATCAGGCGCCGCCGCTCCTCCTCGCTGCGCGACACGCGCACCACCTGGCGCACCAGCAGGCAGGCGGCGAAGGCGCCGAGCGTCGCCGCGAGCACCTGCCAGTCCAGCGCCGGCCGCGCCACGAAGTCGTAGTCGAAGCTGCGGCCGACGACGACCGCGACCACGAGCAGGATCAGCAGGCTGAGCGCCGTGCTCGTCCAGACGGCCTGCCGCGACAGCGGCCGGCCTTCGGCCCCGCCGGCGCCCGCGCGCAGCGCGGCCAGCTTGTGGCGGCTGCGCATCGCGGCCCACGGCATGTAGACCAGCAGCAGGCCGAGGAACAGGAGCGACGGCGCGCCGGGAAGCTGCATCAGCTCGAGGTCCGCCGCATGAGCGCCCCGAGCACGGCACCGACCAGCGCGATCCCCGGCGGGATGAGCAGCCCGACGCCCACGCCGCCCCACTCCGCCACGACGAGAGGCCCCCCGACGAGCAGCGCCGCCACCCACCAAGTCACGCCGAGCCGAGCCGCGAGCCCGCTCGCGACGAACAGCGCCGCGGCGCTGATGCCGGTGTCGTCCCACGTCGGCCGCGAGTCCACCCAGGCGATCGCGAGGCCGGCGGCGAGCGCGCCCGCGCAGGCCACCCAAGTCACGGGTCCGCGAGCTCCCAAGGCCTCACTCCTTGACGCTCAGGGTGCCGGCCACCTTCATGAGCCTGTCCCGCAGCTCCGGGGTGGAGGCGTTGATGAAGACGTGCAGGATCTGGTCCTCGTGGATCGGGTGCGGCAGCTGCACCTCCGCCACCCAGGCGGAGACATCGCCCTGCTTCTGCTCGCTCAGCAGCCACTGCACGGTGTGCTCGAGGAGCAGGGCGCCCCGCCGCGTCGCGGTCTCATCCGGCTTGTCCGGCGCCGAGCCCGCATAGATGCCGAGGCTGCCGCCCTCCTGCCCGAGCGGCACAATGACGGGCATGTGGTGCACGACGAAGTCCACGCCCTGCTGGCGGACGAAGCCCATGTCAGCCGGCAGCTCGATGCGCAGCGTGCGGGTCCCTTCGCCGCCCAGATCCTCGGAGCGGCTCGCCGGCGCCGCGTGCTGCGTGCCGGGCCTCAGCGTCGCGACGATGCGCGAGACGAGATCCCTGGCCGAGGGCAGATCCTGCGCGCCGGCGGGGTTCACGTAGAAGGCGAGCTGCTGCAGCAGTCCGTCGCCCTGGGCCACGAAGATCCAGGCCAGCGGGACGGCCTTCTCCGTGATGTCGACGCTGCCCGGCCTGACGACGACCGTGCGCAGACCCTCCGACGCACGCTGCGCCTCGACCGCCAGCGGGGCATGCGTCTCGCGCAGCGGCGCGGCGTAGCTCTCGACGGCCGCCACGAGATCCTCTGGCGCCGAGCGGAAGAGCTCGTCGGCCATCAGCACCATGCGCATGTCTCCCACGTCGATGACGACCCGCGTCTCCGACGCCTCCGGTTGCGGCGCCGCCATGATGCCGTCGGACCTGGCCTGGACGACCGCACCGGCCGGCAGCTGGAGGGTCAAATGGCCGGCGAGCAGCGGGGTCGGCGTCTCGGACAGCGCGAGCGCGCCGAAGGATCCGGCGTCCTGCGCAGCCAGCGGCATCCCGAGCACGAGCGCCACGAGGACCGGCCAAGTCAGCATGAGTTCCTCCCACATCACGCCAGCACGAACGCCCGCACCGGGAACGTCCCCACACCCTTCACCTTCACCGGCACCGCGAACAGCCGGCCGCCGCGCTCGGGCAGCTGGTCGAGGCCAGTGAGGTGCTCCGCGATCGGGATGTCGCGGCGCAGCAGCGTGGAGTGCACCGGCCGCTCGCCGGTGGCGGTCGAGTCGATGTTGAGCGAGTCGATGCCCACCAGCGCGGCGCCGGCGTCGGCCAGCCAGCCGGCCAGCGCGCCGGTCAGGTACGGGTGGCCCGCGAAGTACTGCTCCGTGCGCCAGTGGCGGTCCCAGCCGGTGCGGAAGAGCACGGCGCGCCCGCGCACCTCCGCGGCGCTGAACGGCACGTGCTCGATCGCGCGCCCGCCGCCGTGCCACGCCACGAGGCACTCGAGGTTCGCGAGCGACTCGAGCGGCAGCGCCGCGAGGTCCTTGCCGTCGGCGTAGCGATGGAACGGGCTGTCCACGTACGTGCCCGTGTTGCCCACCATCTCGATGCGGTCGATCTGGA
>DASUFI010000154.1:0-5443 GCA_036274635.1 Planctomycetota bacterium
CCTTCGTGCTCGCGGGCCTCGCCGCCGCGCCGCCGCTGCTGCGCGTGCGCGACGCCGTCGTGGGCGTGGACCTCTCCGCCGGCTTCGTGCTGCTGGGGCCCCTCGCCACGGACAGCCGCGGCGTCGCGCGAGCCCAGCTGCCCGTGCCGTCGCTCGCCGGCGTGACGCTCGCGGCGCAGTGGTTGGTGCAGGCGGGCGGCTTGCCGCTGCTCAGCGATGCGTTGGTCGCCGAGCTCTAGCTAGTTGCCCTGCGGCGCGGCGGGCGTGGCGGCGGGGGCCGGCGCGGGCCGCGCGCCGCGCAGGCCGCAGGCGCGCGCGAGGACAATGAGCAGCAGGGCCGCGGCGAGCATGGCGAGCGCGAGCTTGCGGCGCAGGCCGGGCGTGCCATCGTCGAGGGTCATGGCGAGGAGGGTAGCGCGCGGACCAGGTGGCGCGCCGGTGCGGCGCGATGGGGAGCGGGGGAGGGCAGGCCACCAGCCGTCGCGAGCGCGTGCAGGCGGCGATCCGATCCGCAGGAGGTCGTCGCAGCCTCGCAGCGTCGCGCCGCATCGTGAGCCGCTACCGTCACATTGAAGAAATCTGTCGGAGCAACGACTCCGACGGATTTCTTCAATGTGACCCAGGCACCGTGTGGGATGCGGCGCCGCCGACCGAGCGCGCCGTCGAAATGCGCTGCAAATCGCTGCAGCGCGCCTCACGCGGCCGGCTCGTGCGCCTCCAGGAACATCCGCACATCGTCGACTGCCTCCGGCGTGATCTCGTGGCCCGCCTCGTACACGCGGAAGCTCACCTCCGCGCCGCTCGCGCGCAGCACCTCCACGCCGCGCTCGGCGCGCGCGAGCTCCAGGCTCTCGTCCTGTCGGCCGTGCTGCACCAGCACCGGCTTGCCCGCCAGCCCCTCGACGCGCTCGCCCAGGAACTCCCACTTGAGCCGGCCGGCCTGGGCGATCCAGCCGCGCAGGCGGGTGGGGGCGCGGCAGGCGACGCAGTGCACCAGGTAGGCGCCCTGCGAGAAGCCGTGCAGCCAGACGCGCGCGGGGTCGGCGCCGAGCTCGGCGACGGCGGCGTCGACGAGGCGCCACAGCGCGGCCTCGCTCTCGAGCAGGCTGGCGCGGAAGGCGGTCTCGTCGCCGGTGTAGAGGTACCAGCCGAAGCCGAGGCGGATGGGGCGGCCGGGCTTGCGCACCTCGTGGGCGTGGAAGCCGTCGGGGAAGGCGGCGGCGAAGTGGTCGGGCAGGGCGGGCTGCAACCAGCGCCGCTGGCGCTCGCCGCTCTGGCCCTGGCCGTGGAGCGAGACCAGCAGCGGCGGGCGCGCGGCGGCGGGCGCGCGCGGCGGCAGCAGCAGGCAGCGCGTGCGCGTGCTGAAGGGCAGCTCGAGGCTGCGCTCGCCGGACGGATCCGCCGCGCCGCTCATCCGAGCGGGTACGCGCCGGTGAGGAAGGGGTTGCCGCGGCGCTCGCGGCCGATGCTCGTGCCCGGGCCGTGGCCGGCCACGACCTCGGTGTCGTCGTCGAGGGCCAGCAGCTTGCCGCGCAGGCTGGACATGATCTGGGAGGTGTCGCCGCCCCACAGGTCGGTGCGGCCGATGCTGCCGGCGAAGAGGGTGTCGCCGGCGAAGAGCAGCTGCCGGCCGTGCGCCGCGAGCACGAAGCAGCACGAGCCCGGCGTATGGCCGGGGGTGTGCAGGGTCTCGAGCGCGGCGCCGGCGAAGTCCACGCGCGTGCCCTCCTCCAGCCAGCGGTCGATGGGCGGCGTCTCGGGCACGGGCAGGCCGATCATCGCGCACTGCGTGGCCAGGTTCTCGGCCAGCCACTGGTCGCCCTTGTGCAGCCAGGTGGTCCCGCCGGATCGGCGCTTCAGCTCGGCCGTGCCGCCCACGTGGTCGACGTGGGCGTGGGTGTGCAGCACGTGCGTCAGGCGCAGGCCGGCGGAGGTGATCACCTCGGCGATGGCCTTCGCCTCGTCGCCCGGATCGACGACCACCGCGGTGCCGCTGGCCGGGTCCGTGAGGACGGAGCAGTTGCACTGGAAGGGGCCGACGGGGAAGGTCTGGAGCTGCATGGCACCATCGTTCCCTCGGCGGGGCGCGCCGTCCAGCGCGGCGCGCGCGTGAAGGTCGCCCTCACCGGCGCCACGGGCTTCCTCGGGCTGGCGCTGGCGGAGCGCCTGGCGGCCGAGGGGCACGCCCTGGTCGCGGTGGTGCGGCCCACCTCCGCCCCGGCGGCGCGCGCGGCCCTCGAGCGGCTCGGCGCGCGGCTCCTGCCGGGCGACGTGACCGACGCGACCTCGCTGCCGCCGGCCTTCGCGGGCGCCGACCTCGTGCTGCACGTGGCGGCGGTCATCGGCTACCGGCGCCGGCTCGAGGCGGCGATGCGGCGCGTCAACGTCGAGGGCACGCGCCACGTGCTGGCTGCCTGCCGCGCCGCGGGCGCTGGCCGGCTCGTGCACGTGAGCAGCATCGCGGCGGTGGGCGTCAGCCCGAGCCGCACGCCGCTGAACGAGGACGCCACCTGGAACGCGCGCTTCTTCGGAGCCGCCTACTTCGACACCAAGCACGAGGGCGAGCGCCTGGTGCTCGACGCCGCGCGCGAGGGCCTCGACGCGGTGGTGGTCAACCCCGCCGCCATCTACGGCCCGGCGCACATGCCGGGCAACAGCAGCCGCCTCGTGATGCAGGCGGCGCGCGGCCGGCTGCGCGCGGCGCCCGAGGGCGGCCTCAACGTCGTGCCGCTGCAGACGGTGGTCGAGGGCGTGCTCGCGGCGGCGCGCGTCGGCCGGCGCGGCCGGCGGTACATCCTGGGCGGCGAGAACCTCGAGCTGCACGAGCTGCTGGCGCGCATCGGCGAGGCCGTGGGCCGGCCGCGGCGCCCGCCGGTGCTGCCGGCGGCGGTGGGCCCCTTCCTGCGCGCCGCGATGAACCTGATCGAGCCGCTCGTGCCCGACGGCAGCTGGTACACGCCCGACCTGTGCGCCGCCTTCGGCTGGTGGCTGTTCTACGACACGCGCCGCATGCGCGAGGAGCTGGGCGTGCAGCCGGCCGACGTGCGGCAGTGCCTGCAGGACACGGTGGCCCAGCTGCGCCGCGACGGGCTCATCCCCGTCAGTTGATGCTGACCACGTTGAGCTCGAGCACCTGGCCCGCGTCCACGTGCACGGTGTCGTTGACGCCCTTGAGCGTGGCGATCATGTCGGCCAGGTTGGGGTTCTGGCCGAAGCAGGTGAGGGTGTAGTCGCCCGGCGCGACGCGCGGGAAGGTGTAGCGGCCCTTGCCGTCGGCGCGCACCTCGCGCGAGGGGCCGTTGACCAGCGTGAGCGTCACGCGCGCGCCGGGCAGCGAGTTGCCGCCGGTGTCCAGCGCCGCGCCGCGCACGCTGGCGGCGCGCGCGACCACGAGCGTGCCGGCGTCGTTGTCCTTCTCCGCCTCGACCACGATGTCGTTCTGGCGCAGCCGCGCGTGGTCGGGGTGGTCCACCTCCACCTGGTAGGTCAGCGGCGAGAGGTCCTCGAGGCGGAAGCGGCCGTCGCTGTCGGTGCGCGTGGACTTGAGGCGCGGGTTGTCGGCCGGGTCGTCGCGCAGGAAGTCGGCGTCGGGCTCGTGGTTGAGGAACAAGCTGATCTTGGCGCCCGGCACCGGCGCGCCCGTCTCGTCCACGACACGCGCGGAGAGCGAGGCGCCGCGCACGAGCTTCACCACCAGGCCGGCCACGTGCTCGCCCTGACCGATCTTCACGCGGTCGCTGCTGGTGAGCGCGTAGCCCTGCGCCCAGACATCCACGCAGGCCCAGCCGGGGTCGAGGCCCTCCACGCGGAAGCTGCCGTCCGGGCTCACGGTGCGCTGGCTGGGGCCGATGGGCACCGGCCCGTCCATCTTGCGCCGCGCGGTCTTGCCCTGCACGTCGAAGGCCGTCACGGGCTGGCCCTCGGCGTTGACCACCATGCCCGACAGGCTGCCCTGCGGGTGCAGGCGGATCTCGACGGGCGCGTCGTGCTTGTCGGCCCACGTGCGGGTGTTGGCGGGGGTGAAGCCCTTGGCCGAGGCCGTCAGGCCATAGGCGCCGGGGGCGACGTCCGTGATGGTGAAGTGGCCGTCCGCGCCGCTGCGGGCCGAGCTGCCGTCGTTCTCCTGGCCGAGCGGATCGGCGACCACCAGCGCGCCCGCCAGCGGCTCGCCGTCCGGCTCGGCGAGCACGATGCCCGTGAGCGGGTGCGCGCGGCGCAGCGTGATGAAGGCCTGCATCTGGCCCGGCGCATCCTCGCCGGGCACGGGCCCGTCCGCGTGGCGCGCCTTGGCGTAGCCCTTGGCCGTGACCACCAGGTTGAAAGGCGCCGGCGCGGCGTGCGCGATGCGGAAGCGGCCCTGCTCGTCGCTGAGCACGGCGTGCGTGGGCTCGGGCGGCTGCCCGTCGGGCCCGAGGTCGATGACGCCTTGCAGCAGGCCGACGCGCGCGCCCGCCACGCCGGCGCCCGACTCGTCGCGCACCTCGCCCACGAGCTCCATGCCCGGTTGCACCACGAGGTCGCCGAGCTCCGCGGTCTCGCCCAGCGTCACCGTGAACGGCCCCAGCTCCGCCGGCGCGAAGTCGCCGTCGAGGTGCAGGAGCAGGTCGTCCATGACGGGCACCTGCTCCAGCGTGAAGTGCCCGGCCTCGTCGGCCACCGCCGTGAACTCCAGCTTCTTCGGCGACAGCAGGCCGGGGATGGGCGAGGTCGCGCCGCGCCAGGCCTGCACGTGCGCGCCCGCCAGCACGCGCCGGTCGGGCGTCACCACGCGGCCGGCCACGGCACCCACGCGCGGCACCTCCGGCGGCGGCGGGGGCGCCGGGTGCCGCTCGGGCCCCGCTGGCACCACGATCTCGGGCTTCTCGGGCGCCGGCACCGGCCCCTTCGTGATGACGCCGCCGGGCGCCTCGGCCCGCTCGCCCTCGCCGCGCAGCAGCCACCACGCGCCTCCGCCCAGCGCCAGCACGGCGAAGAGCAGCACGATCCAGCCGAGGCTCTTGCGGGTTTCAGCCATGGTCTTGCGTGCGTGCTCTTACCGGACAGGCCGGCTGGACGTGAGAGGGGATTTCTCTTGGACGGCGCGGGGTGCCCCTAAGATAATCCGCGGCCCTTCGGTGGTCCCATCGTCTAGCCTGGTCCAGGACAGGTGCCTCTCACGCACCAGACACGGGTTCGAATCCCGTTGGGACTACCAGTCGCCGCTCGCCGGGAGCGCCCCGCGTGCCGGATGAGCCCAACTCCACGCCCGCCCGCATCGTCCTCATCGGCATGCGCGGAGCGGGCAAGACCACGGTGGGCCGGGAGCTGGCCGCGCGCCTGTCGCGCCCCTTCGTGGACGTCGACGACCTGATCGCCGAGCTCGCCGGGCGCCCGGCCGACGAGGTGCTCGCGCGCGACGGCGAGCCGGCATTCCGGGCCCTCGAGGAGCGCGCGCTGCGCCTCG
>DASUFI010000155.1:0-6067 GCA_036274635.1 Planctomycetota bacterium
GGCCGTGAAGGGCGAGTGCGCGGACCCGTGGATCGAGTTCTCCGTGCCGCTGCCGCTGGGCGGGCAGACGCCGCTGGGCCTGCGCCTGCTGTGCGACCCGCCGGAGGCGCTGACGTCCATGCACCTCGTGGCCGACCGCGAGAACCGCGCCCTGCACGTCGACACGCGCGGCGTGAAGCGCGGCAACATCGTGCACCTCACCGCCGAGACCGTGGTGCTGCTGCAT
Organism: Planctomycetota bacterium; assembly: GCA_036274635.1. Taxonomy (GTDB): domain Bacteria; phylum Planctomycetota; class B15-G4; order B15-G4; family B15-G4; genus DASUFI01. The sequence goes on from DASUFI010000155.1 coordinate 227, forward strand.
GACGACGGGCCCGGCGACCTGGTCGCCGCCAAGGTGCCGGCCACGCGCCGCATCCCCGACCCGCTGCGCGTGCACCTGCAGCCCGCGCCGGGCCTGGTGCCCGACGACCCCGGCATCCAGGCCGCCGCGCGCAAGCTCAACCGCGAGGACCTCGACGTCCTCTTCGGCGACATGCGCACCTTCCTCGACTACAAGCTCTCGCACAGCGGCGACGGCCTCGACCACGCGCTGGGCGAGATGCGCACGCGCATGTCGGCCTGCGCCTACTGGGCCAACATCACCGGCTCGCTGCTCATGGCCTGCGGCCTCCCCACGCGCCTGCTCGCCTGCACCGGCGTCGACGGCGCCCTGCAGGAGCACTACGTCCTCGAGGCCTGGAGCGAGAAGCTCGGCTGGACGCGCCTCGACCCGACCGGCAAGCCGTGGAGCGACACGCGCAACATCGTGCTGCGCGTGGTCTATCCCGACGCGCCGCGCACGCAGGACAACGTGCCCACCTTCCTGGCCGCCAACGCTGGCGTCGCCGGCTCGCCCGAGATGAACCCGGTGACCCTCTTCTGGCAGGCGGGCGAGACGCTGGGCGCCTTCGCGCTGACACGCGCCGAGCTGGCCGCGCTGGAAGGGGCGGCGCGCGCCGGCTTCGAGGGCCTGGTGGCCCAGCCGGCCGCCACGCCGCGCGTGGACTTCGCGCCGTCGGCGTCCGCGGAGGGCGGCGCGGCCCGCGTGCTGGAGGCCATGGCGGGGCGGCTGGGGCCGTAGCGAAGCCTGGCATCGTGGCGAGCGGCGCCTGCGGCCGCGAAGCGCCGCGCCGCGAAGCCGGCGCGGCGAGCGCCGGGCATCCGGTGTGCGCGTCCGCAGCCGTGATTCGGAGCGCGCCCAGTGCCCACCTGCGGGAACGGCATCCACCAAAGAATCTCCGTGATCGACAGACCGCGGTCGACGACGACGGAGGGCATGCTGGCGAGTGGGCGACGCGTCGTGGCGAAGCGACGGGTATCCAGCACGGCCAAGCCCACCGTGGGAACTCCGGGAGGGGTCCGCGGCGCGCGCGCACCCCCCCAGCGCACCTCAATGCATCAGGAAGACCCCCCGCTCGCGCCGTGGACCCCTCCCGGAGTTCTCACGGTGCCTGGCGCCGCGCCACTTCGTAGCATGCTATGTCCGCGACGGGCCGCCAGGTCGCGGCCCACGGAGTCGCCTCAAGCCATGAACCAGCTCAAGTCCATCCTCCTGCTCGGCATCCTGACGGCGCTGCTCGTCGGCGTCGGCGGGTACCTGGCGCCCAACTCGCTGCCCATCTTCCTGGTCCTGGCCCTGCTGATGAACCTGGGGGCCTGGTTCTTCAGCGACAAGATGGTGCTGGCCATGAACCACGCGCAGCCGGTGCCCGAGGGCCAGCTGCCGCAGCTGCGACGCGCCGTGGAGCAGATCGCGGCCAACGCCAACATCCCCATGCCGCGGCTCTACGTGATGCCGGGCGCGCAGCCCAACGCCTTCGCCACGGGCCGCAACCCGGAGCACGGCGTGGTGTGCGTCACGGAGGGCATCCTGCGCCTGCTGGACGAGCGCGAGCTCAAGGGCGTGCTGGCGCACGAGATGTCGCACATCCGCAACCGCGACGTGCTGGTGGCCAGCATCGCGGCCGCCATCGCCTCGGCCATCACCTACATCGCGCACATCGGGCTGTTCTTCGGCGGCGGCAGCCGCGACCGCGAGGGCGGCGGCGCGGGCGCGCTGCTCATGGCCATCCTCGCGCCCATCGGCGCCACCCTGGTGCAGCTGGGCATCTCGCGCCAGCGCGAGTTCCTGGCCGACGCCACGGGCGCCCAGCTGTGCAACGACCCCCTGGCCCTGGCCTCCGCGCTGCAGAAGCTGCAGCAGGTCAGCCAGCGCGTGCCGCTGCAGACGGCGCCGGCCACGGCCAGCCTGTTCATCGTGAACCCCTTCGGCGGCATGAAGAGCTTCCTGAACCTCTTCAGCACGCACCCGCCGCTGGAGGAGCGCATCCGCCGCCTGCAGCAGATGGCCGCGGACCTGCGCGGCGTCGTGCCGCAGCACTGATCGGCATGGACGTCGACATCCGCGCGCGTCACCTCGAGCTGCGGCCCGCGCAACGGGTGCTGGCCGAGAAGCGCGTCGCCTCCGCGCTGGACCGCTTCGAGCGCCGGCTGCGGCGCGTGGCGGTCATGATCGAGGACGTCAACGGCCCCAAGGGTGGCGCGGACAAGCGCTGCCTCATCCGGGCCACGGGCGAACGTGGTTTCGCGGTGCAGGCGCAGGCCACCGACACGAGCATCGAGGCCGCCGTGGACCGGGCGGCCGGCGCCATCGGACGCAACGTCAGCCGCGCCGTGGAGCGCCGGCGCGACTTCGCCGCGCGCGACCGCACCTCGATGGCCGGCGAGGGTCGCCGCAAGCGCCGCTGACGCGTGGCGCGGCGCTCAGGCCCGGCCGTCCTGCGCCAGCGCCGCGCGCCGCGCGGGCTCCAGGTCCTCGGCGCGCGTCAGGCTGAGCCCCAGGTCGCGCAGCCGGCCGTCGTGGATGTCGTAGATCCAGCCGTGCACCGACAGCTCCTGCCCGCGCTTCCACGCCCTGCGCACCGCGTCGGCGGTGGCCACGTGCGTCACCTGCTCGAGCACGTTCAGCTCGCACAGCCGGGCGGCCACCTGGTCGCGGTCCATGAGCGCGCCCAGCAGCGCGGCGTGCCGCGTGCGCACCTCGCGGATGTGCTGGATCCAGCCGTCCACCAACCCGAGGCTGCGCTGGTCCAGCGCCGCGAGCACGCCGCCGCAGCCGTAGTGGCCGCAGACGATGACGTGCCGCACCTTCAGCACGTCCACCGCGAACTGCAGCACGGACTGGCCGTTGAGGTCGCCGCGGGCCACCACGTTGCCCACGTTCCTGTGCACGAAGACCTCGCCCGGCGCGAGGCCCACGATCTGGTTGGCGGGCACGCGGCTGTCGCTGCAGCCGATCCACAAGAGCTCGGGCGTCTGCTGCGCCGCGAGCCGCTCGAAGAACTGCGGGTCCTTGGCCTTCACGCCCTCGGACCAGCGACGGTTCGCTTCGAGCAGGTGCGCCAGCGAATGCGTGGGCAGGGACACGGGTGGCGGCGCATGGTAGCGCGCGGGCGCCGGATCCGGGCGTATCATCTGCCGCCCTCATGGCCGCCCGCAGGAAGCCGCCGAGCGACGCCTCCGACCTGACTCGCGCCCGCACGCTGCCGGCCGCCTTCTACCGCGACGCCGCGCTCTTCGAGCGCCTGCGCGACACGCTCTTCGCGTCCACCTGGCACGGCGTCGCCGATGACTCGCAAGTCCCCCCGCCCGGCGGCGCGCGGCCGCTCACGCTGCTGCCCGGCCTGCTCGACGAGCCGCTGCTGCTGACGCGGCCCGACGAGGGCGCGCCGCACCTGCTCTCGAACGTCTGCACGCACCGCGGCGCGCTGCTGTGCGAGTCGCCGTGCACCCCGGCGGGCGGGCAGCTGCGCTGCCGGTACCACGGCCGGCGTTTCGCGCTCGACGGACGCTTCGTCGCGGCGCCGGGATTCGAGGACGCGCAGGAATTCCCGTCGGTCACCGACGACCTGCCCGCCGCCGCGTCGGGCCGCTGGGGCCCACTGCTCTTCGCGTCGCTCGACCCCGCGCACGAGCTGCGCGAGCTGACAGCGCCGCTCGACGAGCTGCTCGGCTGGCTGCCGCTCGACCGTACGCGCCCCGACCCGTCGCGCGACGGCGACTACTACGTGCCGGCGCACTGGGCGCTGTACTGCGACAACTACCTCGAGGGCTTCCACGTGCCCTTCGTGCACCCGACGCTCTCGGCCGTGCTCGACTGGGGCCGCTACGAGACGCGACTCTGGCCGCGCGGCAGCGTGCAGGTGGGCTTCGCGGACGACGGGGCGCCGGACGACGCGGTGCTCGCGCCCCCGGCCGGGCATGCCGACCATGGGCGACGCGTGGCGGGGTACTACGTCTGGCTCTGGCCGGCGACGATGATCAACGTCTACCCGTGGGGGTTGTCGGTGAACCTGGTGCAGCCGCTGGCGGTGGATCGGACGCGCGTGAGGTTCCTCAGCTACGTGTGGGATCCGGCGAAGCTGGACAGCGGCGCGGGCGCGGGCCTGCAGCGGGTGGAGGGCGAGGACGAGAGCGTGGTGGGCGCGGTGCAGCAGGGCGTGCGCTCGCGGATGTATCGCGGCGGGCGGTTAGCGCCGCGGCACGAGGCGGCCGTGCATCAGTTCCACCGGATGCTGGCGGAGGCGGCGGGCTGATGACCGGCCTGCTCAGGGGTTTTCGGGTTCCGATTCCGGTTCCGCGGGCGGCTTCGGCTTGGCCGGCGCCGGCGCGGGCACCGCGGCGTTGATGCGGTTGAGCGCTTCGCGCGCCGCCTCGCGCACGTCCCGCGAGTTGTCGGTGAGCGCCTCGATGATCAGTGGCAGCTGCTCGGCGGCCTGCAGCACGCCAAGAGCGCGCACCGCCTCGGCGCGGACGTCCTCCGGGCCCTTCTTGTCTGCGACGGTGCCAGCGAGCTTCACGATGGCCGCGTCGCGCGTGGCGCCCGACGCCGAGCGCCGCTGCCATGCGGCGAGCGCGTCGCGGTAGCGGCCAATGGCCTCGACGGCCTCGAGTGCGTTGGTACGCACTTTACTGCTGGGCGAGTTGGCCGCGGCATCGAGCAGGACGGCGGCGGCCTCATCATTCATGTAACCCTGCAGGGCATTGATGGCGGACGCGGAGAGTGCGGGACCGTCGCCGCTGTACCACGTCGGATCGAGGCATTCGCGCAGCAGGTCCAGGAACCGCGGGTCGCGCAGGCGCCCCATGGCGGTGACGGCGGATTCGCCGTAGCCCATCGGGCTGTGCAGTGCGCGCCGCATCAAGTCCTCGCTGGCCAGCCCGGATGTGCGACCGACGAGCGCGATCGCAGACTGCACGCAGGGAAGCGTGGAACGGCTTCCCCCGTCGAGCCACCGGTCGAGGATCAGCGGAGCGACCTCGGTCGCTTGGGGCGAGTTGATGTTGAACTCGCCCGCAACCGTCAGTGCCAAGTCGTCGCGCAACGCCACGCCTCGCAGGACGTCTCGGATCACGGCATTTCGCTGCTCCGGCGGAACGTTCTTGATCGCGATGGCCACGAGCCAGTTGTCCTGCTGGACGTAGGCCGTGCCCTCCCGCAGCGACGGATCTGACAGCAGCGTCAGCAGGCGCGCGCAGCGCGCGGGAGTCGGGTCGTGCAGCGTGATCGCGCACGCGTAGATCCGGTCTGCGAGCGGTTGGGACGCATCGGCGACGAATGGGTCGAGCGCCGCCGGCACGGACGAGTCGACCATCTGGCTGATCGCCGCATTCGCCAACGACGACAGCAGCAGCGGCGAGATGCGCTGAAGCAGCGGAACAAGTCGCGCCATGTCGGCGCCGGGAAGCGTCACCCAGTCCTTGATGAACGAGTCCTCCCGCACGGTGGGCTCTCCCGTGCGACCCTTGCTGATCATCGACTCGCCAAGGACCGATATCAGCCGCTCATCAGCCGTCCGCAGAAGGATGCCAGTCACTTCGGCCCGCGCAGCAGGGACTCGCACGAGTCCTTGCGGCAGCCACTGCAGTGGTGCGGCCGAGTTCTCGAGGCGCGCCCTCACGACGGCAATGAGCCCGACCGTGCCCGCCGTCCAGTCCGTGTGCTGCAGGCGATCATCGACCGCGGCCGTCACCTGCTGCACGCTGTCCCTGGACAGCGTGGAGAGGATTTCGGCCTGGAGACTGGCGTCGCTGATCTTCACCGCGACCAGGGCCTTGCGGACCAACGCGTCATTGTCGGCGGCCAGGCGGCGGTACACGTCGG
>DASUFI010000156.1:0-16287 GCA_036274635.1 Planctomycetota bacterium
CTCGGCGAACGGAGAGACCCCGGAAACAACACCAGAACCTTCGCCCCGGCCAGGCGCCCGCGGAGAACCGCAGTGCACTTCGCGACGGCGCGCGCGGTCCGCGCGCCTCCGGATGTGAACGGCTCTCCCGCCAACCCGCGACGAAGCGCCCACTGTCCGGGCTTTGCGCGCGGCTGTCAACGTGCCCGCGCGCGAGCGCGACCCGCGTCGCGTCGCGGCGCGCGCGCGGCGACGCGTGCGCGGCTGTCGATCAGTGCGCGATCGTGACGGCCGCGCGGCGCGAGCGGCCCGATGGTCGACATGAACCACGCGCGACGCCGCGCCTGCACGAAGCGTGCCACGCGTCACTCACGCGGCGCCACGTCCCGCAGGACCCGCGCGATGCGCGCGAGCAGCTCCTCCACGTCGCCCTCGACGTTGGTCGGGCCCACGCTGAAGCGCACGGCAGCGCGCGCGCGGCGCTCGTCCGCGCCGAGGGCCAGCAGAACGGGCGATGGCTGCCGCGATCCGGTCGCGCACGCCGATCCGTGCGAGACGGCCACGCCCTCGAGGTCGAGGCGCTGCACCAGCACCGCGCCGGAACGGCCCGGAAACGAGGCGTTGAGCGTGTTTGGCAGCACGTCATCGTCCGGCGAGTTCCACTGCATCGCCGGCTCCAGGGTCGCCAGTCCGGTGCGCAGCATCGCGATCCAGGCGCTCCAGCGCGCCGCGGCCTCGGCCCGCTCGGCCTCGGCCTCCTCGGCCGCCGCAGCGAAGGCGCGAGCGAGGGCCGCCGCCTCGGTGCCCGCGCGCGCCCCACCCTCCTGCTCGCCGCCGAGCAGAAGCGGGGCAAGAGGCGTGCCCTTGCGCACCAGCAGCGCTCCCACGCCTGGCGGCCCGCCGACCTTGTGCGCGGACAGCGTGAGCAGGTCGGCGTCGAGATCGCGGAAGGACAGTGGCCACTTGCCGAGCGCCTGGCTCGCGTCGCAATGCACGCGCGCGCCGGCGGCGTGCGCCGCGCGGGCCAGCGCCGCGCCGTCCTGCACCACGCCGGTCTCGTGGTTGGCCAGCGCCACGCTCAGCAGCGCGGGCCGCTCGCCCCCCGCCGCCCGCGCGATCGCGCCGGGATCGACGCGCCCCCATCGGTCCACGGGCAGCGCGCGCGCCCCGCCGCGCGCCGCGAGCGGCCGCAGCACCGACGGGTGCTCGATGGGCGCATGCAGCACGACGCCCTCGCCGGCCCGCAGGGCCAGGGCGTTCGATTCCGTGCCGCCCGAGGTGAAGACCACCTCGTCGCGCGCGCAGCCCGCCACGGCGGCCAGGCGCTCGCGCGCCTCCTCCAGCAGCCGGCGCGCGCGGCGGCCCTCGGCATGCGCGCTGGACGGATTGCCCAGGGGTAGCTCCCCGGCCTCGCGCAGCGCGGCGCGCGCATTCGCACGCAGCGGACAGGTCGCGTTGTGGTCGAAGTAGAGCCGCCTCACGACCGGTCGTGGAGCAGGTTTTCGTACAGCTCCTCGTGCTGGCGCAGGACGCGGTCGATGGAGAAGCGCTCGCGGCTGGCGCGCGCGGCCGCCTCGCCGAAGCGCGTGCGCAGGGCGTCGTCGTCCAGCAGGCGCTGCACGTCGGCCGCCATGGCGGCCGTGTCGCCGACCGGCTCGAGGAAGCCGGTCTCGCCGTGGCTCACGACCTCGGGCAGTCCGCCCACGCGGCTGGCCACCACGGGCACGCCGCAGGCCAGCGCCTCGAGGGCCGCCAGGCCGAAGGACTCGCTGCTGCTGGGGAACAAGGCCACGTCGCAGGCGGCCGCGACCGTCTCGGCGTCGGGCACCTCGCCCAGGAAGCGCAGGCGCGGCAGCACGCCGCGGCGGACGGCCTCCTCGCGCACCGCGCCCAGGTCCGGACCGTCGCCCAGCAGCACCAGCACGGCGTCCTTGCGCGCGAGGCGCGAGAGCACGTCCACGGTGTCGGTGGCGCGCTTGAGCGGGCGGAAGTTGCTCGTGTGCAGCAACAGCTTGTGCCTGTCGCCCCCGAGGTCGCGGCGCGCGCGCGGGTCGCGCTGCGGGCGGAAGCGCGCCGGATCCACGAAGTTGGGCACCACGTGGATGTCGCCCTCGAAGTCGAAGACCTCGCGCGTCTGCTCCTCCAGCCAGCGCGACACGCACACGACGGCGTCGCTCTTGTGCAGGCCGAAGCGGATGACGTCGCGGTAGCTCGGGTCGCGCCCGAGGATGGTCGCGTCGGTGCCGTGCAGCGTGGTCACGATCTTCGTGCGGCTGCCGGGCACCATCTCGCGCGCGAGGTGCGCGCACAGCGCGTGCGGCACGGCGTAGTGCGCGTGCACGATGTCCAGCCCGCGCTGCTGCATGACCTCGCGCAGCGCGGAGGACAGCGCCAGGTCGTAGGGCGGGAAGCGGAACAGCGGGTACTCGCTGACCGAGACGCCGTGGAACTCGAGGCCCGGGTGGCAGGCCGGCAGGCGCGAGGGCCGCGCGTAGGAGAAGAGGTGCACCTCGTGGCCGCGGTCGGCCAGCGCCAGCCCCAGCTCCGTGGCCATGACACCGCTGCCGCCGTAGGTGGGGTAGCAGGCGATCCCGATGCGCAGCGGCTTCACGCCTTGCCCTTTCCGAACTGCCCGTGGCCACGGCCGCGCACGACGGGCAGCGGGTCGTCCACCGCGAGCGGCCCCTCCACCACGTACGGCTCGCCGAAGCGCGCGCCCACCAGCGAGCCGAAGTAGCGCGCCTTGGCCTCGATGGCCGGCAGGAAGTCCGGCGAGCTGATGGTCGTGAGCGGCTCCTTGCTGCGCGGGTCGTGCAGCTGGCTCGCGTGCGCGCGCACCGCCTCCATCTTGCGCTCGAAGACCGCGCTGACGTCGACGACGAGGCTCGGCACCGCGAACTCGCGCGACGGATAGAAGAGCACACGCCCCGGCCGCCACGGCTCGCCCGGCGGCCCGAGCCGCGACGTGCCGGCGAGGAAGCGCGCCTCCTTCACCGCGAGGCCCGTGCGCGAGTGGTCCGGATGGTCGTCGCTCGGGATCGGCGCCACCACCAGGCGCGGCCGGTGCCGGCGGATGCAGTCGATCACCAGATCGCGCGTCTCGCGCGTGTTCTCGACGCCGCCGTCGGGCAGCCCGAGGTTCTCGCGGAACTGCAGGCCCAGCAGCTGCGCGCCGCGCGCGGCTTCGACGCGCCGCTGCTCGAGCGAGCCGCGCGTGCCCGACTCGCCCGCGGTCATGTCCACGCCCCCCACCGAGTAGCCGCGCTGCTGCAGCACGAGCACCAGCCCGCCGCTGCAGATCTCGATGTCGTCGGGATGCGGGCCGAAGACGAGGACGTCAACCATGCGCGGGCTCCTCGGGCAGCAGGTGCAGCACGTGCTCGGGCGGATCGAGCGGCGCGGCCAGCTCGACGAGTCGCGCGGCCCATGCGGCCGGGTCGCCGGCGCGCCAGGCGTCGGGCAGCCAGGCCAGCACGGTGTCCTGCGGCCGCCCGCGCGGACGCAGCGCGCTCCACGCCGCGCCGCGCGCGCCGTGCCAGTGCGGCGCCGCGGCGAGCCGCCGCGCCGTGCTCTCCGCCTGCGCGCGCCACCGACGCGCCCGTGGCGCCAGCGCCGGGGCCGCCTGCGCGACCGCCCGCGCCAGCCGCTCGGCCGCCTCCAGCAGCGCGCGCTCCTCGGCGGCCAGCGGATGGCTGCGGCGCGCCGCGTCCTCGAGGTCCACGGCGCGCAGGTCGCCGCCGAGGTCGCGCAGCTGGGCCCGGGTCACGCGCGTGGCCTCCAGACGGGGAACGAGAACCGGCGGCGCCAGCCCGAAACGCCCGTGCAGCGCGCGCGCCTGCCCGAGATAGAGCAGTTCCGACGGCCCGCAAACCTGGGCCACCACCGGCAGCGCGGCCGCCTGCACGATGGGCCGCAGCGCCGCGTGCGGAGAGAAGGCATCGGGCGTGGCCTGGAGGCGACGCGCCGCGCCCTCGTCGCCCGCCGCCAGCCGACGGCGCCGCTGGTCGCGTGCCTCCAGCAGCAGCGGACGCGGATCGGCCGGATCGAAGCTGACACGCAGGCCAGCCCGCTCGAGCCGCCGCGCCCCGTCGGCGAGCACCTCGCTCCCCCACTCCGGGTGCGCCAGCGTCTCCTCCAGGATGGATCGCGATGCATGCGTCAGCCGGTGGGCCTCGACGCACAGCAGGCCCTGCGGGCCAAGCGTGTCGAGCAGCAGCGCGGCCACGTGAGCGGAAGCTGGCGCGGCGTCGACGTCTGCGAATCGGCGGGCCAACGAACCTGCATGTTCCCCGGAAAGCTCGCCCAGCAGCGCGATCGTGGCGCGCAGCTGCGTCGCGTCCCAGGCCGCTTCGCGGAAGGATGCCGAGCGCGGGCTGATGGGACAGCGCAGCCTCCGCAGCCGGCCGCTGGCATCGTCGATCACATCCACGTGGTCGACCTCGGACGAGTCGTGGTCCTCGTCGGCCAGCAGGAAGACCGGCACCACCGCGCGGCGGAGCGAGACGGCGAGGTCCTTGGCGAGGCGCACCGCGGTGGCCGCCTTGTGCGCGACCAGCGCGGCGCCACCGGCCAGCACCGGCTGCTGGCCTGCGAGGACGACGAGCGCGTCGGCGGGCGGTGCGCGGCCGGAGGTCGAACGCACCCAGCTGGTCCAGGCCGGCAGCGCGCGCCGCGTCTGCGCCGCCGCGGCGGCGGCCAGCGCGGCGGACGAGGGCGGCGGCCCGAACAGCTCCACCAGGTCCGCGCGCCCCTGCCACCACGCGTGCGTCCACGGCGCGTGCACCAGCGGCGCGCGCCGGACGAACGGCGGAGCGGCCGCGAGAGGCGCGCTCAACGCAGCGCCGACTGGGCCGCGCGGCGGAGCTGGTCGCGCAGCGTGCGGGCCGCGCCGCGCACCGCATCCTTCCAGGCCGGCGCGGCCGGCTCGCCGTAGGCATAGAGGATGCCGCGCGAGGAGTTGATCACGGCGCCGAGGCCCTCGGCGTCGAAGGCGGCCGCGACGTCGTCGGCGGTGGCGCCCTGCGCGCCGACGCCGGGCACGAGGAACCAGGCCTGCGGCAGCTGCGCGCGCAGGCGGCGCAGCTCGTCGGGCGCGGTCGCGCCCACCACCGCCCCGACGCTGCTGTAGCCGCACCCGCCGACGTGCTTCTCGCCCCAGCGCGCGACGAGCGCGGCCACGTGCTCGTGCAGCGGGCGGCCATCGACGCGCAGGTCCTGCAGCTCCTTCGCGGACGGGTTGCTCGTGCGCACCAGCACGAAGCAGCCGCCGCCGGTGGCGGACATGGCGGCGAGGAAGGGCGCGATGCTGTCCGTGCCCAGCAGCGGGTTGAGCGTGACGGCGTCGGCGCGCGCGGACGGATGCTCGGACGCGACGAGGTGGCCCTCGGCGTAGGCGGCCGCGGTCGAGCCGATGTCGCCGCGCTTGACGTCGCCGATCACCAGCAGGCCCGCGGCGCGCGCGCTCTCGACGGCATGCTCGTAGGCGGCGACGCCCGGCGCGCCCCAGCGCTCGTAGAAGGCGCTCTGCGGCTTGACCGCCACCGCGAAGGGCGCGACGAGCTCGATGATCGCGGCGTCGAAGGCGCGCAGCGCGGCGGCGGCGCGCTCGCGCGCGTCGGACGCGCCGGCGTCGGCGGCGCGGCGCAGCTCGAGCGGCAGCTTCTCGAGCTGCGGGTCCAGACCCACGACGAGCGCGGACTGCTTGGTGCGCACGGCCTCGGCGAGACGGTCGGCGAAGGGCGTCGGCATTCAGGACTCGAGGAAGGCGCGCAGGACGGCGGGTCCCGCGGGCGTGAGGAACGACTCCGGGTGGAACTGCACGCCTGCGTGCGGTCGATCCACGTGGCGCAGGGCCATGATATCGCCGGCCGAGCTGCGGGCGGTCACGCGCAGGCAGGCGGGCAGCGAGGCGGGCACCACGATGAGCGAGTGATACAGAGCCGCGGGGAACGGGCTGGGCAGAGCGGCGAAGAGGTCCTCGGCTGCGTGGTGGATCTCGACCGCGCGACCGTGCGTCGGCCGCGGCGCGCGTTCCACGCGGGCGCCGTGGCACAGCGCCAGCGCCTGGTGCCCGAGGCACACGCCCAGCAGCGGCGTGTCGGGCAGCAGCTGCGGCGCGAGCAGCGAGAGCCCCGCGCGCGACGGATGGCCCGGTCCGGGCGAGAGCACCACCCGCCGCGGCCGCAGCGCGCGCAGCTCGTCCGGCGCGAGCGCGTCGTTGCGCACCACGCGCACCTCCTCGCCGCCGGCGCACGCGCCCAGCGCCTGCCACAGGTTGTGCGTGAAGGAGTCGTAGTTGTCGATGAGCAGGATCACGGCGCGGCTCGCGCGGCATCGGGCTCGTCGGCGAGGCACGCGGCGGCGAGCGTGCGCGCCACCGCGTCGGCACGCGCCAGCTCCGCGGGCGCGAGGTGCAGGGCCTCGTCGAGCCGCAGCACGCCGGCGTCCAGCAGCGGCTGCGCGGCGGGCAGCACGCGGGGCCGCCAGCCCGCGCCGAAGCGGCGCTCCAGCTCGGCCACGGGCACGCCGTCGCGCGTGCGCAGCCCGACCGCGACGGACTCGAGCAGCCGCTGCGCCGGCACGACGCGCTCGACCATGCGCCGCACGCCCGCGCCCGCGCGCGCCGCCGCGATCCACGCGCGCGGCTCCTCGCGCTCGACCCAGCGCAGCCCCTCGCGCGAGCTGGCCGCGCCCGGCCCGAGGCCGAGGTAGTCGGCATTCGCCCAGTAGGCCTGGTTGTGGCGCGAGCGGCTGCCCGGCCGCGCGAAGTTGCTCACCTCGTAGCGCTCCAGCCCTGCCTCGCCGAGGCGCGCAGTCCACTGTGCGTCGAAGGGTGCGTGCAGCCGTCGCGCGGCGGTGACGGGATGCCCGCGCCGCGCGAGCCTCTCGAGCGGCGTGCGCGGTTCCACGGTGAGACCGTAGACCGAGACGTGCGGAGGCGCGAAGCCCAGCAGCTCATCGAGGTCGCCGGCCAGGTCCGCGGCCGTCTGGCCGTGCCAGCCGACGAGCAGATCGGCCGACCACGCGCCGCGCCAGCCCGAGGCCAGCCGCTCCAGCGCGCGGCGGGCGTCGGCTCCGGTGTGCAGCCGCGCCAGCCCGTGCAGCACCTCGTCCCGGAAGGTCTGCACGCCCAGCGAGACGCGCGTGATGCCGACGCGCTCCCACGCCGCCAGGGCGCCGGCCTCCACGTTGGCCGGATTTGCCTCCAAAGTGATCTCGATCGAAGCCTCAAAAGAGGCGTCACGGCGGATGTCCGCGAGGAGCTGTCCGAGTCGCTTGGGCGCCAGCAGCGCCGGCGTGCCCCCACCGAGGTACAGCGTGCGCAGCGGTGCCAGCCAGCGCTGCGCGGCGGCGCGGCGGCCCAGGGCGTCGACGAAGTCCGCGTGCAGGGCCGGGGAATCCGGCGCGGTCGGGAAGGCGCAGTAGGTGCAGCGGTCCCGGCACCAGGGGACGTGCACGTACAGGTTGCTGAGCGGGCCCGGGGGCCCGGCGTCGCGGAGGGAGAGCAAGGCGGCCCCATCGATGGCCCGCATGGTCGTGAACCATGCGGGCCTCTAGACGAGTTCGCCCTCGGTCATCGCCGTGAAGAGCTGCGCGAGGGCCTCGTTCTGGATCTGGCGGACCCTCTCGCGGGTCAGGCCGAGCTCGGCGCCGATCTGCTTGAGGGTCATGGGCTCATCGTAGCCCAGACCGAAGCGCATCCGCAGGATGCGGATCTGGCGGTCGTCGAGGCGGTGCAGGCAGCCGAGCATGCGCTGCAGCTCGGTTTCGGCCTGGATCTTCGCGCTCGGCTCGGGCGACTCCGGATCCACGATCACGTCGGTGAGGTCGGAGTTGTCGTCATCCGTGGTGAACGATTGGGTGTAGCGCGACGCGGTCTCGAGCGCGGCGCGCACCGCGAGGACCGCGTCGTCGTTGAGCTGCAGGTGCGCGGCGATCTCCGCGAGCGAGGGCTCGCGCCCGAGGCGCAGCAGGAGCCCCTCGGTCGCCTTGTTCCAGCGCGACATGAGCTCGACCATGTACGACGGGATGCGCACGGTCTTCACGGTGTTCGTGAGCGCGCGCCGAATGGCCTGCTTGATCCACCACGTCGCGTACGTGGAGAAGCGGCAATTCGCGGCGGGATCGAACTTCTCGACCGCGCGCATCAGGCCCACGTTGCCCTCCTCGATGAGGTCGAGCAGCATGAGGCCGCGGTTGCTGTAGCGCTTCGCGATGGAGACCACGAGGCGCAGGTTCGCGGCGGCGAGATGGTTGCGCGCCTCGAGGTCGCCCTTGTGCACGCGCCGCGCGAGGTCCTTCTCCTGCTCCGCCGTCAGGAGCTTCACGCGATTGATCTCGCGCAGGTAGATCTCGATCGACTGGTCGCCGGACGAAATGGGAGGAGTCCTCGACGCGTGGGTGGTGCAGGGAGGGACACCGACTCGTCGGCAGGGAGCGAGGGCGCGCTTGAGGGGATCGGGTGCAGCGGCCGGGTCGGAAAGCCGAGGAGTGCTACACTGACGCCCCCTGGGCTGGAGCCATGACGCAGACACGGTCGCGCGACGTCGTCGTCCGGGAGGAAGAGGTCCGGGCCCTCCTGGTGACCGAGGCGGGAGAGCTGGGCGGACTGGTCGCGGCCGGCCAGCGCACGCCCGAGCTGCTGCGCAGGCCCGCCTTCGTCATGGTGCTGAGCCACGTCGCCCACGCCCTGGAGACCTGGCTGGACGACTTCGGCGCCCGCCAGAACCGCACCTTCGTGACGTTCGGCGAGATGGTCGCCTCCGTGCGTGGCCTGGCTGCCGTGCGGTCGACCGCGCTGCATCTCTCGCGGCGGCTGCCGCTCTACAACACGCTCGTCGACGGCCGCCCGCTCGAGGCCGACTTGCGCCGCGCGGGCGAGCTGCTCGACACCGCGCTGCTCGCGCTGCTGCGTGACCTCGACCACGAGGCGGGCCGCATGGGCCTCACATGGGAGCCCGTCGATTTCGACCAGGACGACGAGCTCCTCCCCCAGCGCCGCTTGCTGCCGCGCAACCTCGACGAGGAGGAAACCGTCGATGAACGCCAGCACATCGCCGAGATCGCCGCGCGCTTCCTGAAGGTGCTGCAGACCAGCCGCAGCCTCGACCTGGGCTTCGCGCGCCCCATCGAGGCGCTGCCGGAGTTCGTGGCCACGAAGGGCACCGAGGAGCGCTGCCGCTGGTACGAGTCGACGGTGCACAGCATCCAGTCGATGTACGACACCTACGTGCTGCACACCTCCGTCGAGCGCGACCACCCCTGGCTGCAGTCCCTGCGCGGTCACGCCTCCGTCTCGCTGCACCTGCTCGAGATGGCCACCGCGCTGGTGCACTTCTACGAGCGGCACGAGAACGACATCCGTCACGAGCCGGCCCGGCACGCAATCTCCAGCGCCGTCGCGAAGGAGCATGTCCTGGACCTGGCTGTGAACGTATGTCTGCGCCACGCATACCTTTACGTCGAATCTGCCAGCCCGACGGCGAACCAGATCCTGCGCACCTTCGTGCGCCAGGCGACGGCCAGCCTGTGCATGCCGCCCGGCATCACGCTGCACGCGCGGCCGCTCGCGCTCATCGTGCAGGTGGCCAGGCACTACGGCACGCCGCTCGACATCGCGCTGGACGGCGAAAAGTGCTCGGCCACGTCGCTCATGTCGCTGATCCTCGTGGGCGGCCGGCACCCGCGGCCGCAGGAGATCCGCGTGACAGGCGACGCCCGCGCCCTGCGCGACCTCGAAGTGCTCTTCGCCTCGGGCCTTGGCGAGTCCGGAGCGCCCCTGCCGGCCGACCTGGACTACCTCAAGCGCGCGACCTGACGCGCGGCGCGCCCACCGGCCGCCCGCCGATGTTTCACGTGAAACATCGCCCCCTCCGCGATTGAACCCCGCCCGTGAGGCCCCTACCTTGGGCCGCGACGGACCGTCGCCCCGAGGCGAGCGGCCGGGAGGGTGTGCGATGGAGCGGCGACTGGGTCGCGGGCTGGACAGCCTGATTCCGAGGAGCGGGGCGCCGGCGGGCCGGCAGGTGCTCGAGGTGCCCGTCGAGGCGGTCAGCCCCAATCCCGAGCAGCCACGCAAAGTCTTCAATGAAGCCAACTTGGAGGCGCTCGCCGCCTCCATTCGGCAGCATGGGGTGGTCCAGCCGATCATCGTCCAGGCGACCCCCGCCGGCTACCAGCTGGTGGCCGGCGAGCGCCGCCTGCGGGCCTCGCGGCTGGCCGGGAAGGCCACGATCCCGGCCCTGGTCGTGGAGCCCACCGGTGGGGTCAAGTCGCTCGAGGTGGCCTTGATCGAGAACCTCCAGCGCGAGAACCTCGGCCCGCTCGAGGAGGCGGCCGCCTACGAGGCCCTGCTGGCCCGTGGCAGCCTCACCCACCAGGAGGCTGCTGACCGCCTCGGGCGCAGCCGGGTGGCCGTCACGAACTCCCTGCGCCTGCTGGAGCTGCCGGAGGGCGTGAAGCGCTTGCTCAACAGCGGAGCGCTCTCGGCCGGCCAGGGCCGGGCGATCCTGGCTGCCACCAGCGATGTGGACCGCGAGCGGCTGGCGGTCGAGGCCGTGCGCAACGGCTGGACGGTTCGGACGATCGAGGCGCGAGCGCGGACACTCTCGACGACCCCGCGGCGGCTGGGTGGGAAGCGTCGCGCCTCAAACCTGAAGAACACACCCCATTACGTAGAACAAATGCAGATTTTGTATGGCACTCGCGTCCACATCCGGGAGAAGGGTGGGCGCGGCGAGTTGGCCTTCGAGTTCTACTCGGTGGCGGATCGCGACCGGCTACTGCACCGGCTGCTGACGGCGGGGGCCGCGAGCGAGGAGCTCGAAGAGGGCCTGCCCGCGAGCCCGTCGCGAGAGCGCTGAGGCCGTGCGCGGTCAGCCGGCGCCCAGCTGCACGAAGCTGTCGATGGCGGCCACGAGCTGGCGCAGGTAGCCCGCCACCTCGCCCTCGGGATGGCGATCGAGAGCCTGCTGCGCCACCAGCCGCGCGCGCTCGAGCTGGTCCTTGCCGCCGGCGTCGTACAGGCTGCGCGCGAGCAGGAGCTCCACCCAGGGCTCGGCATCCGTGCCGTGCGCGGCCTGCGACGCGGTCTGCAGGGACTCGGGCGAGCCTCCGGCGGCCTCGGCCGCCGAGAGGGCGTCCCAGCCCGCTGCCTGCGAGACCGCTCGCTGCTCGGTCACCACGACGATGATCACGGCGGCCGC
Source organism: Planctomycetota bacterium (assembly GCA_036274635.1). GTDB lineage: Bacteria > Planctomycetota > B15-G4 > B15-G4 > B15-G4 > DASUFI01. The sequence goes on from DASUFI010000156.1 coordinate 11,184, forward strand.
GGCGACGCCGAGGATGATCTTCAGGGCCCAAGGCATCTTGTTCAAGGGAAGATCACCGTCAGATAGGGGTTGGCGTGCAACGTTGGGGTCGCGGTCCGCTGCCGGCTCGGGCCTGCGGAGCGAGCCGGCGCTCTCGAGCGGCCTGGCAAGCCCGGCAGGTCGTGCGCCTCGGCGGCACGAGCGCGGACGACGAAACTCCGCGCCGCTGGACGATGCCATGCGTCGCGCGGATCGGTCAAGTTGCGAGCCGCGGGCGCAGCGCGAGTTGGTGGGCTGCTCGCGCCTCACGCGGCGTGAGCGGAATCGGACTCGGCAGCGCGTCGGCGTCCTCGTCGCCGCGCGCGTGTCCGACGGGCGGCCGCAGGGTGTCGATTCGGTGGCTGGCTTGTCTCGCAACTTGTGGCTGCCGAAGGGGATGCGGCATCATTCGACTCGCTGGCGGACCCTCGCGCGCACCCTTGGCCCTCTCCCGGCCGCGCGCTGCAGGCTCGCCCGTCCGTGGCACCCGCCCGCTCCGCACGTCCCGCACGAAGGAACACCGGACCATGATCTTCACGCTGATCACCCTCGCGACGCTGCTGGCGTCGCCCGCAGCACTCACGGGCGGGCCCGGCGCCGATCCCGCGGCGCTGCTGCCCGCGAACACCATCCTCTACGTGGGCACGCCGAGCCTGCAGGCGGGCGCGGAGGCGAGCAAGAACTCGGCGATGCGCAAGATCCTCGACGAGCCGGAGGTGAAGGCCTTCCTCCAGAAGCCGGTCAGCGCGGCGGACAAGTCGCTGCAGGAGCTGATCGCGAAGAGCGGGCTGCCGCCCGAGTCCATGCCGAAGATCTCGCTGGCCAGCATGCTCAGCGGCGAGGGTGGGGGCGTGCCCATCGGCCGCTTCTTCGTCGCGCTCACGCACGTGTCGCTGCCGGCGCCGGGCGCGGCCGGCCCGGGCGAGCCCGACATCGGCCTGGTGCTGGGCATCGAGATGCAGAACGCCAGCGACCTCGGGCTGGTCAAGGCGCTGTGGGGGATGATCAAGGCGCCGGAGACGAGCGCGACGCACGGCAAGACCACGTACATGGTGAAGAAGATCGAGGGCGGCCCGCCCGTCGTGCTCGGCTTCCTCGACAAGCTGGCGGTGCTCTCGCTGTCCGAGAAGTCGCTGGGCGCGATCCTGGACAACGCCGCCGCCGCGAGCGGCGCGTCGCTGGCCGACACGGCCGAGTACAAGCAGGCGTCGGGCCTGGGCGGCGGGATGCACCCGGACTCGTCCTCGTGGTTCTTCCGCGTGGGCCAGCTGGCCGACATGGGGCGCAGCCTGATGGGCATCGTGGCCATGAGCCACACCGACATGAAGGAGCTGGCCGGCGTCTCCGCGCTGCTCGACCAGACCGGCCTGTCGTCCATCCACTGGATGGGCGGCGAGGGCCACCGCGAGGCGGACGGACGCGTCATCACCACGATGGGCGTCTCGATCGCGCCGGATGCGACCGGGCTCGTCGGCAAGTGCATGGCGGCGAACGCGCAGGTCGACCTCGGGCTGCTGTCGCAGGTGCCCGGCAACTGCCTCTCGGCGTCCGCCTTCGGCGTGGACTGGCTGCCCTACGTGTACGACTTCGTGATGTCCACGATCGAGACGGTCGCGCCCGAGGATGCGCCGGGCATCAACGCGAAGATCAAGGAGTTCATGGGCACCGCGAGCCTGCGCGACGACCTGCTCGCCAACCCGCACGGCGTGGCGCTGCTCTACGGCATGCCGGGCGCGGGCTTCCCCGGCCAGCCGTCGACCATCTGCAAGGTGGCGCTGCGCGACCCGCAGAAGTTCGTGGGCGCGATGAACGCGCTCGCTTCCGGCGTCGCGGCGCAGTTCCCGGACAAGTTCGGCGGCCTCAAGATCAACACGTCCGACCACGAAGGCCATCCGTTCTACGAGATCGACCTCTCGAGCACGGTCGCGGCGATGGTCATGCTGCAGCCCGCCTTCGCGCTGGACGGCGACAACGTGGTGCTGTGCCTGCAGTCGAGCCAGGCGCTCAAGACGGCGCTCAACGGGCTGCAGGGCGCGGGCTCGCTGGCGGACAACTCGGAGCTGATGACCTTCGCCAAGGGCCTCGCGGCCAAGGGCAAGGTCACGAGCCTGTCCTTCAGCGACAATGCCAAGTCCTTCGGCACCGTCTACGGCCAGCTCGCGCCCGCGGTCGGCATGATGTCGGGCATGTTCGGGCAGCTGCCCGTGGACTTCTCGCTGATGCCCACGGAGCAGGCCATCGGCAAGCACCTCGGCTACAGCTACGACGGCACGTACGACGCGGGCGGCGGCCTCGAGGTGGGGCGCGGCGTCGCGGAGTTCGCGCTGGGCGACTTCGTGCCGCTGCTGCTGACGGGCGGCGTCATCGCGGTGGGGGCCATCACGGGCGAGGGCATGGGCGAGGCCGAGGCGGCGCCCGAGCTTTCGCCGGCGGACCAGGTGCAGAACGACCTGCAGCAGCTCAGCGCGGCGATGACCGTCTACAAGATCAGCCAGGGCGGATACCCCAAGGAGCTGGCCGACCTCGTGAAGCCTCTGCCGGACTACGAGGAGGGCTGCCTCGGCAAGCCCGACCTGCCGGTGGATCCGTGGGGCAGCAGCTACCTCTTCAAGCTCAACGAGAAGAAGAAGCCCTTCCTGTGGAGCGCGGGCCCCAACAAGATCGACGAGGGCGGCGCGGGCGACGACATCGCCAAGAAGTGAGCGGGGGCGTCCGTACGATGTGCGCGTGAGCGGCCGCGTCTCGCGCTACACCCCGAAGCAGGAGCTGAAGATCCGCGCCGCGACGGCGGCGGGGCTGACGCTCTACCACCTGCTGGCGCGCACCTACCGCGTCCGCTTCCTCGACCCGCCCTACGGACGTCGGCGCCAGCTGGGGCAGCGCGTGCGCTGCCTGTACTCCATCTGGCACTCCGACATCTGGACCATGATGAGCGCCATGCTGGGCGAGGACGTGTGCATCATGGTCAGCGAGCATCGCGACGGGGAGTTCATGGCGCGCATCGCGCACCGCCTCGGCTGGACCACGGTGCGCGGCAGCAGCACGCGCGGCGGCGCGCGGGCGCTGCTCGAGCTGGCCCGCACCGGCCGCGAGGGCCAGGGCGACATGCTGCTCACGGTGGACGGGCCGCGCGGCCCGGCGCGCGTGGTGAAGGAAGGCCTGGTCTTCGCCGCGAGCCGCATGCGGCTGCCGGTGGTGCCGGTGGGGGTGGCGGTGGAGCGCGCCTGGCGTCTCGGCAGCTGGGACGGTCACTTCGTGGGCAAGCCCTTCACGCGCGTGCGGGTGGCGTTCGGCGCGGAGATCCGCGTGCCCCCCGACGCGGGACGCGACGATCTCACGGGACGCTGGCTGGAGGAGGTCAGCGCGGGCATGCAGCTCGCCGAGTCCCGCGCGCAGGCCGCCCTCGCGCGACAGGCCTGACGGCCCGGTCTGCTAGGATGGCCGCCCGCCGCAAGCGCGCCGTGCGCCGCGCCGTCCGGGGGTGGCGCGCCAAGGAGCACCCGTGACCAGCAGGCCCGTCGCCACGCTGTCCCTGGCCGGCAGGGACCTCGTCTCCATGCGCGACTTCTCGCGCGAGGAGCTGCTGGCCTTCCTGGACGAGGCCGCGCAGTTCGAGGGCTACGAGCAGCCCATCCTGCGCGGCAAGGTGCTGGGCTCGCTCTTCTTCGAGCCCAGCACGCGCACCAACCTCTCCTTCAGCAGCGCCATGCAGCGGCTCGGCGGGGCGGTGCTGGGCTTCGCGGACTCCAAGGTCTCCAGCACGGCCAAGGGCGAGTCGCTGGTGGACACGATCCGCGTGGTCGAGAACTACTGCGACATCATCCTCATCCGCCACCCGCTGGAGGGCGCGGCGCGCCTCGCGGCCGAGAGCACCGAGCTGCCGGTGGTCAACGCCGGCGACGGCACCAACCAGCACCCCACGCAGACGCTGCTGGACCTCTACACCATCCGCAGCAAGCGCGGCCGGCTGGACAACCTCAAGATCGCTTTCGTGGGCGACCTCAAGTACAGCCGCACGGTGCACTCGCTCATCGAGACGCTCACGCACTTCGACAACGAGATCTTCCTCATCTCGCCGCCCACGCTGCGCATGCCGCCCGAGTTCATCGAGGAACTGGACGCGCGCGGCACGGCGTGGCGCGAGGACGAGGACTTCTTCGCCGTGGCCAGCGACGTGGACATCCTGTACACGACGCGCATCCAGCAGGAGCGCTTCCCGGACCCGGTCGAGTACGAGAAGGTGAAGAACGCGTACCGCATCGACCGCGCCAGCATCGAGCGCATCGGCGGGCGCGTCACGGTCATGCACCCGCTGCCGCGCCTCAACGAGATCAGCCGCGACCTCGACAGCTATCCCGGCTCGGCCTACTTCGACCAGGCGCGCAACGGCGTCACGGTGCGCAAGGCGGTGCTCTCCATGCTGCTGGGCATCGCGCGCGCGTGACGGACGCCACCGAGGACGCCGTGGGGGACCGGCGGCCGGAGGGCGCGGCCGAGACCTTCGTCAAGGTGTCCGCTCTGCGCGAGGGCACGGTCATCGACCACCTCGTGGCGGGCACGGCGCTCAAGGTGCTGTCGGTGCTGGGCATGCGCTTCGAGGGCGCGGTCACCATCGGCCTCAACCTCGACAGCCGCAAGGCGGGGCGCAAGGACATCATCAAGATCGAGCGGCGCGAGCTGACGCCGGCCGAGGTGGCGCGCATCGCGCTCATCTCGCCGCGCGCCACCTTCTCGATCATCCGCGACTTCAAGGTCGTGCGGAAGTTCACGCCCGAGCTGCCGGCGGTGGTGGACGGGCTGGTGCGCTGCCCGAACCCGTCGTGCATCAGCAACGCGAGCTGGGTCGTCACGAAGTTCCTCGTGGTGCGCCCCGACCCGCTGCGCGTGCGCTGCCACTACTGCGAGCGCAGCCTCAAGAAGGAAGAGATCGAGCTCTTGTGAGGCGCAGCGCGTGAGGACCCGCGAAGGCGTCGTCATCGACGGCTACGACCTGCTGGCCGAGAACGCGCGCCTCGCCTTCCCCGACGTGGTGGTCTGCGGGCGGCGCCTCAACCGCGGCACGGCGGCCGTCTCGCCCGAGGGCACG
>DASUFI010000157.1:0-53945 GCA_036274635.1 Planctomycetota bacterium
CGCGACGCCGGCGGCACGGCCGGCGGCACGGCCGGCTGCGCGTCCCGCCGCGCAGGCCCCGGCCGAGCGCCCTGCACGCAACTCCGTGGCCACACCCGCCAGGTCACGCGCCGCGCGCGCGGCGGAGGTGGCCGAGGAGGAGGAGCCGCCGCGTCGCGGCCGCGCGCGGCACGAGCCGCTCGACGAGCCGAAGGACCGCACGATGATGTTCGGCTGGATCGCCGCGCTGGTCATCACCGTCGGGGCCGGCCTCTTCTTCCTCAAGGTGAAGAACCAGAAGGACACGGAGAAGGCCGCCGAGGCCGCGCGCGTGGCCGAGGTCCAGGGCATCATCGACAAGATCAAGGGCTTCGACATCACCAAGCCCGACCAGGCGCAGCTGATGATCGACTACGCCGAGCAGACCCGCGCCAAGTGGGAGCCCGAGCCGGTGGCCGTCGACATCACGAGCCTCGAGGCGCGCGGCAAGAACACCATCGAGGCCGAGGCCACCCGCAAGGAGACGCAGGACCGCTTCGACGGCATCGTGGCCACGCTCAAGGACCCGACGACTCACACCGCCGACGAGCTGATCGACCTGCGCCGGAGCTTCGACGAGCTCGAGAGCCGCGGGTCGCTCATGGGCGCGGAGTTCGCGGCCAAGCTGGCCGAGCTGCGCAAGACCACGGACCATGCCCTCGCCGACAAGGTGCTCGAGGAAGCCAAGGCGGCCTCCGCCGGCGGCCCGGAAAACCAGCTCGCCGGCCTGCAGAAGTACGCCAAGGCCGAGGACGAGCTGCTGCGCCTGCTCGAGAAGGCGCACAACTCGGGGAACAAGGACGAGAAGGCCTGGTTCGAGCAGCGCTACAGGCAGTGCATCACCGAGTCGGACGCGCTGTGCGCCGAGCTTTTCACGCCCGACTACATCCAGAAGGTGCAGCGGCGCGATCTGCTCTCGGCCGACGAGGCGGGCACCTGGAACTTCACGCGCGACATGGAGGGCTTCACGCACGACATCGCGGACGGCTCGATGCACATCACCGGCCCGACCAATGCGGCCGGCCGCTCGGCGGTGCTCAGCATCGGCGACCGCGAGAAGTGGCGCGACTTCGTGCTGGAGTTCGACTTCACGCTCGTCAAGGGAACGAGCTCCATGTACCTGCGCCTGGGTCCGGCGGTGAACTCCACCGTCGAGTCGATCGACCTGGTCACCGAGGGCAAGGACGCCCTGAGGCTGGGCGAGAAGAACACATGGGAACTCTCCTGCATCGGCAGCAAGCTCTCCATCGTCAAGGAAGCCGGCTCGGATCCGATTCCCTACGACATCAACTGGACCAAGTTCCGCAAGGGCGCCATCGGACTCGTGGTGCCCGAGGGCACGGAAATGGTGATCAGCCGCATGCGGATTCGCGTGCTCCGCTGATGCCATAATCGCCCGCCGCCCGCTCCGCGAGCTCCCCTCCGCCTGGGGACTCGCGCGGGGCGGGCCCGGCGCGCCCGGTCGCGCCGCGAGCAGGGTGGACATCGTCGAAGGCGGTTACGGGAACCGGAATCATGCTCTCGCTCTCTCCGTCCATGCGTCGTGCCCTCGCGGCGCCCGCGCTCCTCGTCCTCGCGCTCGCCGCCCCCGCGGCGCGCGCCGCCGAGCCGGTCGCGGCCGTCGTGCAGTCGGCCGAGGAAGGCGGCGGCGAGGCCAACCTGAAGATCCCCGACCTCTCCAGCGCCAGCTTCCACGGCGTGGACGGACACACGCTGCTGACCTGGGGCCTCGTGGTGTGCGCGCTCGGCCTGCTCTTCGGCTACATGAACTTCCGCCGCGTCTCGCGCCTGCCCGTGCACGCCGCGATGAAGGAGATCTCGGAGCTCATCTACGAGACCTGCAAGACCTACCTGAACACGCAGGGCAAGTTCCTGCTGCTGCTCGAGCTCTTCGTGGGCTCCGCGATGATCTACTACTTCGGCTTCCTGCGGCACTTCGAGCTGGCCAAGGTGGCCGTGATCCTGCTGTTCAGCCTGATCGGCATCGGCGGCAGCTACGCGGTGGCGTGGTTCGGCATCCGCCTCAACACGCTGGCCAACTCGCGCGTGGCCTACGCCAGCCTGCTGGGCAAGGCGCTCCCGTGCATGGCGATCCCCCTGGAGGCGGGCATGAGCATCGGCATGGCGCTCATCAGCGTCGAGCTGCTGATCATGCTGTGCATCCTGCTCTTCAGCCCCGGCAACTGGGCCGGCCCCTGCTTCATCGGCTTCGCCATCGGCGAGTCCCTGGGCGCGGCCGCGCTGCGCATCGCGGGCGGCATCTTCACCAAGATCGCGGACATCGGCTCCGACCTGATGAAGATCGTCTTCAAGATCAAGGAGGACGACGCGCGCAACCCGGGCGTCATCGCGGACTGCGTGGGCGACAACGCCGGCGACTCGGTGGGTCCCACCGCCGACGGCTTCGAGACCTACGGCGTCACGGGCGTGGCGCTGATCTCCTTCATCCTGCTGGCCGTCAAGGACCCGCACGTGCAGGTGCAGCTGCTGGTGTGGATCTTCATGATGCGCGTGCTGATGATCGTGGCCAGCGGCGGGTCCTACCTGCTCAACGCGGCCATCACCAAGGCCAGGAGCGCCGACGCCACGAAGATGAACTTCGAGCAGCCGTTGACCAACCTGGTGTGGCTCACGTCCTTCGTGTCCATCGGCATGACCTACCTGGCCAGCAAGCTGCTCATCGGCGACATTGGCGACGACGGCACGCTGTGGTGGAAGCTGGCGACCATCATCACCTGCGGCACGCTCGCGGGGGCGGTCATCCCGGAGCTGGTGAAGGTCTTCACCTCCACCAACTCGGCCCACGTGAAGGAGGTCGTGACCGCCTCGCGCGAGGGCGGCCCGTCGCTGAACATCCTGTCCGGCTTCATCGCGGGCAACTTCAGCGCCTACTGGCTGGGCCTCGCGATCGTGGTGCTCATGGGCATCGGCGCCTACGTGAGCGGCCTCGGCCTGCACAGCCTCATGGACGCCGAGGCCGTCTTCGCCTTCGGCCTCGTGGCCTTCGGCTTCCTGGGCATGGGCCCGGTGACGCTGGCCGTGGACTCCTACGGCCCGGTCACCGACAACGCCCAGTCGGTCTTCGAGCTGTCCACGATCGAGCAGGTGCCCGGCGTGAGGGAGCAGGTGAAGAAGGACCACGGCGTGGACGTGGACTTCGAGCATGCCAAGCTGCTGCTCGAGGAAAACGACGGCGCGGGCAACACCTTCAAGGCCACGGCCAAGCCCGTGCTCATCGGCACCGCGGTCGTCGGCGCCACCACCATGATCTTCTCGATCGTGATGCTGCTCACGGCCGGCCTCACCACCAACCTGGACAAGCTCTCCATCCTCAACCCCGAGTTCCTGCTGGGCCTGATCACCGGCGGCGCGGTCATCTACTGGTTCACGGGCGCGGCCACGCAGGCCGTGTCCACGGGCGCCTACCGCGCGGTCGAGTTCATCAAGCGCAACATCAAGCTCGAGGGCGCCACCAAGGCCTCGGTCGCGGACAGCAAGAGGGTCGTCGAGATCTGCACGCAATACGCGCAGAAGGGCATGTTCAACATCTTCCTCGGCGTGTTCTTCGGCACGCTGGCCTTTGCCTTCTTCGACCCCTTCTTCTTCATCGGCTACCTGGTCTCGATCGCGATGTTCGGCCTGTACCAGGCCATCTTCATGGCCAACGCCGGCGGCGCCTGGGACAACGCCAAGAAGATCGTGGAGACCGAGCTGCGCGAGAAGGGCACGGAGCTGCACGCCGCCACCGTCGTCGGCGACACGGTGGGCGACCCCTTCAAGGACACCAGCTCCGTGGCCATGAACCCGGTGATCAAGTTCACCACGCTGTTCGGCCTGCTGGCCGTCGAGCTGGCCAAGGACCTCGGCGAAGAACACGGCACCAGCCTGACGATCGGCTTCTCGATCGCCTTCCTGCTGGTCTCGATGGTCTTCGTCTGGCGCTCCTTCTACGGGATGCGCATCGGGTCCGCGCAGGCCTGAGCCGGCGCAGCCCGGCCGCGCGCCGGGCGATCCCGGAACCGGGCCGCGGGGGTGCGCAGCACGCGCTCCCGCGGCCCGAGCCATTTCACGGGCGCGCCGGTGACGCTGCCTGTTGCTCCCCGCACGGGGCCACTAGAGCACGCCGGCCGATGCGCTCCGAACGGCGCAGCCGACAGGCAGACGGCCCTGCCGACTGCCTCACGGCTTCGCCGGGCAGGCAGACGGCCTCGCGGTCTGCCTGACGGTTCCGTGCCGTGCCCGCGAGCGCTCCCGTCGGCCGCTCCGGAGGCCTCACCATGCAGGGAAGCACGTCGCTGGCCGTTTCGATGCGCACCGCGCTGCGCTCCTCGCCGTGGCTCGTGATCGCCCTCGCGCTGCACGGCGTCGTGCTCGCGACCCTCTCGGTGATCTACGTGGCGCAGCATCGCGTCCCGTCGGTGGAGGTGCTGCCGCAGGTGTACGTCAGGCCGCCGACGCGGGACTTCCCGCTCTTCAAGGAGCCGGAGCCGCCGCCACCCGAAGTGCGGGCCCCGGTGCCGAAGGACACAGTGGTCGACTTCGTGCCGGAGGACCAGGTCGTGCCGGACTTCACTCCGCTGGCCACGGAGCCGGTGGATCTGCACGAGCCGGTCGGCGACCCGAGTGTGCTCGACGGTCTGCCGGGCGGCGCGAGCGGCGGGACCTCCATCGGCACCGGCACGGGGGGGCACGCGGGCACCGGCACGCCGTCGCCCATCGCGACCGTCAGGCTCGGCGGGGGCTCGGGCATCCATCCCGGCCACCCGCCCGAGCACGCGACCGCGGGAACCGAAGCCGCGGTGCTCGACGGCCTGTGCTGGCTCGCGCGGCACCAGAACCAGGATGGCTCGTGGAGCGCCGGCTCGCTGGCTGAGCACTGCACACTCGGCCATGCCTGCGTGAGCGAGCAGTCCGACTTCAGCCCGCAATACGACGCGGGCCTCACCGGCCTGGCGCTGCTGGCCTTCCTCGGGCACGGCCTCGACCAGAATTCGCGCGCCGGCCTCATCGACCAGGCCATGGGCAAGCGACACGACGCCGGCGACGTCGTCGGCCGCGGCCTGCGCTGGCTCATGAGCGAGCAGGGCCCCGACGGCGCCTTTGGCAACTATGCCGGCAGCCTGTACAACGAGGCCATCGGCGCGCTGGCCTTCTCCGAGGCCTACTGCCTGTCGCGCAACGCCGAGCTGAAGGAGTGCGCCGAGAGGTCGGTGCGCTACCTGGTCGCCGCGCAGAAGTCCAACCCCACCGGCTCGGGCCGCTGGGGCTGGCGCTACACGCCGGGCGGCGACTCGGTGGCCGACACCTCCGTCACCGGCTGGGCCGTGATGGCGCTGAAGTCCGCGCAGCTCGCCGGCCTCCCCGTGCCAGCCGAGGCCTGGGAGGGCGCGCTGTCGTTCACGCAGTGGGTCACCGGCGCCGACGGCCTCGTCGGCTACCTCGATCCCTCCGGCGCCGGCAGCAAGGTCACCGGCCGCGGCGACAACTTCGATTACCACGTCGGCACCATGAGCGCGCTGGGCATGCTGGTGCGCACCTTCGCGACCCACGACGTCCTCGACCCCTTCCTCGAGCAGGGCGCGCGCCGCCTCGTGCAGGACCTGCCCGCCGCCGGCGAGGACGGCCTCGGCGTGGACTACTACTACTGGTACTACGGCACCCTCGCCCTGAACCAATTCGATGGCCCCGACAGCCCGCGCGCCGACCGCGGCCGCTACTGGAAGCCCTGGAACGAGGCCATGATGGCCGCCCTGCTCGCGCTGCAGGACCACGAGACCGCGCGCGACGTCTGCTCGCGCGGCGGCTGGCTCACGCCCGACCGCTGGAGCCACTCCGGCGGCCCCATCTACAGCACCGCGCTCAACGTGCTGACGCTCGAGGTCTACTACCGCTACCCGAACGCCTTCGGCAGCAAGGTGGAGGCGGCTGCGCCCGCGGAGCAGCCGCCGAAGGCCGCGTCGCTGGGGCCGCGCTGAGGGGTGCCGGCTGGCCGGCGCGCGCACGGCATGAGTCGGGCGCTCGGCGAGTCGAGCATCGTGGACGCGCCGGGGGCGCGCTGCCGTCCAGCTGCTGCAAGTCGCCCAGGAGGCGCTGCGCGTCCCGGACGCATCGCAAGGGCGTGCGCGCCTTCGTCAGCAGCGCCCGTCCTGGGGCATCGTGGTCACGTTAAAAAAACTGCTCGGAGCAACTGCTCGGAGCGTTTTTTTCGGAAGTGTTCCCCTGTTGAACGGCCGACCGCGCCGGGGATCGAGGCCGCGGCCCACTAGAAGAGCTTGCCGGAGCCGTCCGAGCGCTTGCCCTTGCCCTTTGCCGGCTTCGCCAGCGTGACGTTGCCGCCCTGCACCGGCGCCGAGGCCGCGTAGTCGAGGCCCTTGCCTGCGAGGATCTCGCCGACGGTGAGGAGCTGAATCCGAGGCCGCATCTTCTTGTCCCACGGCGACGTGTAGAAGCCGGCCGATGCGGCCTCCTTCCGCATGGGGCCGGTCGGCTCTTCGAGGCTGATGAGGGCGCCCATCTCGGCCTGCTCCCGCTCCATCACGCCGCGAAGGTCGCGCACGTGCGACACCGTCACGCCGCCGGCCTTGACGGAGATGATGAATTGCTTGGTCTCTCCGCCGGGCTTCGGATCGTCGTGGAAGAACAGGCGTCCGTCGATTCCCTTGTCCGCGCCCTTTTGGGGATTGGCCGGGCGCGCTCCCAGCAGGCCGAGTGCCCACCACTGAAACTGGTACGGGTCGTCCTCGGCGACGACCGACGCATCCGCCAGCGTCGTGGGCTCGCCGATGACCCTGTAGTCCTTACCGGCTTCGGCGCCGGTCCCGTGCTGGAGCCTGTTCTTGATGAGGGCGATGGCCAGCGCGGTCACGTCGATGCCGATCCATCGGCGCTTGAGGACTTGCGCTGCGTGGATCGTCGTTCCGCAGCCGCAGAACGGGTCGAGGACCACGTCGCCCTCGTTGGAGCTGACCGAGATGACGCGCTCCAAGAGCGTGACCGGCTTCTGCGTCTTGTATCCCAGCTTCTCCGTCGAAAAGCTCTTGATCCACGGGGAGTACAGCTCGACTTCGTCCCATACGTCATCGATGGCCACGCCCTTCGGATTCTCGCCGCCGCCCCGGCGTTCGTACCCCTCTTCGTGCGGCTTGTACGCGAGGTCCTTGTTGAAGGTGTACTCCTCGCCGCGATCCTTCACGTAGTACAGCAACACGTCGTGATTCCGGACCCAGTTCTTCGCGGCGGCCTTGAAGCCCGAGACCCACCCGCTGCGCCAGATGACCTCACGGCGGCAATTCTGCGGGCCGAAGACGCCGTCCATCAGCACCTTGAGGTAGTGGCTGGCCGTCGGGTCACAGTGCAGGTAGATCGAGCCCGTCGGCTTGAGGACCCGGTGCAGCTCCACGAGCCGCGGCGCCATCATGGCGAGGTAGGCCATCATGTTGCTGTCGCCCAGCAGCGTGCGGAAGGCGCGCATCGCGTTGGCGACATGCTCCTCCGCCGACTCGACGACCTCCTCGTATGCCCGCGCCGCGCCCTGATCCCAGCGCCACGTGTCCTCGAAGACCTTGATCTGCGCGGCCGCCTCGGCGCCGTCCTGCTCCTCGAACAGCACGTTGTAGTCCTGATTGCTGTTGAAGGGCGGATCGAGGTAGACGAGGTCCACCGACTCATCCGTGACGTGACGGCGGAGGATGTCGAGGTTGTCCCCGTAGTACAGGACGTTACCGGCGCTGGTCGGCGAGCGGCGAGCCATGGCCGCGCAGTCTACCGACGCCTTGGCTTGATTGGCGGGCCGCGCTGGTACAATTCGGGCGTTGGTAGACCCGGCTCGAATGGTGCGGCATGCCTGAGAAAAGCGCGCTCGTCATCCGCGTAGCGGAGCGGGACGACATCGTCTCGGCGCTGTCGCTCGCCCGCATCCTGGTCGAGACCGTCGAAGTGTTGCAGGGCATCGACGAGTCCATCGCGCAGTCGGCGCGGCCGACTATGCGGTGGGGCGTTGCTGCTCAGAGTCGCAAGAGCCCTTACACGTTCGAGCTGGTGGGTGCGCCGACGAACGGGGCGCACCCGACCCCGAGGCCCGTCGTTGGCGCCTTCGTTCGTGGCATTCGCGCGCTCGACAAGTCGGACGAAGTGCCGCCGCACTTCACCCTTGAGACTGCGCGCGTCGCCAAGCGACTCGTCGGCGTGCTGAATAACGACGTGGGCCGGATCGCCTTCGAAGCCGACGGCGAGGAAGCGGTTGCGACCCAGCACATCGCCGCGAACGTGGACGCCATCGTGGACCGGCTGCGCCGCAAGTACGCGGAGTGGACGACGCTCGAAGGCCGCCTCGAAGGCGCGGACCTCCACGGCAAGCGGGAGTTCTACCTGTACGAGCATCTGGCAGGGGCGAAGGTGAAGTGTCTTCTGCCCGAGAACCTCGTGGACAATGCCTGCGCGTCCTTGCGCAAGCGCGTAGCTGTCTACGGACAAGCGACTTACGACACCATGCTCGATCGACCCTTCGAGATTCGTGCAGAATCCATCGATCCCTTGCGCGACCGCGGCGAATTGCCTCAATTGGACGACCTTCACGGGATCAGGATTACCGACGAAGACGAGTCCTCCGAAGCGTTCGTAAGGCGGTTGCGCGATGGTGACGACGACGGCGACGAGTAGGGTCTACTTCGACTCCTGCGTTTTCATCGATGCGATTCAGGAAACGCCGGGGCGAATCGATCACATTCGCCAGATCATCGAGGCCGCGAAGCGCGATGAGCTGAGGGTCTTCGCTTCCACTCTTGCGATCGCCGAAGTCGCCAAGCCTGATAAGGCGACGACGGCGCCGACCGAGGAACAGCTCCGCCTGATTCACGACTTCTTCGAGAACGACTACCTCGCCCGCGTGCAGGTGGACACGCCCGTTGCCAGACTGGCTGCCCGCATCGTGCGCGATCACAGCGTCAAGCCTCCGGATGCGATCCACCTTGCGACGGCGCTCAGAGCCCGGGTGGACAACTTCTACACCTACGACGACGGGAATGGGCGCGCGGGTTGCGGCTTGCTGCGGCTCAACGGCGCGGTGAGCTACGACGGCAGCCCGGCGCTCCGCATCGTGACGCCGCAGGACTTCGCCAAGGGCTCACTGTTCGGCGGAGCGGCAGGGTAGGCCGCTACTCCGCCGGGAGGCCCGCCGCCTTCCTGAGTGCCGCCCTGATCCACGGGGACAGGCTGGAGCCAGCCTTGGCGGCCGCGGCCTCGAAGGCGTCCCGCTCCTCGGGCCGACATCGGATAGGCAGGACGGCCGTCAGGGCCTCCCCAGCGGGCAGCGGCGGGCGCCCCCGCTTCGGCTTGGTCTTTCGCTTTGTCTTCGCCATGGCGGCCCATCCTACCTGTTTCCGTTTGCCAGAAAAGCCCCTTGCGTATTCCTGCATAACGGAATATCGTGCTGGGCATGAACACGAAAGAGAAGGTCAAGGTGCTGCGCGAGGCCGCCACGGACGAAGCGAAGGCGATTGCCTTCTTCGAAGCCCGCCGCTGGCCGGATGGCGTCGCGTGCCCGCGCTGCGGGTCGGTCGGCGTCCACGCGATCATCGGCAAGGACGGCCAGCGCGAGCGGCACTACCGCTGGACCTGCAAGGACTGCAAGCGCCGGTTCACCGTGCGGACCGGCACTGTGTTCGAAGAGACGCGCTTGCCGATGCGAGTCTGGGCGCACGCCTACTGGCGCTGCTGCGCGTCGAAGAAGGGCGTCTCGGCGCTCCAGATCAAGCGGGAGACGGGCATCGCCTACCGGCACGCGCTCTTCCTGCTGAACCGCATCCGCTTCGGCATGGCCGACACCGCTAACCCTGCGCCGCTCACCGGCACGGTGGAGTGCGATGAGACCTACGTTGGTGGCAAGCCCCGCGTGAAGGGCAAGGGCATGCGCGAGAAGTGGTCGAGCAAGGTGCCCGTGGTCGGCATGGTGGAGCGCGGCGGCAAGGCCCGCATGCGCGTGGTGGCGCGCGTCACCGCCAAGACGCTGCGCGCCGAGCTGGAGGCGCACGTCGCGCCCTCGGCCCATCTGATGACCGACGAGCATCCAGCCTACGGCAAGATCGGCGCGCGATTCTTCGCGCACGATGTGGTGAAGCACTCGGCCCGCGAGTACGCGCGTGGCGAGGCCGGGATCAATCGGGCCGAGTCGCTGTTCGCGATCTTGAAGCGCAAGGTCTACGGCACGCACCACGCGATCAGCCGGGAACACCTGCACCGCTACGTCGCGGAGGCCGAGTTTCTGTTCAACACGCGCAAACTGGACGACAGCGACCGCGTCTCGGCGGCGATCAAGGCCGGCGAGGGGAAGCGGCTCACCTACCGGGAGCCAGACACCGCGGCCGCGTGACGCCGTGCGGCGAGGCTGGTAAGGTCAAGCGGCATGGCAAAGCGAGGCCGCAAGAAGAAGCCCGGCCGGAAGCCGCTCCGGGTGAAGATCACGGGCGACCCGTTCGCCGTGATCGACCGGATGCTGGGCAGGCGTGGCTCTTCCCCGCAGCCGCCCCCGCGACGGTCCGCGCGGCGCAAGAGCGCATGAGGCGGTCGTGACGGCGCGCCACTGGTTCCCCCGATGGGTTCCCGTGGCCGTACTGGCGCTGGTCATCTGGCGGGCGCTCTTCGACGACCACGCTCAGCTCACGCACGCCCCGGGACGGTGGGCCATCGCGGCCACCATCGTCATCGGATGGGGCATTGCGTCCCTAATCGACTACCGACGGAGCATGCGCAGGTAGCGAGGAGCCCACCGGCACCCCGCCTAGCCTCCCCGTTCAACAGGGGAACACTTCCGGTTTTTTTTAATGTGACGGTGCCGCGGCCTGCAGGGCGATGAGCGCAGACGTCCCCCGACGCGCCCCCGGGCCTCGCCGCGCGCATCGGTGCATCGCACGGTCGCTCGCGCGGACTGGCAGATGCGATGCCGGTCTCGCGCACGCTGCCTCCCGACCGCGCCGCGCCCCTCACCTCGCCCGATGCTTCGGCACGGCCAGGCGCACCTGGCTCACTGGGTCCTCGTACAGCACGTTGAAGCGCTCCGGGTCGCCGGCGAGCACCTCGCCCCAGTCGCCGGAGGGGACGAGCAGGTAGTCCAGGTCGAGGTCTTCGACGTGCCACTCGTTGGGAACGGGCGCCAGCCAGGACGCGCCGCGGGTCTCGCGGTAGAAGCGCATGGCGGGAGCGAGGAAGCGGTGCACCACGCGCAGCTGCACGTCGCGGTGTGGCAGGCGCAGCTGGCGCGCCTCCATGGTCTCGAAGGTGCGCCGCGCGCCGGCGTCCATGGGCCACAGCGTGAAGCGCTCGACCTGCAGCTCGGCCAGCTGCAGCGCGCCCCACGCGACCAGCAGGACCAGCGCGAGATTCGCCACGGGCCGCCACCGCCCCGCGAGGCCGCGCCGCACCAGCACGAGCGCGGGCAGCACCGTGAGCGGCAGCAGGTACAGGCCCGTGCGATCCGCGGGATAGAGCAGGCCGACCGCATGGTGCGCGACGACCAGGCCCGCCAGCGCCAGCAGCAGCGCGCCGCCCAGCAGCGCGAGCACGCGCTCGTCCCCGTCGGCGGGGCCGCCGCGCCGCAGCCAGCGCGGGCAGCGTGCGAGGAGCAGCACGAGCAGCAGCCCGGCCAGCGCGCGGCCGACGGGCAGCAGGCCGGCATGCAACAGCAGGCCGTGCTCGTATGGCACCCACGCCGCTGCGTGGTGCGAGAGGGATGGCCGGAGCAGCGTGTCCGCCGTGACCCACAGGCTGTCCGTCCCGACGATGAAGGCCGCCTGCGTGACGCCCAGCAGGGTCGGCACCAGCACCGCCGCCGCCAGCACCGCGCCAGGCAGCAGCAGCGCGGCGAGGCGCCCCGCGCGCCGCGGCCCCGCCAGCCACGCCGCGCCCAGCAGCCCCAGCGCCGCGGGCGCGAAGGCCAGGTTCGCGGTGACGCACAGGCCCAGCAGCAGCGAGGCTCGCCACCACGCGCGGGGACGCGGGTCGCCGGCCGCACCGGCATCCAGTGCCTCCAGCAGCACGATCGCCGCCCACAGGAGCAGCGCCAGCGCGAGTCCGTAGCCGCGCGCGGCCACCAGAAGGTCGAGCACCAGCGGGTTGGCCGCCAGCAGGACGAGGGCCAGCAGGTGCAGCGGGCCGTCGCCGCAGGCGCGGCGCGCGAGGCGGCGCAGCGCCAGCAGACAGAGCACCGCGCCCAGCAGCGCCGGCAGACGCAGCGTCAGCTCCGAGGTCCCGAAGGCGTGCACGGAGAGCCAAGCCAGCGCGGTGTGGAGCACGTGGTCGTTGGCCTGCCAGGCCGTGAACATCGTGGCGACGGGCCGGTCGAGGTACAGCAGCCAGGTGAGCGCCTCGTCATGGCTGACGGCCTGCGTCGCGGCGCGGTAGACGCACAGACCGAACAGGCCCAGCAGCAAGCCGTCGCCCATGCGGACCGCCGCGGACGGCGGGCGGCGCGTGGGCCACACCGTCAGGGCTCGCCCAGCTCCAGGGCGGCGAGGCGCAGGCGCGCGGGCGGCGCGGGCGGCTTCTCGCGCGCCACGAACTCCAGCAGGTGCGCGCCGCGCCCCACCCACACGCTGCCGAGGTCGCTGCGCAGCCCGCGCCTGGTGGGCCGCCAGCCGTCGCGCGGCGGCGAGAGGCGCTGGCCGTCCAGCACCACCTCGAAGAGCAGGCCTTCCGGCCCGCCTTGCCAGCTCAGGGCGAGCCGGCACGTGGCCGCCTCGTCCGTCGAGAACTCGCAGGCCCAGCGCGTGCCCGGCTTGGGGAAGGACAGCTCCACCAGCGAAGGCGTGTCCGGCGCGGAGAGCACCGGCGGCGCCGCGTCGGGCGCGCGGCCGTCGCGCGTCCAGGCCGCTCCAGCCAGGTCCACCACCTGCGGCGCGGGGTCCGCCGGCGCGAGCAGCAGCACGGTGGCGAGCAGCGCGGCCGCGCGCCTCACGGCACGGCCACCAGCGCGGCCTGCGGATCGATGGGCCGCGGCGCGTACGGGGCGATGTCCACGCTCGGCGCGCGCCCGGTCAGCACGTCGGCCACCACCGCGGCCGTGATGGGCGCGAGCAGGATGCCGTTGCGGTAGTGCCCCGTCGCGAGCACCAGGCCCGGCACCTCCGGCACCGGCCCCAGGTACGGCAGACGGTCGGGCGTGCCCGGCCGCAGCCCGGCCCACCACGTCTCGGCTTCCATGCCCGCCGTGGCCGGCACCAGCGCGCGCGCCGCCGCGCGCAGACGGGCGATGGCCTCGGGCGTGGTCCAGTCGTCGAAGCCCGCGTCCTCCATGGTGGTGCCCACGAGGATGCGCCCGTCGCGGCGCGGCACGAGGTAGCTGTCGCCGTTGTTCACCGTGGGGCCGATGAGGCCGGGCGGGCCGCGCAGCAGCAGAATTTGTCCGCGCACGGGGCGCAACTGCACCGACAGGCCGAGCTGCTGCGCGAGCTGGCCGCTCCACGGCCCCGCCGCCAGCACCACGGCCTCGGCCTCGAGCAGCTGGCCCGACTCCGTGAGCGCGCCGCGGATGCCGCGCGGGCCGCGCACCAAGGCCTGCACCGGGCAGCGGCTGCTCACCAGCACGCCGAGGTCCGCCGCGCGCAGGCGCAGCGCGGCCATCAGCCGCGGCGGCCGCACGCGCGCCGAGCGCGGCTGCCAGCCCGCGCCGCTGACCGAGGCCGCGAAGCCCGGCTGCAGCGCGTCCAGCCGCACGCGGTCGAGGTGCTCCGTGTGGAAGCCCAGCGCCGCACGCCGCCGGCTCTCGTCCGCGACCGTGGCGGCCGAGAGCCCCGCGCCCTCCGGGTAGAGCATCCCCGACATCTCGTACTCGGCATCGATGCCCGTGTGCTCCCGCAGCTCCCCCACGAAGTCCGGGTACATGGCCTCGCTGCGCAGGCACAGCTCGACGAGCGCCCGCGGGTAGTGCCACGGGCTGCTCGGCGTCAGCAGGCCGGCCGCGACCCAGCTCGCGCGCTGGCCGGGGGTCTCGCGCTCGGCGAGCTGGACGTCGTGGCCCTCGGCCGCCAGCGCGCAGGCGCTGGAGAGTCCGATGACGCCGCCGCCGACGATGAGGACCTGCATGGCGACGTTCTAACACCGCCGCGGCGGCGGGCGAAGGGCGGCGGCTCAGCGCGCGCAGGACGGCTCAGCCGGCGTGATGGCACAGGCCGATACGCTCGAACGGGCGCGGCTCAGGCTGCACGCCCGGATCAGCGCACGCCCCTTCCACGCAGCGCAGCTCCTGCCTACCATGCCCCGCCGTGAGCACCTCCCGCCCCGCCGGCCGCGGCGCCGACCACCACCCCACGCAGTTCGTGCGGCGCCTCGTGCTCGAGCTGCTGCACGACCCGCGCGTCGACGCCTTCTGGCTGGAGGGCGAGGACGAGTCCATCCAGTGGCCGCCCTACGCGCGCCTCGACCTGCACTTCTCGGTGCCCGAGCCGTACCTGCAGGCCGTGCGCGGCGAGTTCCTGGCCACGCTGCGCCGCGCCGACGCCGTGACGGACTTCTCGCAGCAGGACGCGCCGCTGCAGGGCTTCGCGGGCAGCGCGAAGCTGTCGGACGGCACGCCGCTCACGTACCGGTTGGAGCGCAGCAGCCAGATCGCGAAGGTGCCGCGGCGCGCGGTGAACGTGCTGCTGGATCGCAGTGGCGGGCTGCTGGTGCCGGCGCTGTCGTTCGAGAAGCGCTGAAGCGCCTTCAGGCCTTCTTGCCGGCCGGCCTCACCGCGATGATGTCGTCGTGTGCGGCCGGTCGCAGGTCCCGCACCGGCAGGGTGACGACCGCCTTGGTCTCCCCGGAGGCCCGCAGGAACTCGACCTCGACCGCATCGTCCCCGAGCAACTCGACGAGGGTGCCCAGATCGCCCGTGCGCAGACCATGCTCCGGCAGATCTCGCACCAGCACGACGGTGCCCAGCAGCTTGAGCCTCACGTCCAGCCCTCGGCCCCCATCCCCCGCACCTCAATCCTGCCGCAGCGTGACGATGGCGCGGATCTCCCCCGACACGCTCACGAACTCGACGTCGACGTCTTCGGCGCCGCGGACGTCCACGATGGCCCCGAGGTCCCCGCGCTGCAGCCCGCTCTGCGGCAGGTCCTTGAGCAGCATGACCGTATCCAGCACGTGGAAGGTCATCGGATGTCCTCCCGAAAGACGCGGCCAGCCTGGCACGGACCCGACGGGCGGGCGGGGCTACGGCCGAAGCGCTTCCAGCTCCTCCCACCGCGCGTAGAGCTTGACGCTCTCGGCCGCCAGGGCCGCGCGCCGCGCCTGCACGCGCTCGCGCTTCGCGGCAGGGCCCGTGTACAGCGACGGCTCCGCCAGCTCGGCATCGACCGTCGCCATCTCGGCCTCGATCTGCGGCAGCCGCTTCTCGATCTCCTGCAGCTCCTTCGCCTGCCACGGCGCGAGCTTCCTGCGCTTGGGCGGGGCGGCGGCCGCTGCGCTCGTCTGCGCGCTGCCCTTGCGCCCGCGCTCCGCCAACGCTTGCGCGTCGCGCGCCGCGGCGGCCTCCTGCTTGATGCGCTCCAGCAGGCTCGAGAGGTCGCCCGTGTGCAGCCGCGCGCCGCCGTGGCCGTCGAGGTGCAGGATGTGCGTGGCGATGCGATCGAGGAACCAGCGGTCGTGGCTCACGACGAGCACGGCGCCGGGGAAGATCAGCAGCGCCTCCTCCAGCGCGCGCAGCGTGGCGAGGTCGAGGTCGTTGGTGGGCTCGTCCAGCACGAGCACGTTGCCGCCGGCGCAGAGCAGCTTGGCGAGCAGCACGCGGTTGCGCTCGCCGCCCGAGAGGTGCCCGATCAGCGTGTGCTGGCGGTTGACGGAGAAGCCGAAGCGCTCGAGGAAGCCCTTCACGCGCTGGCTGCGGCCGTCCACGAGCACGAGGTCGCTGCGGCCGGCGACCTCCTCCGCGATGGTGCGTGCCGGGTCGAGGTCCGTGCGCTGCTGGTCGATGCCCATGAAGCGCACGGTCTCGCCGGTGACGACGCGCCCGGTGTCGGGAGCGAGGCGGCCGAGCAGGATGTTCAGCAGCGTGGTCTTGCCGGCGCCGTTGGGGCCGACGATGCCGAGCCGCGTGCCGGCGCCGATCTCGAGGTCGAGCTTGGGCAGCACGACGCGCTCGCCGAAGCGCTTGGAGATGCCGTGCGCCTCCAGCACCTTGCTGCCGAGGCGCGGCCCGGGCGGAATCACCAGCTCGAGGTCGGCGGCCGTGAGCACGGGCGCGTCGGCCACCAGCTTCTCGTAGCGGTGGATGCGCGCCTTGGGCTTGGTCGTGCGCGCGGGCGGGCCGCGACGGATCCAGGCCGTCTCGCGGCGCAGCAGGTTGAGGCGCGCGGACTCGGCGTGCGCCTCGGCGGCCAGGCGCTCGGCGCGCGCCTGCACGTACTCGGTGTAGCCGCCGTCGCAGCCGATGAGCCGACCGCGATCCAGCTCGAGGATGCGGTCGACGACGCGGTCGAGGAAGTAGCGGTCGTGCGTGACCAGCAGCAGCGGGACGCGCGTGTCCAGGAACCAGTCCTCCAGCCAGTCGGTCACGAAGGCGTCGAGGTGGTTGGTGGGCTCGTCGAGCAGCAGCAGGTCCGGGCGCGCGAGGATGAGCCGCGCCAGCGCCACGCGCCGGCGCTCGCCGCCGGAGAGCGAGCCGCAGGGCGCGTCGAAGTCGGGCAGGTCGAGCGAGTGCAGGGTGGCCTCGACGCGGTGCTCGACGTCGTGGCCGCCCAGCGCCTCCAGCTCGTGCTCGAGGCGCACGTGCCGCGCGAGCAGCGCGTCGAGGCGCTCGGCGGGCGCGCGCTCCATCTCGTCCGCCGTCGCCTGCAGCTCCGCCAGCACCGCCTCGCGTCGGGCGAGGCCGGCGCGCACCGCGTCGCGCACGGAGAGCGCGGGATCCAGCGCCGGGTCCTGCTCCAACCAGCCGACCGAGAGGCCGCGCCGGGCGGTCACGGTGCCCCCGTCGGCCACCTCCGCGCCGGCGAGGATGCGCAGCAGCGTGGACTTGCCGCTGCCGTTGGGCCCGACGAGGCCGACGCGCTCGCCATCGCCCAGCACGAAGGACACGTCGGTGAGCAGCTCGCGGGCGCCGTGGTGGCGCGAGAGGTTCTCGACGGTGATCAGGGACACGGCACGAAGGCGCTGGCGGCTTCCGTCAGCGCCCCTTCCGGCCCGCGTGCTCCGCCACCACCACGGTGTGGATGCCGCCGCGCACGTAGAAGTCTCCCTCGATGCGCATGCGGCGCGGCTTCACCGCGGCGACGAGGTCGTCCAGCACGCGGTTGGTCACGTCCTCGTGGAAGTGGCCCTCGTCGCGGAAGCTCCAGAGGTAGAGCTTGAGGCTCTTCAGCTCCACGCACAGCTTGTCGGGCACGTAGCTGATGCGGAAGGTCGCGAAGTCCGGCTGGCCGGTCTTCGGGCACAGGCAGGTGAACTCCGGGCAGTCGAAGCGGATCTCGTACTCGCGGCCGGGGCGCGGGTTGGCGAAGGTCTCGAGCGACTTGCTGGGGCGCGTGGGCATCCCCGCAGTGTCGCCGCGGGCGGCGCGCGCGGTCAACGCCCGCCTTGAACGGCCGCCGGGGCGCGGCTAGCGTCCGCGCGGCGTGCCTCTCGCGGAGAACCTGCGTGGCCCTTTTCCGTCGACGACCGCCGGCCGCGCCGGCCGCGCCACCCGAGCCGCCCGGCACGCTCGAGGCGCGCAACCGCGAGACCGACCGCATGCTCGCGTATCACGAGCGCACCAAGCACAGCTACGCCACGGTCTACGGCGGCGGCTGGTCGCTGGACTGGGACAACCAGCCCAACCCCTTCCGCCGCTACGACGGCGCGCCGCGCCTGGAGCTGGCTGCGGCGCGCACGCTGCCGCGCGAGCTGCTGCCGCTGCGCGCGACGGGCGAGGTGCTGCGCGCGCTGGGCGAGCCGGCGCCCGCGGACGGCTGGCGCGGCGACGGCGCGACCACGCTCTCGGCCCTGCTCTGGCACGCGCTGGCCGTCTCGGCGTGGAAGCAGGTGCCGGGCACCGACGTGCGCTACTCGCTGCGCGTCAATCCGAGCTCGGGCAACCTCCACCCGACGGACGCGCACGTGCTCACGGCGGGCCTGCCCGGTGCGCCCGACGCGGCCTTCCACTACGACGCGCGCCGTCACGCGCTCGAGCGGCGGCGCGACGGCCCGGCTGCCGAGGCGCTGGCCGCCGCGTGCGGCCTGCCCGCCGGTGGCCGCGGCGCCGTGGTCGTGCTCACGTCGGTGTTCTGGCGCGAGGCCTGGAAGTACCGCGAGCGCGCCTACCGCTACTGCCTCCACGACGCGGGCCACGCCGCCGGCTGCCTCGCCGCGGCCGCGCGCGCGCTGGACCTGCCCTGCGAGCTGCACCTGCTCTGGCCCGACCTGCAGGTCGAGGAGCTGCTGGCCCTGCGCGGCGGCGACGAGCGACCGCTCGTGGTGCTGGACCTGCGCACGGGACGCGGCGTGCCGGCGCCGCAGCGCGCGGCCGAGCTGGCGGCGCGCCTGTCACCGGCGGCGGGGATGCCCAACCGCCTGTCGGCCGAGGTCTTCGACTGGCCGCTCATCGACGGCATGCACGCGAGCACGCTCGTGGAGCGCGCCGGCTGCCCGCAGGTGGCGCCGCCCGGTGACCCCCTGCAGGACACGCCACGCGGCTCGCCGCCGCTGGAAGGCCCGCGCGAGCCGCTGCCGCTTCCGCAGGGGCCGCCCGCCGCCGAGCCTTTCGCTCGCGCCGCGCGGCGGCGCCGCTCGGCCATCGACTACGAGCCGGACGTGCGCATGTCGCTGCAGGACTTCGCGGGCCTGCTCTTCGAGGCCACACGTCTGCCGCGCGCGGACGCGCTGGGCAACCTCGACGGCGGCGAGCCGCGGCGGCTGGTGGAGCTGTACGCCTACGTCCACCGCGTGGACGGCATCGAGCCGGGCTGCTGGCGCTACCTGCCCGAGCGCCACGCGCTGCTGCTCGTGCGCGCCGGCGACTGCCGCTCGGCGGCGGCCGGCCTGTCGCTGGGCCAGGAGCTGGCGGGCCATGCCGTGGCGGCCTTCTCCATGGTCGCGGACCTGCAGCGGGCCGGCGCGGCCTTCGGCAACCGCGGCTATCGCTGCGCGCACGTCGAGGCCGGGCTGATCGGGCAGGGCCTGTACCTCGCGGCCACGGCCCGCGGCTGGGAGGCCACGGGCATCGGGGCCTTCTTCGACGAGGACGTGCACCGCTGGCTGGGACTGCGCGGAAGCGCGCGGCAGGTGATCTACCATCACAGCATCGGGCGCGCGGCGCCCGACCCCCGCCTGGTGGACAGCGACGAGGCCGTCGACATGCGAGACCGTGCGTGAGCGAGCTCGTGCCCCAGCCACAGCCGCTCCCGCAGGCCGCGCCGCAGCCGCGCGTCCTGGTCATCCGAGACCACCGCGTGGTGCGCGAGGTGCGCGTGACGCAGCCGCTGCGCATCGGGCGCCTCCCGGACAACGACCTCGTGATCGACGACGAGCTGGTCTCCGGCTACCACGGGCGCATCGAGCGCGCCGGGCCGGGCTGGCGCTACACGGACCTCGGCAGCACGAACGGCTCGATCGTGTCGGCCGGCCCGACGCTGCGCGCGCAGCAGAGCGTGGCGCTGGACGAGGACGTGCAGATCCTCCTGGGCGCCACCGTGCTCGACGTGCGCGTGCAGGACCAGCGCGTGGCGGCCGACAGACCCGCCGCGCCGACCGCGCCGCTGCGACCGCGCGTGCTCATCGTGGCCGGCGGGCGGCGCGAGCTGCGGCCGCTGCCCGAGGCCGGCGGTGCCCTGGGGCGCGGCCCGGGCGTGGAGGTCACCGTGCCGGATCCCTCGGTGTCGCAGCGGCACGCGCTGATCCGCCGCGAGGGCGCGGGCTACGTGCTCGAGGACGCGGGCAGCCGCAACGGCACCCGGCTGGGGATCGAGCGCCTGGTGGGGCCGCGGCCGCTGCCGTCGGGCAGCCACGTCATCCTGGGCGAGGTCGACCTGCTCTTCGTGCACGACGGAGCGCCCGAGCCGGATCCCGACGCGGTCTTTGCGCACCTGCGCGGCGCGGGCCAGCTGGGGCGCATCGCGGAGCAGTCCGCGCGGCGCGACCTGCAGCGCGGCACGCGCACGCTGGGCGAGATCCTCGTGCTCTCCGGCGCGGTCACGCCGGGCGGGTGGGTGGAGGCGGCCGCGTCGGCGCACGGCGAGCCAGCCCCGCCGCCAGCGCCGCACCGGCTGCGGGCGCTGCTCATCGTGACGCTGCTGGCGGCGCTGGGCGTCCTGGCCTGGCTGATCGCGAAGCGCTGAGGCGCGGCTAGGAGCCCGTCGAATAAGTGCTTCGAGTGCGGAAGGTGCGGAATTCGTGGCGGATCGAGGCGCCGGACCGAGGCGCATTGGAGATGCGCCGCAGGGCCGGCAACGAAGAGCCGGCGCGAAGGACGCTCCTTCCGCGCCGAATGACTTCTTCGACGGGCTACTAGGGCTTGGCTGGCGGCGGCGGCGCGTTGCTGCCGATATATCCGAGCTGGCGCAGCCGGGCCATGAGCGCGTCGTCGCCGCCCGACTCGGCCTTCTGCTTGAGCTGGGCGATGAGCCCGTCGAAGTCCGACGCCCTGTCGGGGAATTTCATCTTGCCCGCCTCGACCAGCTCGAGGGAATCGACGGGCTTGCCTGCGTCGGCCATCTCGCGCCCGAGCTTGGCGTAGAAGTCGGCCTTGACCTGATCGGCGTAGCCGAGGCTGGCCTGGGTGAGGCCCGCGAGGACCTCGGTCGCCTTGCCTTGGGTGGCCAGCGCCTCGAGGCGCACGCGCTCGAGCTGCCAGGCCGTCCCGCGATCGGCTGCGCTGCCCTTCATGGCTTCCTGGCCCTCTTCGGCCAGCTTCTGGGCCTTGGCCGGGTCGCCGCCGCGCAGGGCCTTGTCGGCCTCGTCCGAGAGCTCCTTGGGCGTGGCACCGCCGCAGGCAGCCAGCAGGCACAGGGCGAGGGTGGCGAGGGTCGGGCGGGTCATGGAAGGCTCCGGAAGGGCTGCCGAAGGGCCGGAGGATACCCCGCTCCCACCGGCGACACGCGGCCGGTGGGGTCCAAGGGCCCGGTCGAGTCGAATTGCCCCGTCCCGAGCCGTGCGGGCCTTGCCTGACGCGCCCCTTGCTGTATTCTCTGCGCTCCATTTGGAGTGCGATTGGAGCCTTGCGGGTGCCGGGGACCCCCGGCTTTCGCCCCGCGCAGCCCCTCGCCCTCACCCCCGCACCCCGTCGCGACACACCCGATGCCCGAGTCCAAGGTGACCGTCAAGATCCCGCGCCCGCTCTACGAGCGGATCCAGCACGTGATCGAGGATTCCGGCTTCTCGTCTCCGACGGACTTCATCGTCTTCGTGCTGCGCGACCTCGTGGGCGACCACGCCCTCGAGAAGGCCGATCCCGCCAACGGCGCCCGGTCCGCGCAGACCAACGAGGACATCGCGGACATCCGGCGCAAACTGCACAACCTCGGATACCTGTAAGGAGCCCTGAGTCGATGATTCCTGCCCATGGTGGACGCCTGATCAACCGCCTCGCGACCGGCGCCGAGCGCGACGCGCTCCTCGCCCGGGCCAAGGCCGCGCCGCGCCTCAAGCTGAACGCGCGCGAGACCTCGGACTTCGAGATGATCGCGGTCGGCGCCATGAGCCCGCTGGAGGGCTTCATGGGCAGCGAGGACTGGAAGGCCGTCGTCGCCAAGCACCGCCTCGCGAACGGCGTGCTGTGGGCCATGCCCGTGACGCTGGGCAACAAGGGCCTCGGCGCGCTGAAGCTCGGCCAGGACGTCGCGCTCGAGGACGAGAGCGGCCGCCTGCTGGGCCTGCTCGAGCTGGCCGAGCGCTTCACGCCCGACAAGGCCGCCGAGGCGCAGGGCTGCCTCGGGACCACGGACAAGGCGCACCCCGGCGTGCAGTACCTCGACTCGGTCGGCACCGAGTACCTCGGTGGCCCCATCTGGGCGCTGGATCTGCCCAAGTACGACTTCGCCAACGAGTTCCGGCTCACGCCGCGCGAGACGCGCGTGCTGTTCAAGGCCAAGGGCTGGAGCACGGTGGTCGCGTTCCAGACGCGCAACCCCATCCACCGCGCGCACGAGTACCTGACCAAGGTGGCGCTGGAGCAGGTGGACGGCCTCATGATCCACCCGCTCGTGGGCGAGACCAAGAGCGACGACGTGCCGGCCCGCGTGCGCATGGACTGCTATCGCGTGCTGCTCGAGCGGTACTACCCCAAGGAGCGCGTGACGCTGGCCGTGTACCCGCAGGCCATGCGCTACGCCGGTCCGCGCGAGGCGCTCTTCCACGCGCTGTGCCGCAAGAACTATGGCTGCACGCACTTCATCGTCGGCCGCGACCATGCGGGAGTGGGCAGCTTCTACGGCAGCTTCGACGCGCAGAAGTTCATGAAGGGCCTCGACCCGGCGGAGCTGGGCATCCAGCCGCTCATGTTCGAGAACGCCTTCTGGGACAAGCGCGCCGGCAGCATGGCCACCACCAAGACCTCGGCGGCCACCAGCCCCGAGGACATGGTCATGCTGAGCGGCACCAAGGTGCGCGACATGCTGCGCGCCGGCCAGCGGCCGCCGGCGGAGTTCAGCCGGCCCGAGGTGGCCGACATCCTCATCGCGGCCATGGCCGAGAAGGTCAAGGCGCCGGCCTGAGCCGGCCTGCGCCCCCCCACAGAGGAGACCCGATGGGACTGTTCGGCAAGAAGCCCGCGCCGCCGCCCAAGGCCGCCCCCAAGCCGCTGCCGCGCCCCGGCGCGACGCGGCCGCCGGCCAAGGCCAAGAACAACTACATCGTGATCACCCTCGACTCGTGCCGCTACGACTCGTTCATGGCGGCCGAGCCGAGGAACATCACGAAGATCACCGGCGGCCAGGTGCAGCGGCGCTGGAGCTACGCCAGCTGGACGGGCCCGTCGCACTACAACCTGCTCATGGGGCTGCTGCCGCACCACAGCCCGGAGAACGTCTTCGCCTCCGAGTACTACAAGGAGGACTTCCTCAACTACAACACGCGCTTCGGCACCGACGGCATGGAGTTCGGCAAGCTCGTCCCCAGCCTGTGGATGCCCGAGTACCTGCGCAACGAGCTGGGCTACTTCACCCACGCGCGCGTGTCGCTGCCGGTGCTCAACAGCAAGACTGGCGTCAACCGCAGCTTCGACAGCTTCCAGCTCATGGAGAAGCACAACGACATGCTCAAGATGCTGGACACCCTGAAGTTCAGCGACGAGCGGCCCAGCTTCTACATGCTCAACGTGGGCGAGACGCACTACCCCTTCGCCCTGCCCGACGAGGACCCCAAGAGCTGGCCGCGCATCAGCGGCATCCACGGCGTCTTCAAGCACCTCGACAGCCAGGTCGTGGGCGGCAAGCTCATCAAGGACGAGGACGCGCCCAAGTTCTTCGACCAGGACAAGCTGGACGAGCTGCGGCAGCGGCAGATCAACACCGTCAAGTACCTCGACAGCGTGGTCTTCCCCAAGCTGTACGACATCGTGCCCAAGGACACCTTCATCACCGTCACCGCCGACCACGGCGAGCTGTTCGGCGAGCAGGGCTACTTCGGGCACGGCCCGATCATGCACGAGAAGGTCTTCGAGGTGCCGTTCCTCGAAGCCAAGGTCAAGTGAGGCCGGGCCTCACGCGCGGCCCATCCGCCACGTCTTCATCCTTCCCCTCCTGACTCCCCCACGGAACATCATGGCCAACAAGGGCTTCACTCTCTGGTTCACCGGTCTCTCGGGCGCGGGCAAGACGACGCTGGCCAAGCGCGTGCAGAAGATCCTGGTCACGCGCGGCATGAACGTCGAGCTGCTGGACGGCGACGTCATCCGCACCAACCTCAGCAAGGGCCTGGGCTTCTCCAAGGAGGACCGCGACACGAACATCCGCCGCATCGGCTTCGTGGCCAGCCTGCTGGCGCGCAACAACACCGTCTGCATGGCGGCCGCCATCTCGCCCTACAAGGCCGTGCGCGACGAGGTTCGGGCCCTGCACAAGGGCTTCGTGGAGGTCTTCTGTACCTGCTCGCTCGACGCGCTCGCCGAGCGCGACGTGAAGGGGCTCTACAAGAAGGCCATGGCCGGTGAGATCAAGGGCTTCACCGGCGTCGACGACCCCTACGAGGCCCCCGAGCACGCCGAGATCACCATCGACAGCGAGCACGAGAGCATCGACCAGTCGACCGACAAGATCGTGCGCTATCTCGAGCTCAAGGGCCTCATCCCGGCGGCGCCGCACGAGGACATCCCCGAGGCCGAGGAGCAGGCCATCCGCGGCCGGCTCAAGGCGCTGAAGTTCATCGACTGAGGAGATGGCTGTGAGCACGGCCGGCGCGCGCAGGGCAAGAATCGCGGCGCTGGTCGCGGTCTGGACGCTGCTGGCGGCGCGTCCGGCGCTGGCCTACATCGGGCCGGGGGCGGGCATCGCCTTCGCCGGCTCGGCGCTGGTCATCGTCTCCACCATCTTCATCGCCTTCGGGACGATCCTCATCTTCCCGCTGCGCCTGCTGTGGCGGCTGCTGGTCACGGGCAACCCGTTCAAGCGCGCGCGGGTGAAGCGCGTGGTCATCCTCGGGCTCGACGGCATGGACCCCGGCATCGCCACGCGGCTGATGCAGGAGGGCAAGCTGCCGCACTTCAAGCGGCTGGCCGAGAAGGGCGTCTTCCGGCCGCTGCAGACCAGCTACCCGAGCATGTCGCCCGTGGCGTGGAGCAGCTTCACCACGGGCGTCGATCCGAGCCGGCACGCGATCTACGACTTCCTCACGCGCGACCCGTGCACCTACATGCCGATGCTGTCCAGCACGGACATCGGCAACGCCAAGCGCGTGCTCAACATCGGGAAGTACGTGATCCCGCTGGAGAAGCCGAAGATCAAGCTGCTGCAGAAGAGCCAGGCCTTCTGGAAGCTGCTGGGCGAGAAGAACATCCGCAGCACGATCCAGCGCGTGCCCATCACCTTCCCGCCCGTGCCCTTCAAGGGCCATCTGCTCTCGGGCATGTGCGTGCCGGACATGCTGGGCAGCCAGGGCACCTTCGGCTTCTTCAGCACCGAGAGCAAGGACGGGCACGCGGCCTTCACCGGCGGCGAGCAGACCGTGCTGCGCCGCAACAAGCAGGGCCACATCCGCAGCCGCATCATGGGCCCGCCCAACTCCATGCAGAAGGGCGCGCCGGCCCTGACCATCCCGTTCACGATCATCGAGGACGAGGACCGCCGGGGCGCGCGCTTCGAGATCGACGGCTGCGAGCCCTTCCACCTCGAGCTGGCCAAGTACAGCGAGTGGATCACCTTGACCTTCAAGGCCGGCCTCGGCGTGAAGGTGCAGGGCATCGCGCGCTTCTACATCACGCAGGTCGAGCCCGAGTTCAACCTGTACATGACCCCCATCCACATCGATCCGGAGAACCCGGCGATGCCCATCAGCCACCCGGGCGTGTACGCCATCTACCTGGCCAAGAAGCTGGGCAAGTTCGCGACGCTGGGCCTGGCCGAGGACACCTGGGCGCTCAACGAGCGGGTCATCGACGAGAAGGCCTTCTTCGAGCAGGCGCTGCTCATCGCCGACGAGCGCGTGCGCATGTTCGAGGAGGCGCTGCTGAAGACCCGCAAGGGCCTGGTGTGCACGGTCTTCGACACGACCGACCGCGTGCAGCACATGTTCTACCGCTACCTCGACCCCGGCCACCCGGCCAACGCGGGCAAGGAGGCCACGCAGTGGCGCGACGCCATCGAGCGCGTGTACCGCCGCATGGACGAGCTGCTCGGGCGCGTGTGGGACGACGTGGTCGAGGACCCGGCCACGTGCTTCGTGGTCATGTCCGACCACGGCTTCACGAACTTCCGCCGCGGCGTGAACCTGAACGCCTGGCTGCGCCAGGAGGGCTACCTGTTCCTGCGCGAGGGCAAGGAGACCAGCGGTGACTGGTTCGAGGCGGTGGACTGGAGCCGCACGAAGGCCTTCTCGCTGGGGCTCACCGGGCTGTTCATCAACCGCAAGGGGCGCGAGGCCTCGGGCATCGTGGCCGAGGGCGCCGAGTACCGCGCCCTCAAGGACGAGCTCATCGCCAAGCTCAAGGCGCTCAAGGACCCGCAGACCGGCAAGCGCTGCATCCTGGACGTCTTCGCCGCCGCCGACTTCTTCGACGGCCCCTACCGCCTCGACGCGCCGGACCTCATCGTCGGATACGACGGCGGCTACCGGAACAGCTGGGACTGCGCGACGGGTGCCGTGCCCAAGGAGACCTTCTCCGACAACACCAAGAGCTGGTCGGGCGACCACTGCGTGGACCCGCGCATCGTGCCGGGCGTGTTCTTCGCCAACATGGCCATCACGGCCGAGGCGCCCAACATCCTGGACATCGCGCCCTCGGTGCTGACCCTGTTCGGCCAGGCCGTGCCGGCCTACATGCAGGGCAAGCCCATCTTCCCCGCGCAGGGACAGCCCGAGGGCGCCGTGCGCGGGCCGCTCGATCCGCGCACGCTCAACCAGAGCGGCGCGGCCCCGGGCGCGCTGGTGCACGCGGACGCCCCGGGCGGGGCGCGCCAGCCGGCCGCGGTGCGCGCGCCCGAGGGCACGCCGTGATGCGGCTCGCCGCGCTGCTGGCCGCGGTGCTGCTGCCCGCGGCCGCCGATCCGGCGGTCGCCGATCCCCCCGCCACGCAGCGCTCGGTCTTCGTTCTGGGCATCGACGGCATGGACCCGGTCATCCTGCAGCGCCTCATGGACTCGGGGCAGATGCCGCACTTCAAGGCGCTGGCCGCGGAGGGCACCTTCCAGCCGCTCGGCACGGCCAACCCGCCGCAGAGCCCGGTGGCCTGGTCCACCTTCGTGACCGGCCGCGATCCCGGCGGCCACGGCATCTACGACTTCATCCATCGCAACCCGCGCAACTACACGCCGCAGTTCTCGGGCACGCTGCCGCCCACGGACGACTCGCCCTCCTACCTGAACCTCTTCGGCTGGATCCTGCCGCTGGGCGGCGAGGACCCCGTCAACGCGCGCGGCGGCACGCCCTTCTGGGACCTGCTGCACGACGCCGGCGTGGACGTGCAGGTGTACCGCATGCCGGGCAACTACCCCGTGCCAGCCAGCAAGGCGCTCACGCTGTCCGGCATGGGCACGCCCGACCTGCGCGGCGAGGCCGGCAAGTTCACCTGGTTCGTGGATGACCAGTTCTTCACCGGCCAGGGCCTCAAGGCCGACGTCGCGAACCTCGCGGTGGAGGACACCGACCTCGACGGCGTGAAGGACACCGCGCACTCCGTGCTGCACGGCCCGCCCGACTTCCTGCACCTCAAGCCCGGCGTGCTGCCGCGCGAGGACCAGTACCTCACCGTGCCCGTCGACTTCCACGTGGACCCGCAGGAGGAGACGGTCTGGATCCAGGCCGGCGACTCCGAGTGCGTGCTGCGCGAGGGCGAGTGGAGCGACTGGTTGCAGGTGACGTTCGATCCCGCGCCGCTGGGCCTCATGTCGATGACGGGCATCGTGCGCTTCTACGCCAAGGAGGTGCGTCCGAAGCTGACGGTCTACGCCTCGCCGGTGAACATCGACCCGTCCGCGCCGGCCACGCCGGTGGCCACGCCCGACGACGCCGCCGAGGAGCTGTGCGAGCGCATCGGCTTCTACTGGACCCAGGGCTTCCCCGAGGAGATCAACGCCCTCAAGGACGGCCTCTTCGACGACGACGACTACGAGAGGCAGATCGCGATCGTGCAC
Source organism: Planctomycetota bacterium (assembly GCA_036274635.1). GTDB lineage: Bacteria > Planctomycetota > B15-G4 > B15-G4 > B15-G4 > DASUFI01. The sequence goes on from DASUFI010000157.1 coordinate 27,741, forward strand.
GGCGAGGCCGAGCGCATGCTGGACGAGGCGCTGGCGCGCTTCGGCCCCGGCCACTGCACGTTCATGTACCTCTCGGACATCGACCTGCAGTGCCACATGGAGTGGCGCCACGGCGACCCCAAGAACCCCGACGCGCCGCAGCATCCGGGCTACGATCCGGCCGTGTCGCCGAAGCACGCGCAGGACATCGAGGGCCACTACCGCAACACCGACCGCCTGCTGGGCAAGGTGCGCGCCGCGCTCCCGCCGGACGCGCTGCTCGTCGTGATGAGCGACCATGGCTTCCAGGCGCAGACGCGCCAGTTCCACCTGAACGCCTGGCTGCGCGACGCGGGCTACCTCGTGCTCGAGGGCGACGCGCGCACGGGCCACATCTCGCCCCACCCGGATCCGTCCTTCGACGCCGCGGCGCACCCCGGCGACACGGCGCCGATGCTCGACGACGTGGACTGGAGCCGCACGCGCGCCTACGGCCTCGGCTTCAACAGCCTGTACCTCAACCTCGCCGGCCGCGAGGGCCAGGGCAGCGTGCCGCCGGCGCAGGCCGACGCGCTCATGGCCGAGATCTCGCAGAAGCTGCTCGCGTGGCGAGATCCGCAGGGGGGCCGCGCCCCGGTGCGCCGCGTCTTCCGCGCGCAGGACATCTACTCGGCCGAGCGCCGCGCCGAGGGGCCCGACCTCATCGTCGGCTATGACGCCGGCTACGGCTGCTCGGACGCGAGCACGCTGGGCGAGATCACCGAGGATCTCATCGAGGACAACACCCACGGCTTCACGGGCAACCACCTCATGGACCCGGAGGTCGTGCCCGGCGTGCTGCTGGTGAACCGCAAGCTGCCCGCCGCGGGTCACGACCTCACCGACGTCACCGCCACGCTGCTGCGGGAGTTCGGCGTGGCGCCCGCCGATGGCATGATCGGCAAGCCCTTCCTCAACGACTGAACCCACGGAGGACCCTGCCATGTTCGGCGGCCCCAAGATCAAGCTCGACAAGGACCTGCTCGCGCGCCTGAAGAAGGTGTCCGACACGGCCGGCTACGCCACCGTGGAGGAGTTCATCACGCACATCCTCGAGAAGGAGCTGCAGCACTTCGAGGACGCGGAGAGCGACGAGGACATCAAGAACAAGCTGCGCGGGCTCGGCTACATCAGCTAGGCCCGCCCCGCCGCGATGAGCTTCTTCAACCGCATCACCTCGGCCATCTTCGGCACCATCCTCGCGCCCTTCGGCGCGCAGCGGACCTGGTCCGCCTGGGTGGACGTGCTGCTCTGGTCCGTGCTGGGCGGCATCCTCGCGCTGCTGGTCATCAAGCGCTTCAGCAACCAGAAGGCCATCGCGAAGGTGAAGAACGAGATCAAGGTGCACCTGTTCGAGGTGCGCCTGTTCCAGGACGACCTGCTGGGCGTGCTGATCGCCACCGGCAAGGTGCTGCTGAAGAACGTGGTCTACATCGCGCACAACATGCTGCCGATGGTGGTCATGCTCGTGCCCATGGTGGCCATCCTGGCGCAGCTCGTGGCCACCTATGCCTACGCGCCGCTGCCGCCGGGCAGCGTGCAGATCGTCAAGGCCACCGTGGACACCGGCGCGGACGGGCGGCCCGTCATGCCCGCCACCGACGTGCGCCTCGAGACGCCGCCGGGCGTCACGCTGCAGAGCCAGGTGCGCACGCCCGACGGCCACATCGCGTGGCGCGTGCGCCTCGACCAGCCCGGCGAGCACGAGCTGCGCATCCACGCCGGCGACGAGGTCGTCACCAAGGCGCTGCAGGTCGGCGGCGCGCCCGGCCGCATGCCCGTGATGCGCACCAAGAGCTGGGAGGGCGTGCTCTACCCCGCCGAGCCGGGCCTGCCTTCCACCAGCAAGCTGTCGAGCGTCCAGGTCACCTACCCGACGCGCGACCTCGGCTGGATGCCCGGCGGCGAGGCCGGCATCCTCGGCGTCTTCTTCGTGCTGTCCATCGTCGCCGGGCTCGCCCTCAAGGGCGTGTTCGGCGTCACGATCTAAGGAGCCCATTGAAGAAGTCATTCGCGCCGGACAGCGGATCTTTCGCGCCGGCATCGAAGCACTTCTTCAACGGGCTCCCCGGCACGCTGCCTACAGCGTCGCCTCGAACCTCAGCGTGACCACGAGCGCGTCGTCCAGCGCCGCGTCGCCGCCCGGGTCGAGCACGTACTGCACGTCGGGCTGGATGGCCAGCCAGGGCGTGGCCTGCCAGCGGTAGAAGGTCTCGAGCGCCAGCTCGTGGTCGCGCGTGAAGCCGGCGCCGGGCTCGTCGCTGAAGTCGGCGCGCGTGGCGCCGAGGCCCAGGATGTCCTCGTCGCGCTCGGCCAGCGGGCCCACCCACTGCACGCCGGCGGCGACGGCGCGCGCCACCTCGATCACCTTCTTGTCCGTGGTCGCGAGCTGCACGAAGAAGGTCAGGCCCTGCACGTCGTCGGCCTGCTCGGGCTCCTCGGCCCACAGCTCCTGCTCGAAGATCGCGTAGGCGCCGGCCACGCCCTCCTGGCCACCGCCCTCGAAGCGCTGGTAGTCGCCCGAGTGGCGCCAGGCGCCCAGCGCGGCGCGGCCCGCGAGCGCGCCGCCCTCGCGCGGCCAGGAGTGGCCCACCTCGCCCACCATGAAGAGGTCGGAGGGCGAGCCGAAGAGCGTGGACGCGCCATGCGTGCCGGTCTTCACGCCCTGCTGGGCCGAGCCGTCGAAGACGCCCGCGCCCACCCACGTGGCCTGCGCGGGGTAGCCGAAGAGCAGGCCGCCGTAGGCCGAGTCGGGGTAGCTGGGCATGGGCGAGAGCGTCGGGCTGTAGGCCATGCCGTTGTTGAGGAAGTCGGCGGCCGACTCGACCACGGCGAAGTCGTCGAAGACGTCCAGCTTGCCGAGCTTCACGCGCAGCACGTCAGGCGCGGGCCACGCCTCGAGCCAGGCCTCGTACAGCTCGCTGCGATGCGGGGTGTCGATGTTGGACGTGCCCTGCCAGTCGCCCACGTCGTCGTTCAGCAGCGGGCCCGGCCGCGTCCACCACTCGAGGTAGGCCGACGCGCCCCGCCAGCCGATCAGGCGGTCGAGGTCTGCCGTCGCGGCCGCGTCCCACAGCACCTGCGTGGTCTGGCCGCGGTGCGCGCCGCCGTGCACGACCTGGGCCACGTCGCTGGTGGCGGACAGCTCGATCTGCAGGCCCTGCTCCTCGAGCCAGGGACGCAGGCCGCCCCAGTCGCCGGTGAGGTTGGCGTCGGGCTCCTCGTCCTCGGCCTGCGCCTCCGCCGACTCCTCGATCTGCGCCGACTCCTCGACCTGCGCGGGGTCGGTCGTCGCGGTCGCACCCGGCTGATCCTGCGGCGCGGCGGGAGCCGGGGGCGCGTCCCCCTCCTCGGCCGGCGCCGCCGGCGGCAGGGCGCAGGCCCCGAGCAGGAGCAGCGGGACGACGCGGGCAGCCGTGGGGTACATCGGGTCCCTCTTCGGCCTCCCGGACGCCTGCGCCCAAGGGAATGGCCGCCCGCCGTCACGGCCGCCGCCGGCGGGCTAGGCTGGGGCTCCTCCGAGGTGCCTGCCTTGCGAACCGCCCTGCTCGCCTCCGCCCTGCTGCTCGCCACCGGCTGCGGCGCGCTGAGTCCCGCTCCGGCCGCGCCCGGCGAGCCGGGCCTCGAGCTGCGCGCCGCGCCCGACGTGCGCGTCCTCGCCCTCGACGTCCAGCCGCAGCCCGGCGGCTGGCTGCTGGCGGCTCACTTCGAGCTGCCCCACCCCGTGCTGCCCAGCGAGCGGACGGCCCTGATCGAGGGGCTGGACGCCGCGGGCACCGTGCTCTTCGCCCAGGCGGTGGAGCTGCGCCTCCGGACGCTCCCCGCGCGCTTCGGCGAGCCGCGGCCCGCGACGCTGCGGGCCGATCTGCCGGCGCACGCCGGCCTGCAGAGCCTGCGGCTCACGCTCGCGCCGGCCCCCTGAGCTGGGGCGCCCCGGCTCCGAGGCACGTCTTCGACCGGCGGCTGATCGTCGTCAAGCCGGCGACGGGCATCAACCGATGAAGGAACCCTCACGTCCCGTCATCGGAGACAGTCCGTGTCGTTGCGCTCGAGGATCCTGCTCGGCCTCGCCGCCATCGTGCTGCTCTACGGCAGCGTCGTCGTGGCCGTGCAGCAGCTCATCCTGCGCCCCGGCTTCGACGACCTCGAGCGCGCCACCACCTCGCGCAACCTGGCGCGCGCCGTGCACGCCATCGACAAGGACGTGCAGACGCTCGAGCACTTCTGCCACGACTGGGCGGCGTGGGACGACACGTACCACTTCCTGCAGGACGGCAACCAGGAGTTCGTGCGCGAGAACCTGATCCTCGAGACCTTCTCGAACGGCAACTTCGACCTCGCCTGGCTGGTGACCTCCGACGGCCGCGTGCTGTTCGGCGAGGCGCGCGACCCCGCGCAGGACTACGCGACGGTGGACGTGGCGGAGTTCCCGGCCGGCACGATGCCGCTGGACGACCCGCTGCTGGCCTCGCACGACGTCGCCAAGCCGGTGAGCGGCCTGCTGCGCTCCTCGCGCGGGCCCATGATCGTCAGCTCGTGGCCGGTGACCGATTCGCTGCAGCAGCTCGCGCCCGACGGCTGGATCATCATGGGCCGCTTCCTCGACGAGCGGCACATCGCCGGCCTCGTCGACCAGACGCGCGTGCCCTTCATCGTGGAGGACATCGACGCGCCCGGGGGCGCGCCGGACCGCGAGGCCCTGGCGCAGCTGGCGGCCGGGCTTCTCGAGGTGCAGACCCCGGTCAACGAGCACGTGATGCACGCCTGGTCCGTGCTGCCCGACATGCTGGGCCGCCCGGCGCTGCTGCTGCGCATCGAGTGGCAGCGCGAGATCACGCGCCGCGGCGCGGACGTGCTGCGCTTCGCGCTGGTCTCGCTGCTCACCGCGGCGGCTCTGACGCTGGCAGCCGTGGCCTTCATGCTGCAGCGCACGGTCATCCGGCCGCTCACGGACCTCACCGCCCACGCGTTGCGCGTCGGGCACAGCGACGACCTGTCCTCGCGCGTGGGCAGCAAGCGCCAGGACGAGCTGGGCACCCTGGCGCGCGAGTTCGACTCGATGGTGTCCAAGCTGGAGACCTCGCGCGCCGAGCTGGTGGAGACCGCGCGCCTGGCGGGCCGCTCCGAGGTGGCGCGCGCGGTGCTGCACAACGTGGGCAACGTGCTCAACTCGGTCAACGTCTCGGCCGTCGAGCTGCGGCGCGGCATGGCCGAGGGCGCGCTGGCCGACCTCGCGCGCCTCGAGTCCATGCTGGCCGGCCACGAGCACGACCTCTCGCGCTGGATCACGGAGGACCCGCGCGGCCGGCACCTGCCCGCCTTCCTGCTCGAGCTGGCGCGCCACGGCCGCGAGCAGCACGCGGCGCTGCTGGCCGAGTCCGGCCACCTGGCCGACGGCCTCGAGCACGTGTCCGCGCTGGTGCGCGCGCAGGCCGACAACGTCGGCGCCGTGGAGCCGGCCGAGCGCGTGGACCTCGCGCGCCAGGTGGACTGCGCGCTCAAGCTGAGCGAGGACGGCCTGCCGGTCGAGGTGCGCCGCGACTACGCCCCCGTGCCCGAGCTGCTCCTGCCCCGCCACCGCCTGCTCGAGGTGCTGGTCAACCTGCTGCGCAACGCGCGCCAGGCCCTGCACGAGATGCCGGTGGACGCGCGCCGGCTGGTGGTGCGCGTGGCGCGTCGCGCCGACCACGTGCGGGTGGAGGTCGTGGACAACGGCCTCGGCATCGCGAAGGAGCACCTGCTGCGCATCTTCCAGCAGCATTTCACCACCAAGCGCGACGGGCACGGCATCGGCCTGCACGCCGCCGCGAACGCCGCGCGCGAGCTGGGCGGCACGCTGCAGGCCCACAGCGACGGGCCGGGCACGGGCGCGACCTTCGTGCTCGAGCTGCCCGTCGCCGGGTCCGCCGGAGGGCCCGTGGCATGAGCGCCGCCATCCGCATCCTGGTCGTGGACGACAACGCCGCGATCCACGAGGACTTCCGCAAGATCCTGCGCCCCGACCGCGCACCCGCCCCGCTGGCCGCCGCGCGCGCGGCGCTCTTCGGCGAGCAGAGCGCGGTCGCCGCGCTGGCGCCGGACTACGACGTCGAGTGCGCCAGCCAGGGCGAGGAGGGCCTGCGGCTCGCGCGCCAGGCGGTCGCCGGCGGCGCGCCCTACTCCGTGGCCTTCGTGGACATGCGCATGCCGCCCGGCTGGGACGGCCTGCGCACCTGCCAGGAGCTGTGGGCCGCGGACCCCGGGCTGCAGATCGTGATCTGCACCGCCTTCAGCGACCACTCGCACGACGAGATCCGCCGCGTGCTCGGCGCCACCGACGCGCTGCTCATCCTGAAGAAGCCCTTCGACCCCGTCGAGGTCCGCCAGCTGGCGGGCACGCTGGCGCGCAAGCGCGAGCTGCAGCGCCAGGCCGACGTGCGCCGCGAGGAGCTGGAGCGCCTGGTCGAGGCGCGCACCGCCGAGCTGCGCGCCGCCAAGGACAAGGCCCAGGACGCCGCGCGCGCCAAGTCGGAGTTCCTGGCGAACATGAGCCACGAGATCCGCACGCCGCTCACGGCCATGCTGGGCTACGCCGACCTGCTCATGGACCCGGGGCTCGAGCCGGCCGACCTGGCCCAGTACGTGCAGACGGTGCGCCGCAATGGCGCGCACCTCATGGCGGTGCTCAACGCCATCCTCGACCTCTCGCGCATCGAGGCCGGGCGCATGACGGTGGAGTCGCTGGAGTGCTCGCCCGTGGCGCTGCTGCACGAGGTGGGCGACATGCTGCGCGCCCGCGCGGTGGAGAAGGGCCTGCGCTTCGAGGTTCGGCAGGAGGGCCCGCTGCCGGCCACCATCCGCACCGACCCCACGCGCGTGCGCCAGATCCTGCTCAACTTGTGCGGCAACGCCCTCAAGTTCACCGAGAAGGGCGACGTGCGCCTGCTGGCCTGCCTCGCCACCAAGCCCGACGGGCCCTCGCCCGCCCTGGACTTCGTGGTGCAGGACTCGGGCATCGGCCTCACGCCGGCGCAGGTGGAGCGCTTGTTCCAGCCCTTCGAGCAGGCCGACACCTCCACCACGCGCCGCTTCGGCGGCACGGGACTGGGGCTGGTCATCTCGCGCCGCCTCGCGCGCATGCTGGGCGGCGACGTGCAGGTGGCCTCGGTGCCGCTGCAGGGCAGCACCTTCACCCTGCGCGTGCCCACCGGCTCGCTCGCGGGCGTGGCCATGGTCGACGAGGACACGCCGCCGCCGCGCAGCGCGCGCCTCGAGCCGGACGACCGGCTGCGCCTGTCCGGCCGCATCCTGCTGGCCGAGGACACGCGCGACAGCGCGCTGGTCATCTCCACCATGCTGCGCCGCGCGGGTGCCGAGGTGGTGGTCGTGGACACCGGGCTCGACGCGCTGAACCAGGCCCAGGCGGCGGAAGCGGCCGGCCGACCCTTCGCGCTGCTGCTCATGGACCTGCACATGCCCGAGCTGGATGGCCTGCAGGCCACGCGCCGGCTGCGCGAGTCGGGCTACGTGCGCCCCATCGTGGCGCTCACGGCCAACTCCATGCCCGGCGACCGCACCGAGTGCCTGCGCGCCGGCTGCGACGAGTACGCGTCCAAGCCCGTGCGGCGCGCCGAGCTGCTGGCGCTGTGTGCGCGGCTCATGGCGCCCGCGACCGCGGCGATCTGACCGGCCCGCGGCCGCTCAGCGCGCCGGGCCGTCCGCCGCGCGCGCGGCGATGACGAGCCGCTCGCGGCCCCACAGCCGGGCCAGGCCAGGGAGCGCCCCCAGCCCGCGTCCCGCCGCGGCCGCCGCGCGCATCAGGCCGCGCCGCGCGCCGCGCATGTTGCGCGTGCGGTGGTCGGTCTCGGCGCGGGTGGGCGCCGTCTCCAGGTGCTCGACGGACAGCGCGCGCAGGCCCGCGTCGCGCAGCAGCCGGTCCACCTCGCGCGGGTCCAGCGCCTCCCACGGGCCGAGGTTGGGGTCGGGCGCCAGCACGTACTCGACGCCGCCCGGCCCGCCGCGGCGCGCGTGCAGCCACTGCGCCAGCGCGTGCCAGCTGCGCGACGAGACGTGCTGCAGCAGCAGCCGGCCGCCGGGCGCGAGCGCGCGCGCCAGCGCCGCCAGCAGCGCCGGCCGCTCGGTGGGCGGCAGCGCCTCGAGCCGGTGGATGAGCGTGATGCACGCGAAGGCGCCGGCCGGCAGCGCATCCGGGCGGGCCGGATCCCACACCAGCGCCTCGCAGCGCACCTGCGACGGGCAGCGCTTCGCTGCGAACTGCGCGACGTCGGCGGAGAGCTCCAGCACGGCCCAGCGATGGTCGCGGTGCTGGCGCGCCATGGCCGAGGTGAACACGCCGTGCACGGGCAGCACGTCCAGCCAGCGCGGCGCGTCGTCGCCCGGCGTGGCGTCGTCGTTGCGCGGCGCGAGCCTGCTCGCGGCGGCCAGAGCCGCGTCGAGGTCCCACGGCCGGGGCTTGTTGTAGCGGTTGCCGTTCAGGACGCGCGCGTGCTGGTAGTCGCGGATGAGGTCGAGGGTCCAGTCCGCGGGTCGCGGGCTGCTGGGGATCGGGCGGCCGCCGAAGTGGTTCCAGTGCACCACGTGCTCGAAGGCACGGCGCCGCGGCGGCACGCTCGGGTACACCCTGGGCCAGCCCACCGCCAGGGCCGCCACCACCTCGCGGTCGGGCGGCAGCCCGAGGATGCGCCCCACCTCCTCGCGCGGGCCCAACTGGTTGATCCAGAAGGTGCCCAGGCCGAGCACGTGCGCCGCGAGCGACATGTTCATGAGCGCGGCCGCCGCGCTCTGCACGTTGGCGTGGCCCTCCTCGCTGAACTCCTTGCCGTAGGACACGAAGATGGAGACGGGCGTGGTGAGCACCTGCAGCGAGAGGCGCCCGAGCTTCTCGCGCTGGGCGGGCTCGTCCACCACCACGAAGTCCCACATCTGCAGGTTGCAGCTGGTGGGCGCGATGAGCGCGGCATCCAGCAGCTCGAGCACCAGCTCGCGCGGCACGGGGCGCGCGGCGTCGAAGCGGCGCGTCGTGCGGCGCTTGTAGAGCACCTCCCAGAAGTCGGCGCGCGGGCGCGCGGGCGAGCGACCGCGCTCGGCGCTCGCGGCGGGCAGGTCGGGCTGCGGCCCGGGGACGCTCACGCGATGGCCGCCGGCGACGGCGGCGGCGGCGCGGATCTCCGCATCCGACGGACCGGCGGAGGCAGGCAGCTCGGGGCCGGAGGTTGGTTCCGGGGGCGAGGTGTCGCTCACGGCGTCTCTCGGGAGCGCACGGGCATGCGCGTACCTTAGCAACGCCCGGGGGCGACCTCAGAGCGCCGGTTCGACCTCCAGCACCTTCACCGTGGCCTGCCCGCCGGGCAGCTCGACCTGCACCGTGTCGCCGGCCTTGCTGCCCAGCATGCCCGCCGCCAGGGGCGCGCGGTAGCTGATGAAGCTCTCGCCCACGTCCCACGGGCCCAGCACGGTGACGGTCTGCCGCTTGCCGTCCTGCTCGAAGGTGACGCGCGTGCCCGGCGCCACGAGGCCGGCCTCGACGTGCGCGTCCTCGATGGCCTGCGCCAGCTTGAGCTCGGCCTCCATCGCGGCGGCCTTCTCGGTGAGCTGGCGCTGCTGCTCGATGGCGGCGGCCCACTCGAAGTTCTCGGACAGGTCGCCGTAGGCGGCGGCGCGGCCGATGTCGGCGCTGTTGGCCGGGATCTTCTCGTGGATGAGCACGCGATACTCCTCGCGCCGCCGCGCGATGCCGGCGCGCGTGCACCAGATGCCGCCGCGCTCCCAGAAGGGCGTCTCGTCCTTGGGGCGCAGGTCGGGGAAGCGCTCGTCGAGGTGCGCGTGCAGGCCGGCCACGACGTTGTCGGGCATGGGCTTGCAGCGGGCGATCACGCCCAGCGCCGCGGCCAGGTCGCCGCGCGCGCCGTGCAGCGAGAAGGTCTTGAGGATGCCGGTCTTCGGCGCCAGCATCAGCTCCTCGAGCTGGCGCATGACCTCCTTGGCCGGCTTGTCGCCGCGCGCGGCGCGCGGCGCCTGGGTCTCGGCCAGGTGCAGCAGACCCATGGCCACGTCGTCCAGCTCGGGCGCGCCCTCGATGTTCTCGAACATGCCCGCCTCCCAGCGCTTGGCGAGGCGCATGACCACGTGCGGCGAGCGGCTGGGCGTGAGCAGGAAGATGTGGAAGCGGTTGGCCAGGGCGTCGCCGCGGCCGGCGGCGAGCAGGCGGTCGGCCACGGCGTCCAGCACCTGCGGCGAGAGCTCGGCCAGCTCGGGCAGCAGGGCGTCGCTCCACAGCTGCGGACGCGCGGCGACGAAGGCCTCCAGCGCGTCGCGGCGCAGGCCCGCGTCGGGCAGCGCGTCCGCCAGCGCGGCGAAGCTCGAGGCCTTGACGGCCTCGTCCACGACGGCGGCGGCGCGCTCGCGCGGCAGGGCTCCGTGGCGCACGAGCAGCAGCGTGGCCTCGACGCGCGCCGCGGCGTGCAGCCGCTGCGTCTCGGCGGCGCTGGCCGGCCCCGAAGCCCCGGCGCGCGGCAGCACGACGGGCGCCGGCGCGTCCAGGCCCGCCTGCAGGCGCGCGAGGATCAGCGCCTTGACCTCCGGCGTCGGATCCAGCGAGAGCGGCCCGCGCGCGATGGGCAGCACCGCGACCAGCGTCGGCGCGCGCTCGATCGCGCCGCGCAGCTCGTCCACCGGCGTCAGCGCGCGCTGGCGCAGGATGAACACCGGCCGGGCCGGGTTGTCGACGGCCAGGTAGGGATCGCGCGCGGCGGCCACCTTGGCCTTCTTCCACCAGCTGGCCCAGGACTTCTCCTCGACCACCGGGCCCTCGAGGTACTGGCGGATCTCCCTCACGCCGGCGCGGCCCTTGTGCAGGCGGCAGACGGCGTGGATGAGCGTCTCGGGACGCTCCTCCGCCTGCTGGCGCAGGGCCGGCAGGTCCACCAGCAGGCGCGCGCGCAGGTCGTCGCGGTCGAGCACGGCGAGCACGTCGAGCGCGGTGGTGAAGGGCATGAAGCGCCGGCTCTTGTCCTGCCGGAACTCCACGTGCAGGCCGCGCTGGGCGAGGTCGTGGTCGGCCACGAGCCCCTCGCCCCAGCCGCTGCGGTGATAGACCACGGCGCCGGGCAGATAGCGGCACAGCTTGTCGAAGCGCGCCAGCGCGTCGAGCAGGTCGCCCTTGGGCGAGTCCACCGCCGAGAGCTCGCGGAACAGGTCGAACCACGGCTCCTTGCCGTACAGGCCGGCGAGCGACTCGTGCACCTTGGCGCGCAGGTCCACCTTCTGCTGACGGTAGGGATAGAGCGTGCGCGCGACGAGCAGCACGTCGCCCGGCCGCTTGGCCTTCTCGCAGGCCTCCAGCAGCAGCAGCAGCAGCGAGACCGCCGCGCTGCCGCGCAGGCCGTCGGGCATGGCCGCCAGCGCGTCGAGGAATTGCTGGGCGGGGGGCGGATCGGCCAGGGCGTCCAGCCAGGCCGCCTCCAGCTCGGGCAGCGCGCCGCGCGCCGCCAGTTCCCGCAGATCCCGCTTGCCGGCCGCCACGTCCATTTCGCTCACGTCGATGTCCGTTTCGTCTCTCCGGTCCTCATGGACCGGTCTCGAGGATGTCCCGGCTGATGACGAGGCGCTGGATCTCGCTCGTCCCCTCGCCGATGGTGCACAGCTTCGCGTCGCGGTACATGCGCTCCACGTGGTACTCGCACGTGAACCCGTAGCCGCCGTGCACCTGGATGGCGTCGTAGGTCACCTTCATGGCGGCCTCGGACGCGAAGAGCTTGGCCACGCTGGCCTCGCGCGTGAAGGGCCGGCCGGCGTCGCGGCGCAGCGCGGCGCGGCGCACGAGCAGCCGCGCGGCGTCCACCTGCACGGCCATGTCGGCCAGCTTGAAGGCCACCGCCTGCTGCGCCGCGATGGGCTTGCCGAAGGCCGTGCGCTCCTGCGCGAAGCGCACCGAGCGCTCGAAGGCGCCCTGCGCCAGGCCGACGGCCAGCGCGCCGATGCCGATGCGCCCGCCGTCCAGCGTGCGCATGAAGTTGCTGAAGCCCTCGCCCTCGGCGCCCAGGAGGTTGGCCGCGGGCAGCTTGCAGTCCTGGAAGGTGAGCTCGCCCCAGTCGCTGCCGCGCATGCCCAGCTTCTCGTCGCCCGCGTGCACGGAGAAGCCCGGCGTGTCGCGCTCGACCACGAAGGAGCTGATGCCGCGCGTGCCGCGGCCCGGGTCGGTGACCGCGGTGACCACGAAGGTGCCGGCGTAGTTGGCGTTGGTGATGAAGACCTTGGCGCCGTTCAGCACGTAGGCGTCGCCCTTGCGCACGGCCGTGGTGCGCGTGCCGCCGGCGTCGCTGCCGGCGTCCGGCTCGGTGAGGCCGAAGGCGCCCAGCACGCGGCCCGAGGCGAGGTCCGGCACCCAGCGCCGGCGCTGCTCCTCGCTGCCGAAGGTGTAGATGGGCCACAGGCACAGCGAGGTGTGCGCGGCCACGCCCAGCGCCGTGCTGCCGCAGCAGCGCGCCAGCTCCTCGATGGCCAGCGTCATGGTCACCGAGTCCACGCCTGCGCCCTCGTACTCGGAGGGGATGGGCAGGCCCAGCAGGCCCAGCTCGGCCATCTTGCGGAAGGTCTCCACCGGGAAGCGCGCCTCGCGGTCGATGGCGACGGCCTGCGGCAGCAGCTCCTTCTCGGCGAACTCGCGCACCGTGTCGCGGAGCATCTCCTGCTCTTCGGTCAGCTCCGTCTCGAGCGTCGTCGGCATCACAGCTCGTCCACCGAGTAGCCGTCGTCGCCCTTGGCCTTGCGGCCGCCGCGGCCGGCGCCGGCGCGCGCGGCAGGCTGCGCGGAGCGGCGCGGTGCGTGCGACTCCTCGCCGAGCAGCGCGTCCCCGGCGTCCAGGAAGTCGCGCGAGGTGCGGCTGGAGACCCAGTCTATCAGCGCCTGACGGCTGAACTTCCACTCGCGCCCCACCTTGCGGCCGGGCACGTCGCCCTCGCGCAGTACCTTGCTGAAGGTCTTCACCGAGACGCCCAGGAAGGCGGCGGCGCCGTCGATGTTGAGGATCTCGCGGTCGGGCATGGGGCTGGGCGTCGTCTTGCGCTCGCGCATGGCCATGTCAGTTGCTCCTCGCCGCCGTCCGCCGGCGGGAGATCTCCGCCCGGATGTAGTCCACGAGCTCGCGCAGGCCGGCGCCCGGGCCGAAGAGCCGGCCGGTGCCGCGGCGCTGGAGCTCGGCCATGTCCTCGGCCGGGATGATGCCGCCGCCCGTGACCAGCACGTGCCCCGCGCCGGCGCGCGCCAGCAGCTCGACCACGCGCGGGAACAGGTGCATGTGCGCGCCCGACAGCACCGACAGGCCCACGACCTCGACGTCTTCCTGCACGGCCATCTCGACGATGGCCTCGGGCGTCTGGTGCAGGCCGCCGTAGATGACCTCCATGCCCGCGTCGCGCAGCGCCGAGGCCACGACCTTGGCGCCGCGGTCGTGGCCGTCGAGGCCGGGCTTGGCGATGAGCACGCGGATGGGCTCGTCCATCGATACTCCTTGATTCGGGCAGGCCTCAGAAGACCGCCGGCTCGCGCCAGGCGCCGAAGACCTCGCGCAGCACGTCCACCATCTCGCCCAGCGTGCAGTAGGCCTCGGCCCCCTGCATGAAGGCCGGCATCATGTTCACCGAGCCGCGCGCGTCCGTGCGGATGCGGTCCAGCGCCTCCTTCACCTTGGCGGCGCTGCGCGTGCGGCGCAGCGTGGCCAGGTTGCCGAGGCACTCGCGCTCGGTCTCCTCGGTGATCTTGAGCACCTCGATCTCGTGGTCGTCCTCGTCGGCCTCCACGAACTTGTTGACGCCCACGATGACCTGCCGCCCCGTCTCCAGCTCGCGCTGGTACTTGTAGGCGGCCTTGCCGATCTCGCGCTGGAACCAGCCCTTCTCCAGGGCCGCGACGACGCCGCCCAGCTCGGCGATGCGCGCGAAGATCTCCTCGGCGCCCTTCTCCATCTGGTTCGTGAGGTCCTCGATGAACCAGCTGCCGGCCAGCGGGTCGATGGTGTTGGCGACGCCGCTCTCGTAGGCCAGCAGCTGCTGGGTGCGCAGCGCGACCTTGACGGCCAGCTCGGTGGGCAGCGCCAGCGTCTCGTCCATGCTGTTGGTGTGCAGGCTCTGCGTGCCGCCCAGCACCCCGGCCAGCGCCTCCCACGTCGTGCGCACGATGTTGTTGAGCGGCTGCTGCGCGGTGAGCGAGCACCCGGCCGTCTGCGTGTGGAAGCGCAGCTGCATGCTGCGCGGGTTCTTCGCGCCGTAGGTGTCGCGCATGCGCTTGGCGTAGATGCGCCGCGCCGCGCGGAACTTGGCGATCTCCTCGAAGAAGTCCACGTGGCTGTTGAAGAAGTGCGACAGCCGCGGCGCGAAGTCGTCCACGGCGAGGCCGCGCTCCATGGCCGCCTCCACGTAGGCGAAGCCGTCGGCCAGCGTGAAGGCCAGCTCCTGCACGGCCGTGCTGCCCGCCTCGCGGATGTGGTAGCCCGACACCGAGATCGCGTGCCACTTGGGCACGTTGCGCGCCGCGAACTCCATGGTGTCCACCACCAGCCGCATGCTCGGCTGCGGCGGGAAGATGTACTCCTTCTGCGCGATGTACTCCTTGAGGATGTCGTTCTGCGTCGTGCCGCCGAGGTCCGCGAGCTTCGCGCCCTGCTTCTGCCCGGTCACGAGGTACATCGCCCAGATGATCGCGGCGGGCGAGTTGATGGTCATCGACGTGGTGATGTCGCGCAGCGCGATGCCGTCGAAGAGCGTCTCCATGTCCTTGAGCGAGGAGACCGCGACGCCGCAGCGCCCCACCTCGCCGGCCGCGCGCGGATGGTCGCCGTCGTAGCCCATCAAGGTGGGCAGGTCGAAGGCCACCGAGAGGCCGTCCTGCCCGTGCTCGAGCAGGTACTTGTAGCGGGCGTTGGTGTCCTTGGCCGTGCCGAAGCCCGCGAATTGGCGCATGGTCCACAGCTTGCCGCGGTACATGCTCACGTACGGGCCGCGCGTGTAGGGGAACTGGCCCGGGTAGCCGACCTCGCGCTCCCAGTCCGTGCCGGCGACGTCCGCGGGCGTGGCCATGGCCTTCACCGGCGCGCTGCTCACGGTCTCGAAGGCCGCCTCGCGCTCGCCGGCCTTGGCGTAGGCCTCGCGCCAGCGATCGAACAGCGACGGAGCGGCGGTGCCCGTGGGGACCTGGCTCATCTCAGCACTCCGGAGGACGGCGGTTGCGGTACAGGGTGAGGATCTCGTCGGACAGGCCGTAGGCCGCCTGCGGCAGGCCCTGGGCCACGCGCTCGGCCAGCAGCGCGCCCAGCGCCTCGACCTCCCAGACCTCGTGGCGCAGGCGCCCGTCCACCAGCCGGCGCACGCGGCGCTCGAAGTTCTCCGCGCGGCGCCGGGCCAGGAGCCCGCTCCGCGCGCGCGCCTCGAGCTGGGCGTCCAGCGCCGCGGCCAGCTCCGCCACGCCGCGCCCGTCCGTCGCGCAGCTGGTCAGGATGGCCGGACGCTGGTCGGGCGGCAGCTCGCGCATCTCGAGGATGTCCTGCAGCTGCTGCACCAGGCGATCGAGGCCCGGCAGGTCGGCCTTGTTCACCAGGTACAGGTCGGCCACCTCCATGAGCCCGGCCTTCATGGCCTGGATGGTGTCGCCGCCGCCCGGGTGCAGCACGACCACGGTGAGGTCGGCCGAGCGCGCGATGTCCACCTCGCTCTGGCCCACGCCCACCGTCTCGATCATGAGCGTGTGGCGGCCGGCGAGGTCCAGCACGTCCACCACGTCGTCCGTGGCGCGCGCCAGGCCGCCGAAGACGCCGCGCGTGGCCATCGAGCGGATGAAGACGCCCTTGTCGAGCGCCAGACGGCCCATGCGCACGCGGTCGCCCAGCAGCGCGCCGCCGCTGAAGGGCGAGGTGGGGTCCACGGCCACGATGCCCAGCGTGCGGCCCTGCGCGCGCCAGTGCAGCGCCAGCGCCTCGACCAGCGTGCTCTTGCCCGCGCCCGGCGGGCCCGTGATCCCGAGCCGCCGCGCGCGCCCCAGGTCGCGGAAGAAGCCGTCGTGCAGCGCGGCGAAGCGCGCGTCGCCGCGCTCGGCCAGGCTCATGAGGCGCGCGCAGGCCAGCTCCTCGCCCGCGCGCACCCGCGCCACGAGCTCCGCGCCGGCGGTGCTGGTCACGGGCGGCTTCACCTCGGATCCAGCAGGCTGCGCGCGATGACCAGCTTCTGGATCTCCGAGGTGCCCTCGTAGATCTCGGTGATGCGCGCGTCGCGGAAGTAGCGGGCCACGGGGAACTCCGTGGTGTAGCCGGCGCCGCCGTGGATCTGCACGGCGTCGTCGGCGGCGCGGTTGGCCAGCTGGCTGGCCACCAGCTTGGCCTGCGCGGCCTCGGTCGTGTGTGGCCGCCCGAGGTCGCGCAGCCAGGCCGCGCGCCAGCAGGCCAGGCGCGCCGCGGCGAGGTCGGCGCTGACCTGCGCGATCTTGAACTGCACGGCCTGGAACTTGGCCAGCCTCTGGCCGAACTGCTCGCGCTGCCCGGCGTACTTCACCGAGGCGTCCAGGCTGGCCTGCGCGATGCCCAGCGCCTGCGCCGCGATGCCGATGCGCCCGCCGTCCAGGGTGTCGAAGGCCACGCGCAGGCCCTTGCCCACCTCGCCCAGCACGGCGTCGGCCGGCAGCTGCACGCCGTCGAGCAGCACCTCCACCGTGCTGCTGCTGCGGATGCCCAGCTTCTCCTCGACCTTGCCCACCGAGAGCCCGGCGCTCTCGCGCGGCACGAGGAAGGCGGTGATGCCCTCGGGCGCGCGCGCGAAGACGATGAGCAGGCCGGCGTGGTCGCCCGAGGTGATCCACAGCTTGGCGCCCGCGAGCCGCCAGCCCGCGCCCTCGTGCGCGGCCTTGCACTCCAGCGAGCCGGCGTCGCTGCCGGCGTTGGCCTCCGACAGCGCGTAGGCGCCCAGCAGCTCGCCGCTGGCGAGGCGCGGCAGCCAGCGCTCCTTCTGCGCCTCGCTTCCGTGCCGCAGGATCGGGCTGGTGACCAGGCTGTTGTGCACGGAGAGCGTGACGCCCGTGCTCGCGCAGGCGCGCGAGACCTCCTCGACGACCAGCGCCAGCGCCAGCGTGCCCAGCTCCGCGCCGCCGTAGCGCTCCGGCACCAGCATGCCCGCGAAGCCCAGCTCCGCGGCCTTGCGGAACTCCTCGCGCGGGAAGCGGTGCTCGCGGTCGCGCGCCTCGGCGGTGGGCGCCACCTCGCTCTGCGCGAAGTCGCGCGCCGTGTTGCGAATGAGCTGCAGCTCCTCGTCGAGGTCGAAGTCCATCGCTCAGCCCGTGTAGGTGTAGAAGCCGCGGCCCGTCTTGCGCCCCAGGTGGCCCGCCGCCACCATCTTCCGCAGCAGCGGGCAGGGCCTGTACTTGTCGTCGCCGAGGTCGCGCTGCAGCACCTCGAGGATCGCGAGGCACACGTCGAGGCCGATGAGGTCGGCCAGCGCCAGCGGCCCCATCGGGTGCGCCATGCCCAGCTTCATGATCTCGTCCACGTGCTCCGGCTTCGCGACGCCCTCGGCCACGCAGAAGACGGCCTCGTTGATCATGGGCATGAGCACGCGGTTGCTCACGAAGCCCGGCGCGTCGTTGGCCGGCACCGGCACCTTGCCCAGGTCCTTCGTCAGCGCCTCGATCGCGGCCCACGTGGCGTCGCTGGTGTCGAGGCCGCGGATGACCTCCACCAGCTTCATCACCGGCACCGGGTTCATGAAGTGCATGCCGATGACGCGGTCGGGCCGCTTCGTCGCCGCCGCGAGGCGCGTGATGGAGATGCTGCTCGTGTTGCTGGCCAGGATCGTGGCCGGCGGCGCGGCGCGGTCGAGCTGAGCGAAGAGGCGCAGCTTCAGCTCGAGGCTCTCGCTGACGGCCTCGATGACCAGGTCGGACTGCGCGGCCTCGTCCAGCTGCGTGCTCCTGCGGATGCGGCCGAGGATGCCGGGGATGTCGCCCTCGGAGAGCCCGCCCTTCTTCGCGACCCGCTGCAGGCTCTTCTCGATGCCGGCGATGGCCCCGGCGAGGCGCGCGTCATCCACGTCCACCAGCGTGACCTGCCGGCTCTGCTGCGCCAGCACCTGCGCGATGCCGTTGCCCATGGTGCCGCTGCCGACGACGGCGACGCGGCGCAGCGCGCTGGCCGCGCTGCTCGTGGCCGGCGCGGCCGACTCGCCGCTCACAGCGCCTCCACCGAGACGGCCACGGCCCCGCCGCCGCCGAGGCACAGCGTCGCGAGGCCCGTCCTGAGCCCGCGGTTCTTCAGCGCCCAGATCAGCGTGGTCAGGATGCGCGCGCCCGACGCGCCGATGGGATGCCCCAGCGCGATGGCGCCGCCGTTCACGTTGACGCGCGCCGCGTCGGTGCCCCAGATCTTGCGCACCGCCACGCACTGCGCCGCGAAGGCCTCGTTCAGCTCGATGAGGTCGTAGCTGCCCAGCGCCTTGCCGGTCTTCGCCTCGAGGTTCTTGACCGCCTCGATCGGCGCCATCATGACCCACTTGGGGTCGGTGCCGCCGCTCGCGTAGCCGGTGATCCTCGCCAGCGGCTTGACGCCGCGCTTCTTCGCCGCCTCCGCGCTCATGACGATGAGCGCCGACGCGCCGTCGTTGATGGTGCTGGAGTTGCCGGCGGTGACGAGACCGGCCTTGTCGAAGGCGGGCTTGAGCCTGGCCAGGCCCTCGAGCGTCGCGTCGGCGCGCGGCCCCTCGTCCGTGTCGAACTGGAACGGGTCGCCCTTGCGCGGCTTGATCTCGACCGGCGCGATCTCCTGCTTGAAGGCGCCGCTCTTCTGCGCGGCCAGCGCGCGGCGGTGGCTCTCGACGGCCCAGGCGTCCTGTGACGGCCGGTCCACCACGTACTCCTTGCACACCGCCTCGGCCGTGAGGCCCATGTGCGTGTCGTAGTAGGGGTCCCACAGGCCGTCGGCGATCATGCTGTCCACGGCCTTGCTGTGGCCGAGGCGCATGCCGTCGCGCGCGTCGGGCAGCAGGTAGGGCGCGCGGCTCATGCTCTCCATGCCGCCGGCCACGAGAATGTCGCCGTCGCCGCACTTGATGGCCTGCGCCGCGAGCACCACGGCCTTGAGGCCGCTGCCGCAGACCTTGTTCACCGTGAGCGCGGAGGTGTGGTCGGGGATGCCCGCGCCGCGCTGCGCCTGGCGCGCCGGCGCCTGGCCGACGCCCGCGGTGAGCACGCAGCCCATGATGGTCTCCTGCACGTCGCCGGGCTTCAGGCCGGCGCGCTCCACCGCCGCCTTGATGGCGTGGCTGCCGAGCTGCGGCGCGGTGAAGCCGGCGAGGGCGCCCTGGAACTTGCCGATGGGAGTGCGCACGGCGGAGGCGATGACGACGTCGTTCATGGCGGCAGACCCTGGAGACGAGAGGACCGGTCGCGAGCACGGGCTGGCGGCCGCCCGGCGCCCGCCCGCCAGCCCGGCGTGCAAGGTCCTCGCGACCTACCTGCAAAAGGGGTCCTAGCGTAGCGAACTCGGCGCCGCCGCGGAAGCCAGCCCGGCGCTCAGCGACGCTGCTTGAGCAGGCCTTCGCGCACGATCACGTCCACGATCTCCGCCGCCAGCGCGCGGTGGCCCGCTTCCGTGGGGTGCACCGCGTCGATGAAGGCGGAAGCGCCCAGCTGGTCGAGCGCCGGCTGCGGATCCGCCACGGGCAGCCCGAGCTCGGCGCCCACGGCCTTGACCGTGGCGCGGAAGGGCAGCAGCGTCGGGTCGTCGAGCCCGGGACGCGCCGGCTCGGCCACGAGGATCACGCGCGCCCCCGCCGCGGTCGCGGCGCGCGCCAGGTCGCGCAGCGAGTCCGCGAAGCGCGCCGTCGGCCCCGTCTCGAAGCGCTCGACGTCCGCCGCGTCCGGCGTCTCGCCCACCTGCCGGGCGTGGAAGTAGTCGCGCCAGCCGGCCTGCCTGCGCCAGGCCCGCCAGCGCGCGCAGCACTGCTCGAGAAAGGACACGCCCTCGCCGGTGAAGCGCGCGAAGTAGGCGCGCTCGTCGTGCATCGGCCCCTGCACGTGGTCATTGAAGGAGAGGTCGATGATCACCAGGTCCGGCTGCAGCTTGAGCAGCACGTCGTCGAGCAGCGGGCGCAGGCGCTCGGCCGTGGCGCCCGGCGTGCCGGCGTTGACGACCTCGGCCTCGCCCCCGAAGCGCTTCTCCAGCCACGCCGACCAGGTCTGCTGCTCGTCCAGGCCGTAGCCGAAGGTGGAGCTGCTGCCCAGCGTCACGATGCGCCATTTGGTGCCGGCCGGCCGCTCGCGCGCCACCGGCCCGCTGCGGAACTGCTGGTCGCGCACGAAGGTGGAGAAGCGGCGGCACAGCGGGTGGCGCGCCCAAAGGTAGTCCGCGGGCAGCGGCCCCCCACGCACGTCCTCGAGGGTCATGTCGTTCAGGATCGTGGGCGAGTAGGACGGCTGCACCTCGGCGGCGACGCGCGCGGCCAGGGCGCCCAGCGCCGCGACCACCAGCAGCGCGCCCAGCCGCCGACCGGCCGGCGCGACCCATGGCGCGAGAGCCAGCGTGACCAGGATCGCCCCTCCCAGCAGCGGCGCGGGTGCGAGCGGCCAGCAGCTCACCGCCAACGGCGCGACGAGCAGGCCGGCCGCCACGCGACTGCGCAGCAGCCAGGCCAGCAGCGCGAGGCCGGCCAGCGCGGCGAGCGCCGCGCCCGCCATCCAGCGTCCCAGCAGCCCGACGAGATCGCCCGGCGCGCCCTGCGGCGCGATGCTCAGCGACTGCAGCGACGCTCCACCCGCCAGCGCCTGCACGGCGGTGCGGCCCGCCCGCAGGTCGAGGTCGCGCAGCGTTCCCAGCGTCTCGCCGTCCACGCGCGCCACGACCTCCGCGCCCTGCGCCTCGACGTCCAGGTGCAACGGCCGGCCGGCCGGCAGCGTGGCCAGCGCGGCGGGCGCCGGCTCGGCGCGCCACTCGGTGGCGAGGTTCAGCGCCAGGCCGCTCGACAGCCGCGCGTCGCTGCTGAGCGAGACGACCACGCCGCGATCGCGGTCCGACGGCGCGCCGCGCAGCAGGAGGTCCACGACGCTGTCCGGGTCCAGCGTCAGCTCGGCCGACAGCTCGAAGTCGCCGTCGACGCGCCCGGGCCCGCCCCACGGCGCGAACAGCTCGACGCGCCGCGGGGCCGGCAGCGCGAAGGGCGCCGTCGCGCAGGCCGCGTCCGGCGGCCGCAGCCGCTCGCGGTTCTGCGCCCAGAGCGTGATGCACAGGCCGGCGACCAGCGCGGCTCCGCCGAGCGCCGCCAGCACGCCGCCGCGCGCCTCGCCCCGCACGCGCCGCCGCCACAGCGCGACCAGCGACGGCACCAGCAGCAGCACGGCCGCCGCCGCCCACGTCGGCTTGGCCAGCGACTCGCCGGACTGCTCGTCGCGCAGCGTCTGCCTGCCGTCGCCGCCGACCAGCGTCAGCTCGCGGAGAGAGGACCTGGGCGCGAGCCGCACGCCCACGCGTCCCGATGGCACGGGCCCGGCCCACGTGCCCTGCAGCAGCGTGCGCGTGCCGGCGAGCACGGTCACCTGGCCGTCCGCGCAGCGCAGCGTCAGCGAGCCCGCCGCCTCGTCCGCGGACAGCGTGGCGCTCGCGGCTGGCCCGGCGTTCTCGAGGCGCAGCTCGGCCTCGCCGCACACCAGCGCGGGGCCGTCGTCGCCGAAGAAGAGCCGCTGGCTGCCCTGCGGCGCGACCACGGTCAGCTCGCGCGGCTCGGCGGAGCGGCGGAAGACGAGGTCGAGCGCGCGCGCCGCGAGGATGCGGCCGTCGGCCAGCTGCAGGTTGGCGGTCATCTCGACGTCGCCCAGCGCGACCACCTGCACCAGCTCCGGCGCCGAGAAGGGACGCCAGCGGCCACTGCTCGCCGGCCACGCCAGCCAGCCCGCGAGCAGCGCGAGCAGCACGGCCGCGGCCAGCGTCTTCAAGCCACGCGCCTCAGCACCGCGCACGTGACCTCGGCCGGCGCGCCGACGCGGAAGGGCAGCACCATCACGCCGATGCCGCGGTTCACGTAGAGCAGGCCGCCGCCCGGCAGCTCGTAGCGCCCGGCGATGCGCCGCGGCATCCAGCGCCGCCCCAGCGAGCCGACGAGCGGCAGCACGATCTGCCCGCCGTGGCTGTGGCCCGAGAGCACGAGGTGGAAGCGGCCCGCGGGCAGGACGTCGGCCACGTCGGGATGGTGGCAGAGGAGCACGCGCGCGTGCTCCCGGCCGTCGAAGTCGGCGGTGGCGGCGTCGAGGTCGGCGTTGCGCGCCTCCTCGAGGTCCTCGAGGCCGGCGATGCGCACGCGCGCGCCGCCGCGCGCGACGAGCACCGAGGCATTGCGCAGCACGCGCACGCCCTGCCGCCGCAGGGCGGCCGCGATGGCTCCCTCGCGCCGGTGCCGGTAGTCGTGGTTGCCGAAGACCGCGAAGCGCCCCAGCGCCGCCGGGATGCGCGCGAAGGCGCGGCCCAGCAGCGCCACGTCCTGCGCGGCGCGCGTCACGAAGTCGCCCGTGAGGCACAGCACGTCCGGCTCGAAGGAGGCCGCCAGCGCCACCACGGGGGCGAGGCTGGCCTCGTCGAGGAAGCAGCCGCCGTGCAGGTCGGACAGCTGCACGAGGCGCAGGCCGTCGGCGTCCGGGTGCAGGCCGGGCACGGGGACGTCGAGCGTCACGCTGCGCAGGCCGCCGCGCCGCAGCCAGCGGGCGTAGGCCGCCCGCCCCGGCCAGACGCGCGAGCCCAGCCAGCGGCTGGCGCGGAAGGCCCACAGCATCTCGTCGGCGAAGCGCCGCGGCGGCTTGCGCACATCGAGCATCGGCGGGAGTCTACAGCCTCGCCGCGCGGCGCGCGGCCCGCGACGGGTCTGCAGCGGGCTTCGCCCGCCGCAACTCCCTTCGCGGGGACCCTACTCGAGGTTGGTGTGGCGCGCGCCGAGGTCGCTCTCGGTGGCGCCCAGGGCGGCCACGAGATCCACCACGACCTGGTCGAGGTAGGCCAGCAGCGAGGCCTCGAAGAGCGTGCCGAGCGGGAAGAGCTTGCCGCCGGCCGCGGGCACGGGCAGCTCCACCACCACGTCGGCCGTGATCTCGGCGCGCGCCGGCGCGCGCGTGACCACCAGCACGCGCGCTCCGCCGCTGCGCGCCGTGCTGAGCAGCGAGAGCACCGTGGGCGTCTCGCCCGAGCCCGTGCAGGCGATGAGCAGGTCGCCGGCGCCGAGCCGCGGCACGGTCGTGTCGTCGAGGCCCCAGACGCGCAGCCCCATCTGCCCGAGCCGACGTGCGAAGGCACGGCCCATCATGCCCGACCGCCCGCGGCCTGCGACCACGATCTGGCCCGCGGCCAGCACGGCGTCCACGAAGGCCGCGTGCGTGGCGTCGGGCACGCTGTCGAGCGCCAGGCGGACGGCGCGCACGTAGGCCGCCACGCGCTCGTCGCGCGCGAGGGGCGCCGCGGCCGGCTTGCGCGGGCGCTTGCGCTTCAGATCGGATGCCACAGCAGGCGCGCCTCGTCGAAGACCGTGCCCTCACGGCAGGCCAGCTCGTAGGTGTAGCCGTCCGGCTGGCGGGCGTCCTGCACCCGCACGGCGCAGCCGTTGCACACCGCGTAGCCGCAGCCCATGACCGTCTCGAGGCTGGCGCGCGCGGGCACGGCGTGCCGCTTGGCGACCGCGCCGACGGCCTCCATCATGCGCTCGGGGCCGCAGGTGAGCACCAGCGCCGGCGGCCGGCCGGCGCGCGCGCGCGCGGCCAGCAGCGCGGCGAGGCGCGCGTCGAGGCGGCCGTGGAAGCCGCGCGAGCCGTCGTCCGTGCACAGGTCGACGCTCGCGCCTCCGCCCGGCAGCCGGCCGTGCAGCGAGAGCCGCTCGGCCGTGCGTGCGCCGAACAGCACCGTGGTGCGCGCCGCGCGCGCGTCGCCCGCGCGGCGCCAGGCGTCCAGCAGGAAGATGAAGGGCGCGATGCCGTAGCCGCCACCCACGCACACGAGCTCGCCCTCGGGCAGCCCCTCGTCCATGCGCCGGCCCAGCGGGCCCACCACGTCGAGGGTCTCCCCCGGGCGCAGCGAGCACAGCAGGGCCGTGCCCACCCCCACCGGCATGATCATCCACTCGAGGTGGTCTTCGTCCCCCCGACGCTCCCAGCCGAGCAGGCTGAAAGGGCGGGGCAGGATGGGGAATTGCGGGTGCGCGGTGGAGAGCATGGCGAACTGGCCGGCGCCGGTCTCCGGCCAGCCCTGCGTCACCGCCACCAGGTGGTGGCACCCCCCCTCCACGCGCTCGTTGCGGATCACGCGCGCCACGCGCGACGCCATGCGGGGCCCGCGGCTCACCGAAGTCTCCGTGCAGGTAGCGGTCATCGGGGCGCGAATCCTATCATCCGGCAGCGACGGCCGCGCGCCGCGCGACCCGCATGACCACACTCGCCAGCGGCATCATCCTCTACCGGCGTGAGGGCACGGCCGTGCGACTGCTGCTGCTGCGCAACCGGGGCACCGGGCACTGGGGCTTCCCCAAGGGCCGGCGCGACGCCGCCGACGCGCACGAGGTCCACACGGCGCTGCGCGAGGTGCACGAGGAGACCGGCTACGACACCCTGTCGCTGCACCCGGCCTTCCGCATCGAGCTCTCGTACCTCGTGCGCGGGCCGCAGCCCTACCCCAAGCGCGTGACCTACTTCCTGGCCGAGGCGCCGGCGGGCGAGCCGGCCCTGTCCGAGGAGCACGACGGGCTGCACTGGGCGGCGGCGCACGAGCTCGACGCGCTGCTGCAGCATGGCCAGCTGCGCGACCTCGCGCGCGCGGCGCTGGCGGCGGCGGGCGCGGCGGGCCCCTGATGCTCCCCGTCCTGCACGGCGTCTTCCTCGCCTACCTGCTGCTCGCGCTGATCTGGAACATCTTCGCCAGCGTGCCGGCGCAGCCCGGCCGGCGCTCGTGGGAATGGTTCGGGGTGCTGCCGCTGCAGCTGCTGCTGACGGGCCTGCTCGTGGCCGACCGCCTGCGGCCCTCGGCCGTGCCGTTCATCGAGCGCCCGGCGGTCGCGGCGCTCTTCCCGCTGGCCTTCGCGCTGGCGCTCGCGCAGAACCTGCACACCGTGGCGCAGCGCGGCGTGCGGCTCATCGACGCGCCCATCCTGCTCGCGAACGTGGGGCTGCTCATCTGCACCGGGCTCGGTGCGGCGTCGCTGCGCGGGATGGCCCTGTCGCCGCAGGCCTCAGCCGTGCTCTACGACCACGCCATGCTGCAGCACCTGCTGGGCAGCCCGCTGGCGCACCTCTCCACGCTCAGCTGGCACGTGCCGCTGCTGCTGCGGCGCGGCGAGGCCCGCTCTTTGGCGGGCGTGGTCGGCGGCTTCGTGATCGCGGCGCTGGCGGGCTTCATCGCGGTCATGATCGCGGCCATGCTGGGCACCGCGCGCGGGGTGCTGCAGCGCTTCGAGGCCGAGCCGCGCGTCGCGGCGCTGCGCCCCGACCTGCACGTGGGCGTGCTGGCAGAACATGTCCAGGGACAGCCGGGCCTGCTCGCGGTGCGCTGCCCCGCCTCGCCCAGGCTGCTCGTCACGGCCGGCGATGCTTCGGCGGCCGAGCGGCCGGTCATCGTGGACGTCGCAGCCGCCGACGACTGGCTCTTCAGGCTGCCCGAGGGCGACGCCGGCCTCGACGCGCTCATGGACGAGGCCGTGCGCGTCGCGCCGCTGGCGCCCGACATCGTGCTGCCCTTCCCCGACCCCGACGGCGTGGGCGCGCTGCTCTTCGGCGTGCGCTCGCCGCAGGCCTGGCGCGCGCTGTACGAGCGCGCCGCGCAGCGCGTCCACGCCGCCGCGCCCGGCGTGCGCCTCGGCGTGCGCTTCTCGGGCCACGGGCCGGCCAGCCACGACCTGTTCCTCGCGCTGGCCGCCGAGCCCTCGCCCATTGCGGTGGCCGGGCCGCGGCTCATGCCCGGCCCGCCCGAGCGCGGCGGCCCGGCCGCAGCGGACGAGACGCTGGCCGCCTGGGACACGTGGCGCGCCGAGGTGCCCCACCCGCCCGAGTTCTGGATCCTCGCCGCCGGCTGCTCCGCGCCGGCCTACGGCGAGCAGGCGCAGGCGCGCTTCGTGGAGGGCTGCCTCGCCCGCGCCGACGCGCGCCCCGACGTGACGGGCATCCTCATCGAGGGCTGGACCGACGCCGGCCACACCCTGGGCC
>DASUFI010000158.1:0-5033 GCA_036274635.1 Planctomycetota bacterium
GGCGACCCCGGCTCGAACTAGCGCGTCTGCGTCAGCGGCTCGGCGGGCTCCAGTCGCCGCGCGGGGCGACCAGGCGCCGGTGGCCGTCGGCGGAGAGCACGGGCGTCTCGCCCGCGAGGCGCACGCGGTCCCACAGCTGGCAGGTCACCTGCTTGTGGCGCTGGTCGAGGGCCTCGCAGTAGTTGGTGTAGAGGCAGCGCACGATGCGCTCGCCGCGGCCCTCGCGCAGCTTGCGGAACCAGTCCGGGTCGGCCAGCGACTGGCGCGCGGCGCCCACGAGGTCGCAGTCGCCGCGCTGCAGCGCGGCCTCGGCCAGCGCGAAGGCGTTGATGCCGCCCGACGCGACGACGGGCGTGCTGCACCCGGCGGCGCGCACGGCGGCGCGCACGGCCGCGGCGAAGGGCAGGTTGGCGCCGAAGGGCGGCTGCGCGTCGAAGACGGTGGGCATGCACAGCGCGCCGCTCGGGCCGGTGTAGGGATAGGCCGCCTCGCCCACCTTGGGCTGGCGCGCGTCCTCGAACTTGCCGCCGCGCGAGACGGACAGCACGTCGGCGCCGGCGCGCGCGAAGGCGGCGCCATAGGCGG
This sequence comes from Planctomycetota bacterium, assembly GCA_036274635.1. Taxonomy (GTDB): domain Bacteria; phylum Planctomycetota; class B15-G4; order B15-G4; family B15-G4; genus DASUFI01. Next base: position 586 of record DASUFI010000158.1, read on the forward strand.
CGGCGTCCTCCACGGTGCTGCCTCCGGGCAGGCCGTCCTCGCCGAGGAAGCGGAGGCCCACGGTGAAGCGCGGTCCGACGCGCGCGCGCACGGCGGCCAGCACTTCGAGCGGCAGGCGCAGGCGGCCGGCGCGCGAGCCGCCGTAGCCGTCGGGCCGGTCGTTCAGGCGCGAGAGGAAGGAGGCCATGGTGTAGGCGTGGGCGTAGTGCAGCTCCACGCCGTCGAAGCCGGCCTGCGCGGCGCGCGCGGCCGCGTCGGCGAACAGGCCCGGCAGCCGCGCGGGCAACTCGGCGACGTGGGGCAGGTGCATGTCGGTGACGCGCTCGCGGGCGCCCTGCCGCAGCGCCTCGAGCTCGCGGGGCGCCAGCACCCGCTCCAGCTGCGCGTCGTCGGCGGCCAGCAGCGCCGCGCGCACGGCGCCGTCGTCCAGCGGGTCGAGGCCGGGGTGGCACGCGGCCAGCACGTCGCGCAGGCGCGGCGTGAGCGCCAGGAACTCGCCGAGGAAGCGGCGCGGATCGGGCCGGCGGCGGATGGAGAGGAAGTCGATGACCTGGATCAGCAGCCGCGTGCGGCCGCCGCTGGCCTCGCGCACCGTGCGCACGAGCTCGCGCAGCCCGGGCAGAAAGCGGTCGTGGCCGATGCGCAGCAGCGGCCCGGAGCGCACCTCGCGGATGCCGGTGGCTTCCACCACCAGCGTCCCCGGCTGGCCTTCCGCGAAGCGGCGGTACCAGTCCAGCACGTCGGGCGTCACGTCGCCCTCCTCGGTGGCGCGCCAGGGCACCATGGCGGGCACCCAGGTGCGGTCCGCGAGGCGCAGCCCGCTGGCCAGCTCGAGCGGCGAGAAGAGCAGGCTGTGTGCCGCCTCGTCGGCGGTGGGCCAGCGCTCCTCGGGCAGGGGATGACGACGCGGCGCGGCGGACATGAGAGGTGTCACCTGACGGTCGGATCGGGTCGCTTGCACGGTTCTTTCACGCAAGACACGGGCTGGCCCGCGCGAAGCGTCGATAGGGTGCGGCCGGCACCCTGCGCGGGGGATGGTAGACTTCCGTGTCTCGAGAAAGGTGCGGCAACCGGGCCCCTCTGCGACATCCATGAAGAACCGCAAGGTCGTGATGTATCTGCCTCACCGGGGCGACCCGGACAAGGGCGAGTTGATCTCGGCCGACCTGCTGCCGCTGGAGCTGATCCAGATCGCGGGTCCGGCGCTGAAGCGCGGCTGGAAGGTCGAGCTCGTCGACGCCATGGTCGAGTCGCGCCCGCTCGAGAGGGTGCTGGAGGCGTGCGGCGACGCAGCCGTGTTCTGCTCGTCGTGCATCCTCGGCTACCAGGTCTTCGACGGCGTCAACGTCAGCAACGCGGTGCGCGAGCGCTACCCGCACCTGGCCATCTGGTGGGGCGGCTGGTTCCCCGCGGCGGTGCCCGAGCTCTTCCTCAACGGCGCGTCCGCGGACGCCGTGTGCACCGGGCAGGGCGAGATCACCTTCGGCAACATGCTGGACGCGCTCGAGGCGCACCAGCCGCTGGACGGCATCCAGGGCCTCGCGCTGCTGCGCGACGAGCACGTGATCTTCACGCCGCGCCAGGCGGTCGTGGGCTTCGAGGAATTCCCGCGCGCGCCCTTCGAGGTCATCGATCTGCAGCGCTACTACGCCGAGCAGGCGCGGCAGTGCTCCATCGAGTCCAGCCCCAACGGGCGCGGCATCCGCCACCGCTTCCCCGATCCGCCGGGACGCTCGGCCTACCCGGCCATCAGCTACCACAGCAGCTTCGGCTGCCCCGAGCCGTGCACCTTCTGCAACTCGCCGGGCCTCACCGAGCGCCGCTACAAGATGGTCCCGGCGGACCAGCTGCTGGATCACGTCGAGGAGCTGCACCGCAAGGACCCCTTCTACGGGCTGCGCTTCCAGGACGCGAACTTCGGCGTGAGCGAGAACCGCACCAAGGCCTTCGCGCAGGGGCTGCTGGACCGCGGCCTCAACATCACGTGGCACGCGACCATCGAGATCAAGCAGGTCAACCAGTACAGCGACGCGACGCTCGACCTCATGCGCGACTCGGGGCTGTTCATCGCGCCCACGGGCGTGGAGTCGGCCAGCTGGGAGATGCAGCAGGCCATCGGCAAGCGCATCAAGCCGGGCGAGGCGCTCAAGGCCATCGGCCGCCTCGACGAGCGCGGCATCGTCGCGGGCTGCAGCTACATCATCGGCTACCCGGGCGAGACCGAGGAGTCGATGCACGCGACCATCGCCGAGGCGCGCGCGATCAAGACCAACTTCAAGCACGCCTCGGTGGATGTCTTCCCGTACCGGCCCATCCCGGGCGCCGCGCTCTGGGCGGACGCCGTGAGCAAGGGCTACCAGCCGCCCACGACCGCCGCCGCCTGGGGCCAGATGTTCGAGTACAAGGTCGACTCCTGGAAGGGCGCCATCCCGCCGGCCGTGCACCACGACTGGGCGGTGTTCAACTTCCTCGCGCCGTGGGCCGACGGGCACGTCAAGTGCCACCCCATGGTGAAGCGCCTGCTGCAGGGCTCGGCCCGCTGGCGCATGCGCACCGGGAACTTCCGCCTGCCGCTCGAGTTCAAGGCCTACCACCGCGCGCGGAAGCTGGTCGATCGCCTCTGGACCTCGAACGTCTCTGCACGCTGACGCACCGCACCCCGCTACACCACCCATGACCACCACCCCGCGTCGACGCGTCGTCCTGTACTACCCCGAGCGCGGCGATCCGAAGCTCGGCCAGCCGTACAGCGCGGACCTCTTCCCGCTCGAGTTCCTGCACATCTGCGCGCCCGCCATGGCGCAAGGCTTCGAGTTCGACATCATCGACTCGATGGTCGAGCCCGACCCCATGGGCAAGCTGTGGGAGAAGCTGCAGGGCGCGTGGGCCTTCGGCAGCACCTGCATCGTGGGCTACCAGGTGGCCGACGGCGCCGAGGTCTCGCGCCAGGTGCGCGAGAAGCACCCCGGCCTGCCCATCATCTGGGGCGGCTGGTTCCCGTCCGTGGCGCCCGAGCTGTTCCTGCGCAACAACCTGGCCGACGCCGTGTGCCTCGGGCAGGGCGAGGTCACGTTCACCGAGTGGCTGTGCGCGCTGCGCGACGGCAAGCCGGTGGAGGCCGTGCGCGGCCTCGCGCTGTGGCGCGAGGGCAGGCTCTTCAAGACGCCGCCGCGCGAGGTCGTGGCCCTGGACGACCTGCCGCCGCCGCGCTTCGACCTCATCGACGTCGACAAGTACCTCGACGTGCAGGAGCGCCAGGCCGGCACCGCCAAGGTGCGCTACCGCTTCCCCGACCCGCCCGGCTACAGCATGGACAAGCCGTACCGCGCGGTCAGCTACTTCAGCAGCTACGGCTGCCCCGAGCCCTGCAGCTTCTGCTGCTCGCCGCTCGTGACCAACCGGCGCTGGAAGGCGCTCAACGCGAAGACGCTCGTCGACCGCCTCGAGGCGCTCAAGCAGGAGCACGACTTCGACGTGGTGCGCTTCCAGGACGCCAACTTCGGCGTGCACGAGAAGCGCATCAAGGAGTTCTGCCGACTGCTCATCGAGCGCGGCCTGAACATCCACTGGAACGCCACCATCGAGGTCGAGACCATCGTCAAGTTCACCGACGAGACGCTCGACCTCATGCGCGACAGCGGCTGCCACATGATGTGGGTGGGCGCCGAGACGGCCACCGCCGAGATGCAGGCCTACATCCGCAAGGGCATCCAGCAGGGCAACGTCGACGTCGCCATGCGCCGCATGTGGGAGCGCAACATCAAGATCGGCCTCTTCTGGATCATCGGCTACCCCGACGAGACCGAGGAGTCCATGCGCGCCACGCTCACGCTGGCCGCCGAGATGAAGACCCGCTACCCCAACTGCACCAGCGAGGTGCTGCTCTACCGCCCGCTGCCCGGCACCGAGTCGGGCCAGCACGCCGAGCGCAACGGCTACGAGATGCCGCTCGAGTTCGAGACCTGGGGCTCGATGGTGGAGTACAAGTTCGGCAACAAGACCTACGAGCTGCTGCCGCCCGCCATCCGCCGCGACTACCACCGCTACACCTACCTGGTGCCGTGGTTCGACGGGCTCGTCAAGGGCGACACGGTCTACCACCGCTTCCTGCGCCGCATGTCCGCCTGGCGGCTGTCGCACCAGCAGTACGACTGGCCGGTGGAGTTCAAGCTCTACGACATGGGCAAGAAAATCGGCCGCTCGTTCGGGCTGCGGCGGGGTCCCAAGCTCGAGGCCCGCGCGGCGGGCGTGGCGCTGGAAGGCACCACGCACAACGTGCGCGAGGCCGCCTCGCTCGCCAGCTGAGGCGCGGCGGATGAAACCCGGAGGGCCGGGTGTGCCGTCCGCTGGGCCGCGGCGGATGAAACCCGGAGGGCCGGGTGTGCCGTCCGCTGGGCGCAACGGACGCACATGTCGTTGCGCCCAGAGGCCGTCCCACCCGGCCCTCC
>DASUFI010000159.1:0-3523 GCA_036274635.1 Planctomycetota bacterium
GCGATGCGTCCAACGTCGTCCACGCAAGCCCTGCCCGGCCGGCGCGATTCGCCCGTGCTTGGGGGTGCTTGTCCGAGCCGACCGCAGTACCGGAGCCGGCAGCGGTCGTGCCGTCGGCCCAAGGGTCCGGCGCGGCCGCGACGCCGCCGCAGCGCCGCGCCGTTCGACCTCGATTCCGTCACGCTGATCGAGGACCAGCACGCCGGCCGACCGATATCGGAGGCTCGAGTCGAGGCCACCAAGCACCTTGCCCGGCGGCGCCGGCCGGGCACAATGCACCGGCGCAGCGGATGACGCGACACCCATCGCCAGCGGGGCCGCCGTCACTCCCCAGAGCGAGCGCCCTCCAGTCGCCGTCGCCGTCGGCCCAGACGTTCGCGCCGACACCGGGCGCGCGAAGACCCTCTCCGACCTGCCGGCGCAGGCGAGGCCGCGAGGGACCCTGACGAGCATCCTGGCGTGCATGACCGGCCCTCGGGCCAATAGAACTCGCACATCGAGGGCGGGAGGAACCCCGAAGGTCTGGAGCCTACGCCCGCTTCCGATGGCTGCCTAGGCGGAGCCCGAGGATTCCTGGGCGCAGCCTCAAATGCCCCAAGGAGCCCGCCATGCGCCGTTTCGGCCAAGGACGAGCTTCGTCCTGCGCCCCGTGAAGGCGGTGCAATCGACCAATCGGCAAACGCCTGGGCTCCTGTGGCAACGTGCGCAACGCTATCCTTCTGCCAACCCCGCGAATGGTCTCGTGGAGTCCGCATCACCACGCACGTCCTCAAGGTCACCCTCGCCCACATCCGCCCGCCCATTTGGCGCCGCCTCGCCATGACGAGCGAGACATCGTTGGCCACCCTGCACGCCGCCTTGCAGGACGCCTTCGGCTGGGAGGACAGCCATGAGCACGAGTTCCGGGCGGCCGCTCTGCGCTACGGCGTGCCGGACCCCGACGACGAGGAGCTGCGCGACGAAGCCGAGGCCACGCTGGCCGCCGTGCTGCCGCGCAAGGGCGCGCACCTGGAGTACGTGTACGACCTCGGCGACTACTGGATTCACACGATCACGGTCGAGCACATCGAGGTGGCCGCACCCTCGGGCGCGCGCACAATGCAACCACGGCGACGTGCCAAGACCATCGAGTGTCTCGCCGGCGAGCGCGCCGCTCCGCCCGAGGATTGCGGCGGGCCGCCGGGCTACGCGGAGCTGCTCGAGGCGCTCGCCGACACGAGTCACCCGGAGCACGCCGCGATGAGAGAGTGGGCCGGCGCAGACTTCGATCCCGAGCGTGTCGTGCTCGCTGACATCAGTCGCAGACTCGCGCGGATCGCGTGATTTAGTTTCGCGCTCTCACATCGCGCAGACTTCGCGCAGACTCTCTCACATCGACCGTACACTGACTCCTATCGCTCTCACATCGCGTCGATGGTGAGCGGCATTCCCTACAGCATGGGACGGCGCCGATGGCACCTGAACGGCGCCAGAATCGGGCCCGCGCGACCGCGTGGCCACGCGCCCGGCCGTCCTGGCGCAGGTTCGCGGCCCAAGCGGCCCGTTCGACGCGCTGGCCCCCCCCGGGTGCCCCACGTCGGCCGGTGACATCCGCCTCGGGCCACCAGCTCGAGGCGCCGAGCCGCCCGCGTGCGGCCCCCACCGCCGGCACCGCGCAGACATTCGAGCGCGCGCTTGAAGCGCGGCCTGCCGTAACCGACGATTCCTTCGGTCCTTCCGTGCGACTCCCGAGCGCGCGGCCCCCGCCGCGCTGACCTCCAAGCGAACTCCAAGCCCGCCCCGGCGCGCCGGACCCGCGCCCCGTGGAGTTCGCCCGTGGCTACCCGTCACTCGCCCGCGGCCGCCGGTGCCGAATCTGGCGCCCGAGCCCCGCTCGCGGTCCAGCGCGTCCCGATCAGCTCGCTGGTGCCGGACCCCGCCAACGTCCGCCAGCACTCGCCCGGCAACCTCGACGCGATCGTGGGGTCCCTGCGCCGCTTCGGGCAGCAGAAGCCGATCGTGGTCGATCAGGACGGCATCGTCCGGGCGGGCAACGGCACGCTGCTGGCCGCCCGGCAGCTCGGCTGGACCGAGATCGACGTGGTGCGCACCGGCCTGCGGGGCCTCGAAGCGACGGCCTATTCGATCGCCGACAACCGCACGACCGACCTGTCGGCCTTCGACGAACCCGCCCTCGCGCAGCTCCTCCAGCAGCTCCAGGCGGACGAGGCGGGACTGGACGGCGTCGGCTTCACCGGGGCCGAGATCGACGAGCTGCTGGCCGAGCTGGCCGGGCCGAAGGCCCTCGACGACCACGGCCCCATGGCCCCGCCGGTCAACCCGGTGTCGCGCCCGGGCGACCTCTGGCACCTCGGCGAGCACCAGCTCCTCTGCGGCGACGCGACGAAGTGGGCCGACGTGGAGCGCCTCATGGCGGGCGAGCACGCCGCGCTCGTGGCCACCGATCCGCCCTACCTCGTGGACTACACCGGCGAGCGGCCCAATGCCTCCGGCAAGGACTGGAGCGCGACCTACCGCGAGATCGACATCGAGGACGCGGCCGGGTTCTTCCGGGACGTGTTCACGCACGTCCTCGCCGTGCTCGCGCCGCATGCGGCCATCTACTGCTGGCATGCCCACAAGCGCTGCGGCGAGATCCAGCGCGTCTGGGCCGAGCTCGGGATCGTGGACCACCAGCAGATCATCTGGGTGAAACCCGCGGCCGTCTTCGGCAGGGTGTACTGGCACTTCCGGCACGAGCCCTGCGCGATGGGCTGGAAGAAGGGATCGCAGCCGGCGCACGACAGCGACCACCAGTTCGATTCGGTGTGGGAGGTGGACTGGGAAGGGAAGGCGCGATTCACAGGGGATCATCCAACTACGAAGCCCGTCGAGCTGTTCGCGCGGCCGATGCGCAAGCACACGAAGGCCGGCGACGTGGTGTTCGAGCCCTTCAGCGGCAGCGGCAGCCAGCTCATCGCGGCCGAGAGCCTGCGCCGGCGCTGCCGGGCGCTCGAGCTGGCCCCGGCCTACGTGGACGTCGCGCTGCGCCGCTGGGAGACGGCCACGGGGAAGCAGGCGCTACTGGACGGCAAGGGCTACGCGGCCGTGGCCGCCGAGCGCGGCGTGCCCCTCAAGGCGGAGGCGGCGACGTGAGCGGCCTGTCCTGGCTCGTCGCCCTGGCCTCGCTCGTGGGCGTGGTGCTCAACATCCGCAAGCGGCGCGCCTGCTTCGCCGTGTGGTGCTGCACGAACGCGACGTGGAGCGCCGTGGACCTCCACGCCGGCCTCCACGCGCAGGCCGCGCTCATGGCCGTCTACGCAGGGCTCGCGGTCTGGGGCTTCATCGCGTGGCGCCCACGGGAGCCTGCCTGACGTGGCGCACCTGCCGGCCGACGCCTTCTCGCAGTATGTGGCCATGGGTGCGGGGCGCACCTACGTGGGCCTCGCACGCGCGCTGGGCGTGTCCAAGCGCACCGTCGTGCGTCGCGCGAAGGCCGAGGGCTGGCAGCACAAGCTCGTACACGTCGAGGGCGAGGCCCGCC
>DASUFI010000160.1:0-13189 GCA_036274635.1 Planctomycetota bacterium
CGGGCTGCGCCCGCCGCAATTCCCTGCGCTGGGTCCCGCCTCGACCCGCCGCGAATTCCGCACCTTCCGCACTCGAAGCACTTCTTCGACGGACTGCCTGCCTCGCCGTCGCGCTGGCCGGCCTCGCCGCCGCCTGCGGCGGGGTGCCGCTGGGCGACCCCACCACGGCCATGACGCGCCTGCGCGAGGCCAACGACCAGGGCGAGACCAAGCAGGTGGCCGGCCTGGGCGAGACCATCCGCAAGAGCACCGAGCTCACCTTCGAGGACCGCGCCGAGGCCGCCTTCCTCGCCGCCGAGGCCGAGGTGGCGCGCGACGACCTGGGCGCCGCCTTCGACGACTACCGCTGGATCCTCGAGAACGCGCCCTGGTCCGAGCACGTGGACGTCATCGAGGACCGCCTCTTCACCATCGGCAAGACCATGCTCTTCGGCGAGGGGTACTCGGGCTGGTTCGACGACCGCGGGCGCGGCGTGGAGGTCATGGAGACGCTGGCGGCCCACTACCGCGCCAGCGACAAGGCCGACGACGCGCTGCGCATGGTGGGGGACTACTTCGCCAGCGACGACGTGCGCGCCTGGGGCGAGGCCTCCCTGTCCTACCTGCGCGTGGCCGACGAGTTCCCCGACAGCGAGTGGGCCGAGCGCTGCCTGTGGCTGGCCGGCCACTGCCGCCTGAACGAGGCGCTCGGCCCGCGCTACGACCGCAACGAGCTGCTGCGCGCCGAGCAGCTGCTCAAGCGCTCGCTCAAGGACCACCCGCGTGGCGTGGCGGTGATCGAGAGCAAGGCCGACCTCGCCAGCTGCCGCGAGCAGCTGGCCCTGGCCGAGCTGGTGGTGGCCGACTTCTACGCCGGCCGCGGGGTGCCGCCCGGGGAGATCGTGCGCCTCGCCAACGCGGCCGTGCTCTATCCGGAGACCGAGGGCGGCAAGCAGGCCGCGCAGCGCCTGCTGGCCATGGGCCTCGACCCGGCCGTGCTGGCCCAGGACCCCACGCGCAACTCCGTCGACACGGTGCACTTCGTGCTGCCGCGCTGGGAGCGCGAGGCGGACGAGAAGCGCCGGTCCGACGCCAAGGCCGCGGGGGTCGCGCCCCCCGGCACGGGCTACCAGCCATGAGGCGCCTGAGTGCACTCACGGCGCTGGCGGCCGCGCTCCTGCCTGCCTGCGTGTCCCTCGAGCGCGGCGACATCTATCCCGACGACCGCGACACGGTCTATGTGGCCTACTTCGGCAACGAAACTTTCTACCGCGACGTGCAGTTCGAGCTCACGGAGGAGCTGGTGAACGAGATCCTCTCAAGCCCCGGCCTGCATCTGTCGAGCAAGGACGAGGCGGAGATCCACCTGACGGGCCGAGTCCTCGAGGTGACCCAGAACGTGCTCTCCGAAGACAGGCAGCAGAACCCGACGTCGAGCAGCAGCGCGGTGACCGTGGAAATCTCCGTCGTGGACGCGAAGAGCGGTGAGGTGCTGAAAAAGCGCCGCCTGACCGAAAAGGGGCAATCCGTCCCCGCCCGCGGCGAGGACCTGACGTTTGCGCGGCGCGAGGCCTTCCGCTATCTGGCGCGGGACATCGTCCGCGAGCTCGAAGAGGAGTTCTGACCATGGCCCCAGCCCCCGGCAATGCCCCGCGTCCGCAGCCCAGCCGGTTCGGCAGCCTCTTCACCATCCTGCTCGTGCTGGCGATGGTGCTGCTGATCGTCAACTACTTCAACTACGACGCAGCCTCGGCCGAGGCGCGAAACTTCCAGAACCTGCGCCGCCTGGCCTACGAGGGCGACGTGGAGACCATCAAGTTCGTCGGCGACACGCGCGTCGAGGCCAAGGTGCACCGCAGCGGCGTCACGGAGGCCGAGACCTGGGACGTGCCCGTGCCCGAGTACGCCAAGTCGCAGCTGCCGGACCTCGAGCAGCTCGTGGCGCGCGACGTGCACCCGGTCACGCTGGCCGATCTGCAGGGCATGCTGTCGGGCGGCAAGCGCCTCATCTCCGGCTACACGCTCAACGAGCCGGCGCCGGGCCTCACCGGGCTGTACGTGGAGCTCATGGACGGCGGCCAGTCGCGCTGGTTCAAGATCCTGGGCGAGCGCGGCGACCCCGCCATCACGGCCTTCCTGCAGGAGCACTCGGGCGAGGCGCCGGCGGGCCAGGCGTCGCCGGGCGGCCTCGTGGTCATCAAGCCCGCGCCGGTGGGCGACCCCGGCCGCGTCACCTACGAGCCGGCCACGGACATCTGGTCCTCGCTGCTGCTCACCTTCGTGCCGTGGCTGCTGATCATGATCGGCTTCTTCTGGTTCTTCACGCGCCAGATGCGCGCGGCCGGCGGCAGCGGCGGGATCATGAGCTTCGGCCGCAGCCGCGTGAAGATGATCACGCCGGACCAGGCCAAGGTCACCTTCGACCTCGTCGCGGGCGTCGAGGAGGCCAAGGAAGAGGTGCAGGAGATCATCGCCTTCCTGAAGGACCCCAAGCGCTTCTCGCGCCTCGGCGGCCGCGTGCCGCGCGGCGTGCTGCTGGTGGGCCCGCCCGGCACGGGCAAGACGCTGCTGGCCAAGGCCATCGCCGGCGAGGCCAACGTGCCCTTCTTCGCCATCAGCGGCAGCGACTTCGTGGAGATGTTCGTGGGCGTGGGCGCATCCCGCGTGCGCGACCTCTTCAAGCAGGCGCGCGAGTCGGCGCCCTGCGTCATCTTCCTCGACGAGATCGACGCCGTGGGCCGCAAGCGCGGCGCCGGCCTCGGCGGCGGCCACGACGAGCGCGAGCAGACGCTCAATGCCATCCTGGTCGAGATGGACGGCTTCGAGACGGACAGCGGCGTCATCATGATCGCCGCCACGAACCGCCCCGACGTCCTCGATCCCGCGCTGCTGCGCCCCGGCCGCTTCGACCGCCAGATCGTGCTCGACCTGCCCGACGTGCGCGGCCGCGAGGCCATCCTCGTGGTGCACGCGCAGAAGGTGAAGCTGGCGCCCACGGTGGACCTGTCCGTGGTCGCACGCGGCACGCCCATGTTCAGCGGCGCGGAGCTGGAGGCGCTCATCAACGAGGCGGCCCTCATCGCCACGCTCAAGAACAAGGACGCCATCGAGCAGGACGACCTGGACGAGGCGCGCGACAAGGTGCGCTTCGGGCGCCAGAAGAAGAGCCGTGTCATGGTGGAGGAGGACCGCAAGGTCACCGCCTACCACGAGGCCGGCCACGCCATCGTGGCCTCGGCCCTCGGCAACCTCGTGGAGCCGGTGCACAAGGTCACGATCATCCCGCGCGGCATGGCGCTGGGCGCCACGATGCAGCTGCCCGAGCGCGACAAGTACCACCACCGCAAGAGCGAGCTGCGCGCCATGCTCATCGTGCTCTTCGGCGGACGCGTGGCCGAGGAGCTCTTCTGCGACGACATCAGCGGCGGAGCGGCCAACGACATCGAGCGCGCCACCGAGATCGCGCGCGCCATGATCTGCTCGTGGGGCATGAGCGACGCGCTCGGGCCCGTGGCCCTGGGAGAGCGCCGTGGCGAGGTCTTCCTGGGCGACGAGCTGCTGCGCAGCAAGAACTACAGCGAAGCCACCGCCGAGGCCATCGACCGCGAGGTGCGCGCGCTGCTCGACAGCTGCCACGACGAGGCCAAGCGCCTCCTCACCCAGCATCGCGCCGAGGCCGAGCAGCTGGCCCTCGCCCTGCTCAAGCACGAGACGGTGAGCGGGGACGAGGTGCGCGCCATCATCGGCGGCGCCAAGCTGGCGGACCTGCGCCGCGACCCGGTGCCGCCGCGCACGCCGGCGCCCGAGCCGCCCATCGCGATCCCCAGCAAGCCGCAGGTCGCGCGTCCGGGCAAGCCCGAGGAGGGGCTGGCGGGAGACGGGTTGCCCGTGCCGGGGCCGGCATAAGGCCGCGCTCCGGCACACAGCGCCGGGGATCGCCCCGGCTACCTATCCTCAGGGGTCGGGAGTGCGGCGCGCAGCGCCGCATTTCCCGATCCCCGAGGATAGGGAGCCGGATGGATGCGCGCGCTGCAGTGCCGGAGCGCCGTTCAGGGTGTCGTGGCGCCCAGCGCGGTCGAGATGGCCACGCCGTGCACGGCCGCGCCGTCCTGCAGGGCCACCTGCAGGGTGAGCGCGATCGCGGCGGGCAGGCCCGACGGCGTGACGAAGGGCAGGGCGAAGGTGCCCGCGGCGCTGGTCGTCAGGGGGATCTGCGCCAGCGGGGGGACCGCCAGCAGGACTCCGCCCTTGAAGGGCAGCGGGCTGCTGCCGAGTGCGATGAACAGCAGGCCGGGCGCGTTGCCGGCGGCGTGCGCGAGGTCCAGCGAGCCCGGCGCGAGCGGCTCGAGCGTGCCGAGGCCGCTCAGCTGCGGCACTCCGGCGACGCCGGCCAGCCCGCCGCCGAGGTCGAAGAAGGCGCCGTCGATGTCGCTGGCGAAGAGGCCTTCGCTGCCGTCGGTGAACGAGACGCGGAAGACCAGCCGCCCGCCCTGACCGAAGACGGGGCCGTTGTAGCCCTCGAGGGTGTCGGCGTCGTTGTCGAAGGCCACGTCGGCCACCGTGCGCAGCTCGTTGCCATCGCCCTGCACGTCGAGCTGGTCGCCCGGCTGCACCACCTTGCGCAGGGTGCCCGAGCTGTCCGTGGCATAGAGAGCACGGGAGAAGAAGCTCAGGCCCGGACCGGTGAGGTGCGCGCTGAAGGCCACGCGCCCGCTCGCGTCCAGGGCCCGCGGCCCGAAGGTCGGGAGGAGGCCGCCGCTCCCGTTGCCGAAGGTGACGCCGGCGGGCGCAGCGGGCGGGGTCTCGCCGCTGCGCGCGAGCAGGTGCAGCGTTCCGTCGGGGTCGGCGATCCACAGCGACTCGGTGGCCGGCGGCAGCGCGTCCAGGCGGGCCATGAACACGACGCGGCCGTCCGCGCCGAGCTGCAGCGGCTTGTTGCTCACGAAGTCGCCGAACTTCTGGAACGTGGTGCCGGCCGGCAGGCCGGGCGCCTGCGCGCCGGAGCGCGCGACCTCCACCAGCTCGCCGTCCATGTCCCGCAGCACGGCCGAGCCGCCGTGGGCCAGCAGGCTGCAGAAGGCGTCCGCGTCGCCGCCGCGCAGGCTGTGGTTGAAGAAGGCGCCCTGCACGAAGGGGTTGCCCAGCACGTCGCCGTTGGCCAGGGTGTCGCCCTCGCGCGCCACGAGCTGCAGCACGCCGCCCTGCAGCCTGAGCAGCACCTCGTCGTTGGTGAGCCCGATGCCTGGCCCTTTGAGGTGCGCGAAGAACGAGAAGTCGTCCGCGGGCCCGACGAAGGGGCGGCCGGGCGTGCCGATGATCGTGCCGGCCGGGAAGCCTGGCATGGGCGTGCCCTCGCGGAAGGCCATCGCGAGCTCGCCGCCCTCGGCGGCGCTCATGATCCCCACGCCGTTGGAGCTCGTGACGCCCGTGCCCTTGAAGACGAAGAAGGAGACGAGCGTGCCGTTCTCGGCGATCAGCGGCTGCCCGACCAGCAGGTCGAACTTCAGCCCGGGCACCTCGCCCGGGACCTGTCCGTCGGCGCGCGCGAGCAGGTGCAGGCCGCCCGCGCCCAGCCGGTACATTGCCGAGTCGTTGTCGAGGATGCCGTCGCCGTTGCAATCGCAGACGTCGCCGCCGATGAGCCGCGTGCCGAAGGCCAGCTCGCCCGCGGTGTTCAGTCCCAGGGCCGGCGGGTTGGTCGCGCCGGCCGCAAGGTTGAAGAAGCGCGCGGCCAGCGTGCCCGGCGCGAGGTCACCCTCGCGCACGAGGAGGGTCACGCCCGACGTGCCCAGGCGGAAGATGCCTTGGTCGGTGAAGGGCGTGACGCCGCCGCTGGCGGTGGCGTAAACGGCTGTCCCGGCCGGCCCGTCGAGTCGCGGGCCAAGGAAGCCGGCGAAGACGGCACCGGCCGGGAAGCCGGGCACGGATGCGCCGGTGAGGAGCAGGGGCTCGGTCACCGGTGGCGACTGCGCCGCGACGGGGGGCACAAGGGCGAGCAAGGCCAAGGGGGCAGCCATGCCGCGGGCGAGCGCGGACGCAATCGGGGAGGACATGAGGGACAGCTCCGTGCGCGAGGACAGATGGCCATCGGGGGCCGGGAGGGAGCACGTCATCGGGGCGCGCCGAAGCTCATGGCCTCCGAAAAAAAACTCGCGGCCGGCGGCCGCTCAGGGGGCGAGAGCCGCATCCAGCTTCTGGAGGGTCGCGCGGACCCTGTCCACCGTGCTGTTCCCCTGGGGCCAGGCCGCCTCCAGGATCGCGAGCGCCTCGCCGGCCGCCTCGCGGGCGCACGGCAGGTCGCCCGAATCCGCCAGCGAGGCCGCGAGGTTGGCCAGCACCGTCGCCACGTCCGGATGGTCCGGGCCCAGCAGCTCGCGGCGCAGGGCCAGGGCCTCGCGATAGAGCGCCTGGGCCTCGTCGCGCCGGCCGAGCGCCTGCAGCGCGAGGCCGAGGTTGTTCATGGCCGAGGTCGTCAGCGGGTGGCGCTCGCCGAGCAGCGCGGTCCGCCGCGCGAGGGCCTCGCGCAGCAGCGGCTCGGCGCCCGCGGGGTCGCCGGCCTGCCGCAGCAGGTTCCCGAGGGCGTTCAGCGTGTTGGCGAGGTCCGGGTGATCGGCCGGCAGCAGCGCCTGCTGCATCGCGAGCACCTGCCACCAGGCCGACTCCGCCCCCTCGAGGTCGCCCTGCTTCTGCAGCAGGATGGCCTGGGTGTTGAGCGCGTTGGCGACGAAGACATGCTGCTCGCCATACGCGCCACGCAGCAGCGCGAGCGCCTCGCCGACCAGCGCCAGCCCCTCCTCGGCGCGGTCCATCTGCCCCAGCAGCCCGCCGAGGTCCTTGAGCGTGCCGGCCAGCGTGTCGACATCGGGATGCTCGCGCTCGAGCGCGAGCGCCTCGCGATACAAGGCCTCGGCGCCGAGCGCATCGCCCTGCAGGCGACGGAAGCCGGCCAGCATGGACAGGTCGGAGTCCTGCGGGCGGGGCACGACCCGTGCGTCCGCGGGCTCGCCGCTCTCCGCGGGCGAGCCGGCGTTCCCCGCCCGGATCGCCATGGCCTCGCGGATCGCGGCCTCGCCCTCGGCATAGAGCCCCTGCTGGTAGCGCAGGCGGGCGAGGTCGGAGAGCGTTCCGGCCACGGACGGGTCGCGATGGCCCAGCAACAGGCGCTGCAGGTCGAGCGCCCGCGTCAGGTGCCGGTCGGCGGCGTCCAGCTTGCCAAGGCCCAGGAAGGTGGCTCCGAGATTGGCGCGCACGCCGGCCTCGATGAGCGGGTCGTCGAAGTCGAGCTGCTCCAGCCGCGTGTCGATGGAGTCGAGCAGCTCGCGCACCGTGAGGTCGCGGCCGGCGTTGGCGGCGGGGTCCCCCGTGGTGAGCAGCTCGCGCAGGATCGAGTTGACCGACACGGCCGTGTGCGCATCGATGAGCGCGCGCCGCTCGGCCTCGCGCGCGCGGGCCGTGAGCACGGCCAGCCAGATCGCCGCGACGAGCACGATGGCGAGCGCGCCCAGCGCCAGGCCCACAGCCAGGCGATGCCGGCGCACCAGCTGCATGAGCTCGCGCGCGAGGCTCGGCGGCCGCGCGACGATCGGCTCGCCGTCGAGATGCCTGCGCACGTCCTGCAGCAGCTCCGCCGCCGAGCCATAGCGGCGCGCGGGCTCCTGCTCGAGGGCCTTGAGCACGATGGCCTCGAGGTTCCCGCGCACCGCGGGCTCCAGCGCCGAAGGGCGGCGCGGCGGCAGCTCGCAGATCACGTGCACCGCCTGGTGCAGGGGCGTGTCGCGCAGCTCGCGCGGCAGCCGTCCCGTGAGCAGCTCGTAGAGGATCACGCCCAGCGAGTAGACGTCGCTGCGCTCGTCCACCTCCGCCGAGCGCCCCTCGGCCTGCTCGGGACTCATGTAGGCGAGCGTGCCCATGACCTGGCCCGGCTCCGTGAGCGTCGTCGCCGCCCGCTCCGGCTCCGCGATGCGCGCCAGGCCGAAGTCCAGGATCTTGATGCGCGCCTCGCCGGCTGTCCGGCCCTCGGCCTCCGCCTGCACGACGAGGATGTTGGCCGGCTTGAGGTCGCGATGGATGACGCCGCGGCGGTGGGCATAGTCGACCGCCGCGCAGATCTCGACGAACAGCGCCAGGCGCTCGTCGAGGGCGAGCCCGCGGCGCCGCACGTGGTCCGACAGGTCCTCCCCGTGCACGTATTCCATCGCGACGTAGTGCAGGCCCTCGGGGGTGCGGCCCGCATCCAGGATGCCGGCGATGGACTGGTGCGCGAGCCGCGCCAGGCTGCGCGCTTCGCGCTCGAACAGGCGCAGGCGGTGCACGTCGACCGGGACGTCGGCACGCAGGACCTTCAGCGCCGCGCGCTGCCCGGTGCCGACGTGCACGGCCTCGTGGACGATCCCCATCCCGCCGCGGCCCAGCAGGCGCACGGGTCGCCACGGACCCAGCGCGGCGGGCACGACCGCGCCGGCCAGCTCCAGGTCCAGCCCGGGCTGCGCGACGTCGAAGGCCGGCGTCTCCAGGAAGCCCCGGGCCCGGCTCGAGGACGCGAGCAGCGAGGCCACGTCGCGCAGCAGGCCCGGATCGTCCGCGCAGCGGCGCTCCAGCCAGGCCTCGCGCTCCGCGGGCGCGACGGCGCAGGCCTCCTGGAAGAGGTCCTCGACCTGCTGCCAGTGCCGCGATTCCGCCCTGGCGTCGGCGGTGCTCACGCGACGCCGGCTCCGCCCTCGTGGATGTCGCGATGCAGCCAGGCCTTGGCGAGCACCCAGTCGCGCTTGACGGTGGCCACCGACACGCCCAGCACCTCCGCCGTCTCCTCGAGGTCGAGACCGCCGAAGAAGCGCAGCTCCACGACGCGCCCCTTGCGCGGATCGAGCCGTGACAGGCGCGTGAGGGCCTCGTCCACGGCCAGCACGTCCGGATCGGGCTCGCGCGCACGGGCCGCCTCGTCGAGCAGCGCGACGCGCTCGCGATCGCCGCCGCGCTTGAGCGCATGCTCGCGCCGGGCGTTGTCCACGAGGACGTGCCTCATGGCGCGCGCGGCGATGGCGAGGAAGTGCCCGCGGCCGCGCACGCTCATGCCGCCGTGCGGCGCGAGGCGCAGCCACGCCTCGTGCACGAGCGAGGTGGCACGCATGACGTCGACGCGCCGCCGGCCGCGCAGCAGGTTGGCGGCCAGCGAGCGCAGCTCCTCGTAGGCCAGCGGCAGGAACTGGACCAGCTCCTGCTCGTCGGCGACGTCGTCACCGGGCGGCGGCGCGCCGCCGTCAGGTGACGGCGCAGCGGGTCCCGGCTGCTGCGATGGATCGATCATGAGGCACCGGCGCACAGCCTATACCGGTTGGCCGGCGCCGATCGAACGGGCCCGGCGCAGGACGGCGCGGCCGAGCGGCCCGCAGCTCAGAACGCCGAGCACGACCCGCGTCGACGCCGGCCCCAGGCCGCCCGGCCTGCTAGGCTCGGATCATGCTCCGTCCGCTTCCTCCGCCCGGCACGACGCACGTCCTCGGCGTGATCAACCTCACCCCCGACAGCTTCAGCGACGGCGGCCTGTTCGTGTCGGGCGCCGCCGGCCGCGAGCGCCTCGCCGCCGACGCCGCGCTGGCCCACGCCGCGCGCCTTGTCGCCGACGGCGCCGCGATGCTGGACGTCGGCGCCGTCAGCACGCGCCCCGGCAGCGTGGGGCCGCCGCCCGAGGCCGAGTGGGCGCGACTGCAGCCGGTGCTCGGCGCGCTGCGCGCCGCGGTCACGGTGCCCGTCTCGCTGGACACGACGCGCGCCTCCATCCTGCGCCGCGCGCTCGAGGTCGGCGTCGTGGACGCGCTCAACGACGTCTCCGCCCTCGGCGACGACCCCGAGATGGCGGCCACCGCCGCCGCGGGCCTGCCCGTCATCCTCATGCACCGCCGCGGCACGCCGGCCACGATGCAGCTCGCACCGCACTACGACGACGCCCCCCGCGAGGTGCGCGAGGAGCTGCTGGCGGCGGCCGCGCGGGCGCAGGCCGCGGGCATCGCGCCCGAGCGCATCCTGCTCGACCCGGGCCTCGGCTTCGGCAAGCGCGTGGGGGACAACGTCGCGCTGCTGGCCGCGCTGCCCGCGCTGCGGGCCACGGGCCACCGGATCGTGGTGGGGGCCTCGCGCAAGTCCTTCCTCGGCGCGCTGACGGGGCGCGAGGCCGGCGAGCGAGAGCACGCCACCACCGCCGTCACCGTGCTCGCCGCGCTGGCGGGCGCGGACTTCGTGCGCGTGCACGACGCGCGCGCCGCGGCCGACGCGCTGGCCGTCGCCCGCGCGGTGCGGGCCGCTACTTCCCCGCCCGGTGGGCGTTGAGCAGGTCTTGCAGCCAGAAGGCGACCGGCTTGTCGCCACCGCCGGCCAGGAAGACGCGGTTGAGCTTCTGGTCCGGGACCGTGTGGCCGAAGAGGCGGCGGATGAAGGTCTCGCCCGAGTAGATCGGCTCGGCGGCCTTCTCCCAGCGGTCCAGCATGAAGGTGGCCATGTCGATCGCGTCGTGCTGCGTGCCGTCGCGCGTGAAGGTCAGGCCTGAGTCGGCCGTGCTCTTGATGAGGAAGGCGATCTCCTCGTTGACCTGGGGTGGCACGCTGTCGTCGGCGATCTCGCTCCCGGCCAGCGCGCTGTAGAGCGCCGCCGCGCGCTGGCGGTCCAGCTCGTCCTGCGTGGCCGCGATGGGCTCGTTGCGCTTGGCCTGCACCGCGCTGAGGTGCTCCGCAAAGTGGCCCGCCTCCCCCGGCTCCGGCGCCAGCGGCCGCTCCGGAGTCACCGGCCCCGCCGCATGCGTCGCCGGCAACACGAACACCCCCGCCAGCACGACGAGGAACACGACCGTGGCCGCCAGCCACGACCCGAAGTCGGGATCGGCGCCAGAATGTCCATGCGCGTCACGCGCCGATGCGTGAGTCGTCGCAGGACTGTGACCGTGGCCATCCATGGGTTCCCCATCCTACTCGATCAAGAGCCCGCGAAACCGCAGCCGCATGTCGCAGGACAGTCCCCCCTCCGCCCCGACGGACGCCGCTATCCCGCGCGGACCCAACTCCACAGGCGCCGCCAGCTGGGCGCCTGCCCCTGGGCCAGCACCCCCATCCGGAAGATGCGCCCCCCGGCCCAGATGCAGGCCATCGCGAAGCCTCCCGTGATCACGACGGCCAGCACCAGCTCCCACCACGCCGGTCCCGGCGGCGCCGAGACGCGCATCATCATCAGGATGGGCGTCGCGGTCGGGATGAGCGAGAGCACGCGCGAGAGCGGGCTGTCCGGGCTGTTGAGCACGGGCACGAGGAAGAAGATGGGCACCATGGTCATGAGCATGAGCGGGCCCATGAGGTTCTGGGCGTCCTGGATCTCGCTGCAGGCCGCGCCGATGGCCGCGTACATGGAGCCGAAGGAGAGCAGCGCCAGCACCTGGAAGAGCGCGTACCAGGCCAGCGTCGCCGGCGTGATGGCTGCGACGACCGAGGCCGGCAGGGCGTGGGTCCAATGCGCGAAGATGAGCCCTGCGCCGAGGTAGATGACGGACAACGTGAGGGCCACGCAGGTGGTGGCCAGCAGCTTGCCCAGCAGCAGGTCGAAGGGATCGACCGTGGCCACGAGGACCTCGGCGATCTTCTGCATCTTCTCCTCGAGCACCGTGTTGAGCAGCGCGGGCGCGGTGCTCATGACCAGGATGAAGAGCATCATCGACAGCACCAGCGGCACGCCCTTGGTGGCGGCCTCGTCGGACTCGGAGGCCTGCTGCACCTCGCCGCCGGCCGTCCTGCGCGCGAGGCCCATGGTGCGCAGGCCCACCGGCTCGGACAGCGTGGCCACGAGGTTGCGGTCGATGCCCGCGCCGGCAAACCGCGTGCTGCGCGCGAGGTCGTTGACCACGCCCGCGATCCAGTGCGGCAGCGCGTCGTAGGTGGGCGTGTTGGTGTGCCAGTGCAGGTCGCGGTCGCCGCCGGGCCCCGGCACGGCGAGCACGTCGGAGCCGATGATGACGAAGCCGAAGAGCTCCTCGCGCCGCACGCGGTCGGAGAGCTCGAGCACCGGGTCCTCGCCGGGCGCGGGCTGGTAGAGCTCGGGCACGAAGCGCGGGCTGACCTGCTCGCGCGGCTCGTCCGTGCTCCAGATGCCGGAGTTGTTGACGGTGAGAGTGTCGCGCCGCTGGGCCTCGAGCTGCAGCGCGGGCCACACGCGGCCGCCGGGGTCCACCACGGCGAAGCGGCGGTCCGAGACGTCCGCCGCCCGCTCGCTGATGCGCGAGGCGATGTAGCCACCGCTCATGAGCACCGGCATGAGCAGCACGCCGATGATGAAGCCCTTGGTGCGCACCGCGCGCAGGTACTCCGTGCGGGCCACGACGAGGGCGCGCCTCATCGCGGGCTCCCGGCGGCGGCGCCGTCGCGCGCGGCGTCCGCCAGCGCCTCGGGACCCGCGATGCGCACGAAGATGTCGTGCAGCGACGGCCGCGCCACCTCGAAGTGCTGCACCGCCGTGCGCGCCGAGAGCGCCGCGAGCAGGGCCTGCGGGTCGCTGCCGCGGCGCAGCCGCACCTCCTGCCAGCGGCCCATGTCCAGGATGGCGTCCACCGCCGGGTGCCCCGCCAGCGCCTCGCGCGCCCGCTCGGCCCGCACGCGCACCGTGTCGTCGCCGTAGCGCTCCTGGATGGACTCGAGCGTGCCGTCCAGCACCTTCTCGCCGCGGAAGATCATGCACAGGTGGTCGCACATCTTCTCGGCCATGGCCATGTCGTGCGTCGAGAAGAGCACGGTGGTGCCGCCGCGGTTCAGCTCGAGGATCGCGTCGCGCAGCGCCTGCAGGTTCACCGGGTCGAGGCCCGAGAAGGGCTCGTCCAGGATGAGCAGCTCCGGCGCGTGCAGCACGGTCGCGACGAACTGCACCTTCTGCGCCATGCCCTTGCTGAGCGTCTCCACCTTCTTGTCCGCCCAGTCGCCCAGCCCCAGCCGCCCCAGCCACTCGCGCCCCGCGCGCCGCGCCGCCGCGCGCGGCATGCTCTTGAGCGCACCGTAGTACACCAGCAGGTCGAGCACCTTCATCTTCTTGTAGAGGCCGCGCTCCTCGGGCAGGTACCCGATGCGATCCGACGCCGCGCGCGTCCCCGTCTCGCCCAGCACCTCCACGCTGCCACCGTCGGGCAGCAGGATGTGCAGGATCATCCGCAGCGAGGTGGTCTTGCCCGAGCCGTTGGGCCCGATGA
>DASUFI010000161.1:0-10977 GCA_036274635.1 Planctomycetota bacterium
GGGAGCCGGGACGATTCCCGGCGCTGTGTGCCGGAGCGCGGCTCCTGTTGCTGGTTATGCGCAAACCGGTTAGGATTATGCGCATGAGCGACGCCGACCCCGAACCGTCGCCGTTGCAGGTCGTGCTGCCCGAGGGCTGGCCGCGGCCGCGCGGCTACAGCCAGGCCATCCGCGTGCCGGCGGGCCGCGAGCTGCTCTTCGTGTCGGGGCAGGTCGGCTGGGACGAGCGCGGGCAGTTCGGCAGCGCGGATTTCGTGCCGCAGTTCGAGCAGGCCTTGCGCAACTGCGCGGCGGTGGTGGTGGCCGCGGGCGGGAGCGCGGCGGACATCGTGCGCCTCACCATGTTCTGCCGGGATCGGCGCGCCTACCTGGATCGGCCACGCGAGGTGGGCGAGGCCTACCGGCGGGTCATGGGCGGCCACTACCCGGCCATGGCCCTCATGGAGGTGTCGGCGCTCATGGAAGACGGTGCCCAGGTCGAGATCGAGGCCACGGCGGCCGTGCCCGCGAGTCGGAAGGGGGGCTGATGCCGGACATCGCACGAGGTCACCAGGAGGCGCGCCGGCGCGAGCTGCGGCTGGTGCTGCGCCGCCGCCGCATCCGGACCCAGGAGGACCTGGCCGAGGCCCTGCGCGAGCGGGGCTACGAGATCACGCAATCGAGCCTGAGCCGCGACCTCACGTCTCTGGGAGCCCGCAAGGTGGACGGCTCCTACAGGCTGGTCTCGGAGACCGACGCAGCCGAGGAGGCGGGCCAGCTGTACCCGACGCTGAGCGAGCTGCAGCCCTTCGTCCGCGCGCTGCGCACGGCGGGGCCCAACCTGCTGGTGGTCGCCACGCGGCCCGGCCTCGCGCAGACCGTGGCGCTGGCCCTCGACTCGATGAGCATGCCCGAGGTGGTCGGCACGGTGGCCGGCGACGACACCGTCTTCGTGGCCACGCCGTCGCGCCGCGCCCAGCGCAGCCTCGAGCGCCGCTTCGGACGCCTCATGGTGCCCGGGACCTGAGGAGCCTATCGAAGAAGTCATTCGGGCCTGGAAGCGCGTCCTTCGCGCCGGCCAGCTCCGAAGCACGTCTTCAACGGCTCCTGGCCGGCCCCCAAGGCCGCGCGCCCGCCCCTGCCCTCGGCAGGAACGGGCGCGCGCGATTCCCTCGACGGAATCAGGCCGGCGACGTCAGTCGTCGTTGAGGCTCCAGTAGCCGAAGCCGACCAACGAGGAAATGGCATCCAGGACCTCCCACGTGTGGAGCGTGGCCTCGGCCCCGAGTCCCACGCCGATCTTGATCGAGAAGTCCCAGGAGCCGTTCTTGTTCCACGCGGCCAGGTTGGGGAAGTGGTAGCCGCCCTTGAAGATGTCGGACTCGACGCCGATGAGCGTGAAGTCCGAATAGTCGAAGATGCCCAGGCGGGCCAGGTCGGTGAGCTTGATGTGCGCGCCGAACCCGTAGTCCATGCCGATGCGGGCATCGAAGATCTCCCACAGATCGGCAAAGAAGTGCGGGATCCAGACCTGGATGCCGTGCTCCTTGGCACCGTCGGCCAGGGCTGTCGGCGGTGCGCCGGCCGGCAACGACACCGGCGCCGATGTCGGCGCGGACGCGCAGCCCGCCGCGCACAGCAGCGCAACGCACAGAAGACGCTTCATCACTTTCCTCCTTGGAGATCGCGGTGCCGCCGTCGGCAGTCCAGCCACCGGCCACGCTTGAGCGGGATGATGGGTGGCCCCCCGGAGGCTTTCAAAGGACAGCCGCGCTTTCTTCACCACGGAAGGCGATGTCCTCTTCGGAATTCAGTCAAGGTCCGGACTTTTCCACCGATTGTCCCCCGCGCGATCCGCTGGCGAGCCATCGAGGGCATTGCATGGGTGCGCGTGGATGTCGCAACCGGGCGGTGCGCTCAAGGCTGCGCGCGGAGCGGGTCGATGAGGGCCCACGATGGCGCCCTCCTCTGTCCACGCCGATCGTGACCCGTCCACTGAACCGACCAGCGTGCATGTGTCGGTCGGTGAGCTACGGCTCGCCCTGGCCTGGGATGTCCTGCTGGAGGTGGGTGAGGCCGGGCCGCTGACCCCGGTGCCGGGGGCGCAGCCCTGGTTGGCGGGGCTGGCCCAGTGGCGCGGCCGGCTCATCACCGTCGTCGACGCCGGCCGGCTGTTCGGACGCGAGCCCTCCAGCTGCCGCGCGCTGGTCGCGCTGCGCGGGCTGCCCTGCGAGGTCGCGCTGGGCGTGGACGAGCTTCTGGGACGCGCGGGCGACGAGGAGCCTGCGGATGTGCGCCTCGACGCGGCCACGCTGGCTGCCCATCCCGCCTTCCAGCCCGGCGCGGCCGTGCGCGCGGCCGGCGGAGCCGGCTGACGTGCGCCGCTGGATCCGTCGCCACACGAGCATGCGCGGCCGGCTGGCCGTGCTGCTCACCGTGGCCCTCGTCCTGCCGCTGGTCGGGCTGGCGTGGATGGGTTGTCTGTCGCTGCGTTCGTCGCTGACCGGAGGCCTGTCCGACGACCGCCTCTCCGTGGCCACGCAGGCGGCGCTGAACACGGCCCTCGATGATCTCGGCACCCGGCTGACGGACGAGCTCACCGACATGGCGTTGCGCGTGGCGCACCTGCGGTCGGACGCGGCGCGCGATCCGGACTCGGCCTTCGAGGGCGTGCGCAACGTGGAGCGGCCGACCCTGCTGATCTTCGCGGCGGAGGGTGGCGAGCCGGTGCCGGCCCTGCCGCCCGAGCTGCAGACCAAGCTCGAGTCGGAGCTGCAATCGCCGGGCCCGGCGCGCGGCTGGCGCTCGCTGCCCCTGGGCGGCGACACCGCCACGCTCTGCGACGTGGTCGTCGAGCCGTGCGCCGGCGGCCGCCTGCTGGCCATCCGGCCCCTCGCGCCGCTGCTGGCCGAGCAGCGCTTCACGGACCGGCTCGGCCGCGCGCTGCTGCTGCCCGATGGCACGCAGGTGCCCGTCGGCACGCCGCGGGCCGGCGAGACCGACGACGGCACGATCCCGGCGCTGGCCGAGGCCTGCGGGGAGCTGTGGAAGCAGGCCGGCGCCGAGGCCGCGGAAGGTGGCTGGAGTGACGCCTGCGTCTATCACGGTGCCGAGGTCCTGGGCGCGCATCCACTGCCCGGCCCGCGCGGCCAGCCCGAAGTGCTGGCCGTGGTCGTGGCCTCGGACGCGGCGGTGAACCCGCTGCTCGCCGATCGCGACGCGTTGCTGGCGCAGGCGGCCGCGGGCATCGGCTGGCTGGCGGCGGCCGGGCTGCTGCTCGCGCTCCTCATCGGCCTGCTCGCGCCGCGCTTCGTGTGGGCCGACGTGCGCGACGACACCGACTTCCTCTTCGCCGCGGTCGAGCGCCTGCGCGAGCTGGTGAGCCGCATCGGCCTGGCGCTCTCCGAGCAGACGCGCGTGCTGCGCAGCCTCTCCGCCTCGGTCGCGCGCCTCGACGGCGAGAGCCGCGGCATCGCCAGCGCCGGCCGCGCGCTGGCCCACAGCGCCGAGCAGTCCGAGTGGACCAGCCAGTCCGGCCACCAGAAGGCCGAGTCGGCGCAGCGCGCGGTGCTCGACATGCGCGACCGCGTCGAGGACATCAACCGGCAGATGGAGGAGCTCGACCGGCGCTGCAGCGCCATCGACTCGATCCTCGACTACATCGACCACCTCACCAGCGAGACCAGCGCCGTCTCCATCAACGCCAGCATCCAGTCGGCGGGCGCGGGCGGCACGGCGCGGCAGCTCTCGGCCATGGCCGGCGAGATCCAGAAGCTGGCCGAGCTGGCGCTGGGCAGCACGCGCGAGATCAAGCAGCTGGTGGAGGAGATCCAGGACGCCTCGCACACCACGGTCAGCTCCACGCAGGACGGCCGACAGCAGGCCGAGCGCTGCCTCACGGCCTTCGAGGAGGTCGAGCAGAACTTCGGCCGCATCCTGCGCTGGGTCGAGGACACCAAGCGCTGCGCGCAGGGCATCGAGGGCGGCACGGTGCGCCAGGCCGAGGCGCTGCAGTCGGTGGCCGTGGACGTGGAGGCCATCGAGCAGCGCTCGCGCGAGACCGCTGCCAACTTCGACGCCGTGGTCGACGCCGCCGACGAGCTGGCCGAGCTCGGCCGCCGCATGAACCAGACCTGGAAGGTGGGCTGATGACCACCGCGCCGGATCCCGAGCTGCTGGCGGTGTACGAGAGCGAGGCCGTCGAGGTCGTGGAGGCCGTGCACGCGCACCTGCTGCGCATCGAGCAGGGCGCCGACGACCGCGCCGCGCGCCTCGAGGACGTGCTGCGCCTGGCGCACGACATCAAGGGCTCGGCGCGCCTCGTGGGCTACGAGCTGGTGGGCCGCCTCGCGCACGCGCTGGAGGCCTGCCTGCTCGGCTGGCGCGGGCGCAGGGACGTGCCGCGCGCTGCCGCCGACCTCGCCTTCCGCGCCAGCGACCACATCCGCGCGCTCTCGCTGGACGCGCACAACGCGGCGCTGCAGGCCGAGGCCGAGGCGCTGGTCGCCGAGCTGCAGGCGTCGGCCGGCGCACCCGCGACCGCCGCGCCCGCGGCCACGGCGCCGGCGCCAGCGGCTCCATCAGCCGCCGCGCCGCCGGCCGCCGACGCGCCGCCCGCTCCGCGCGCCGCCGACGATCCGCCGGCCGCGCCCGCCGCCACGCTGCGCGTCTCGCGCACGCACGTGGACGCCGTCTCGGACGAGGCCGCCGTCACGCTCATGGACGCGCTGGGCGTCGCCGCGCGCATGCGCAACCTCGGGCACGCTCTCGAGGCGCTCTCGGCCGTGCACCTGCCGCGCGACGGCGCCACGCTGCGCGAGACGCGCCGCGCGCGCAGCGAGCTGCTCGAGGGCCTGCACCGCGCGCGCGCCGCGCACCAGGAGCTGGCCGACGCGCTGCGCCGCCTCGACGCCCACGCGCACGAGCTGGACGAGCGCGCCCGCGCGCTGTGCCTCGAGCCCGCCGCCCCGCTGGTCACGCACCTCGAGCGCGTGGCGCGCGACACGGCCGCGGCGCTGGGCCGCTCCGTGCGCGTCGAGATCGAGGGCCGCGAGCTGCTCGTGGACCGCATGCTGGCCGAGGCGCTGAAGGCGCCGCTCACCCACGCGGTCCGCAACGCGGTGGACCACGGCTTGGAGACGCCCGCCGAGCGCCTGTCCGCCGGCAAGCCGCCGGCCGGCCTGCTGCGCCTCGTGCTGCGCGAGGAATCCGACCATCTGCGCGTGGAGCTCTCGGACGACGGCCGCGGCGTGGACCTCGCCACCGCGCGCCGCAAGCTGGGCGCGCGCGCCGAGGGCCTGGACGACGCGCGCGTGCTGGCGGCGCTGCTGCGCGCGGGCGTCTCGACGCGCGAGCAGGCCACGGCCATCTCGGGCCGCGGCCTCGGCCTCGGGTCGCTGGCGCAGGTGGCCGACCGCCTGCGCGGCGAGGCGCGCCTCGTCTCGCGCGCGGGGCAGGGCGCGACCCTGACGCTCGTCCTGCCGCGCCAGCTCTCGCTCATCGACGTGCTGCTCGTGCGCTCGGGCGGCGCGGCCTTCGCGCTGCCGCTGCTCGGGCTGCAGGGCCTCGGCGCGGCGGTGGCCGGTGCGACGCCCCTGGCACGCGTGCTGGGCCTGCCCTGTCCCGACACGGCAGCGCACGACTACGCGCTGGAGCTGAGCCATCCCGAGGGCGCGGTCCACGTGGCCGTCGACGGCGCGGGCCAGATGCAGCGCATCGTGCGCCGGCCGCTGCCCGCGCACCTCGGCGCCGTGCCTTGCGTGCAGGGCGCCACGATCCTGCCCGGAGGCGAGCCGGTGCTGCTGCTGGACCTGCGCGAGGTGGCCGAGGCCTGCCGCGGCGAGCCCCGAGCGCTGGCCGCGCGCCGGCGCATCCTGATCGCCGACGACAGCCCCACGCTGCGCGCGCGCCTGCGCTCCGAGCTCTCCGCCGCCGGCTTCGAGGTGGTGGACTCGGTCGACGGCCAGGAGGCGCTCGAGCGCCTGTCCCTCGGCGGCTTCGACGCCGTCGTGAGCGACGTGCAGATGCCGCGCCGCGACGGCTTCGCCGTGGCCGAGCGCTGCGCCGGCCGCCTGCCCTGCCTGCTCGTCACCGCGCAGCCCACGCCCGACGGCGAGGCCCGCGCGCGCGGCTGCGGCGCCGCCTACCTCGCCAAGGACGAGCGCCTCGGCGCGCGCGTGCTGGCCTTCCTCGCCCCGCTCCTCCACGCCTCCCAGGGATCCCTCCCATGAGCATCCGCGTCCTCATCGTCGACGACAGCGCCACCGTGCGCTTCAAGCTGAAGGCCCTGCTCGAGAAGCAGGAGATCGAGGTCGTGCAGGCCGGCAACGTGAGCGAGGCACTCAGCAAGATGGACGCGGGCTCCATCGACGTGGTGGTGACCGATCTCAAGATGCCGGGCATCGACGGCAGCAAGCTGGTGAAGTCCGTCGCCGGCAGCGACCTGTACGGCAGCGTGCCCGTCGTGGTCCTGACCTCCAGCGAGGAGCGCGACGACCGCCTGAACACCACCGAAGCGGGCGCCGTCGCCTGGTTCAACAAGGGCGGGCTGGACGCGGAGCTCTTCGTGGCCACGATCCGGCGCTTCGCGGCGCAGAAGGTGCGCACGCGGGGCTTCGAGCAGGGCTCGCGCCTCGACCAGCTCACGGGCCTGGCCAACCGGCGCCACGGCGTCGAGCGCCTGACCGAGGAGCTCGAGAAGCTCGAGCGCTACGGCCACGTCTTCGCGGTCGCGCTGCTGGACATCGACCACTTCAAGCAGATCAACGACACGCTGGGCCACCTCGCCGGCGACGACGTCCTGCGCCGGCTCGCCGGCGAGCTGCGCGGCGTCTCGCGCGCGTCGGACCTGGTCATCCGCTGGGGCGGCGAGGAGTTCCTGTTCGCGTTCCCCGCCACGACGGTCGCGCAGGCGGCGGACATCGTGGAGCGCTTCCGCGCGCACCTCGCCTCCGCGCCCATCCTGCTGGAGAACGGCGGCCAGCCCGTCGCGGTGACCATCTCCGGCGGCGTGGCCGAGGCGGAGAAGGGCGACACGCTCGCGAGCCTCGTGGGGCGCGCCGACAAGGCGCTCTACCGCGCCAAGGAGACCGGCCGCAACCGTCTGCTGCTTTGGCACAAGGGCGAGCTGGTGCCGGTGGCCGCGGCGTAGGGCTCCGCCTCAGTCCGCCACCGCCTCCTCGAAGATCGGCTGCTCGGCGAGCTTGCCGCTCTGCCCGAAGAAGCGCACCGGGTTGTCCCACACGAGGCGCTGCACGACGTCCTCGGCGAAGCCGGCCTGCTTCATCATCACGGCCAGCTTGGGCACCGACAGCGGATCGCTCGGGCCCCAGTCGGCCGAGCTGTTCACCAGCATGCGGTCGGTGCCGTACTGCTTGAAGATGGCGACGGCGCGCTCGGGCGAGAGCTTGGTGACCGGGTAGATCGTGAAGCCGGCCCACAGGCCCGCGTCCACGACCAGGCCGATCTGCTCCTCGGTGCAGTGGTCGATCTCGACGAGGTCGGGGCTGATGCCCACGTCGCGCACGTTGGCGATCAGGCGCTCGGTGCCCTTCTTCTTCTCCACGTGCGGCGTGTGCACGAGCACCGGCAGGTTCAGGCGCTTCGCGAGCGCCAGCTGCCAGAGCACGACCTCTTCCTCCACCGTGTCGATCTTGTCGTAGCCCACCTCGCCCAGCGCGGGGCACAGCGGGTGCGCGAGGTACTTGGGCAGCTCGAAGAGCACGCGTTCGCGGATGGCGGGCGTGTGCGCCTCCTTGGGGTTGAGCGCGAAGGTGCAGTGGTACTTGATGCCGGCCTTCTCGGCGCGCGTCCACTCGAAGTCGATCAGGTGGTCGAAGTACTCGATGCAGGTGTCGGCGCACTTGCGCTCGCGGCCCAGCCAGAAGCCGCCCGGCTCGAGCAGCGAGGCGATGCCGGCGGTGGCCATCTCGGCGTAGTCGCGCGTGTTGCGCGAGTACATGTGGATGTGCGGCTCGAAGATCTTCATGGGCGACGACCTGCGGGGGAGGAGCGCATTCTATCCGCTATCCGCGGGGCGCCCGCGCGGCGTTGGCCCGCGCCGCCGCGGCGTTGCGCAGCAGGCCGGCGCGGCGCGCGCGCTCGAGGGGCGTGCTGGCGAAGTGCCTGCGGAAGGACTCCTGCGCCCGCGCCTCCAGCTCCTCGGGCGTCGGCGCCAGCAGGTCGGGCCGCGCCTGCCACGGCGCGCCTTCGCCCGCCGGCGGCGCAGGCGCCGCGTGCGCAGGGAAGGGGCAGGCCGTGAGGCAGTCGTCGCAGCCGAAGACGCGCGGACCCAGCGCCTCGGCCCACTCCGCGGGCAGCGGGCCGCGGTGCTCGATGCTCCAGTACGAGAGGCAGCGCCGGGCATCGAGGCCGCGCGCGCCGTCGAGCGCCTGCGTCGGGCAGGCGTCCACGCACGCGGTGCAGGTGCCGCAGCGCTCGGTCACGGGCGCGTCGGGCGGGAAGGCCACGTCGGTGAGGATCTCGCCCAGCAGCAGCCACGGGCCGTGCGCCTCGTCGAGCAGCATGCTGTTGCGGCCGATCCAGCCGAGGCCCGCGCGCGCGGCCAGGGCGCGCTCGAGCAGCGGCTCGGCGTCGACGCACACGCGCGTGGCCGCTCCGGGCCACTCGCGCTCGAGCGTCGCCGCGACGTCCGCCAGCGCGGCGCGCAGCGTGCGGTGATAGTCCTCGGCGCGCGCGTAGCCGGCGACGGCGCCGCGCGCATCGGTGGGCGGGTAGGCGGCCGCCGCGCAGATCACGCTGCGGGTGCCGGGCAAGAGCTGCCGCGGATCCGCGCGCCGCTCCGGCGCGCGCGCCATCCACTCCATGCTCGCGTGCCGCCCCGCGGCCAGCCAGGCCGACAGGCGGTCCTCCACGGGATCGGCGCTCGTGAAGCCCGCGCGCGCGAAGCCGCGCTGGAGCAGCCGCTGTCGCACGCGCTCGCGAGCCAGGAGATCAGCGTCCACGTCCTGCCACCGATTCGGGAGGGGCCCCTGTGTAACATGGGCCGCACGATGGCGCGCGACAGGCTGATGCTCAGGGTTCTTCCGCTCGTTCTCGCGGTCACGCTGAGCGCCTGCGGGCACCAGGCTGCGCCGACGGCGTCCGAGCCGTGGCCGATCACGCTGCAGGCGAAGGGCGTCGTGGCCTACGCGGCTCTGCGGCCACCCGTGCCGGCCTTCGACGACGCCTGTACACGTCTCTTCGGCTTCGTTCCCGCCGGCGTGGACGCGTCACGGCCCTTCACCGTGATGAGCCTCGACGCCAAGGCCTTCGGCGGCGCCTACGCGCTGCTGCTGCCGCTGCGCGACGACGCGGCCTTCCGCGACTCGCTCGACAAGGCGCCTGGCCTGCGTCACGGCGGCCGTGGGGACTACGTGCTCGAGGTGCCTGCGGACAGCGAGCTGGGCCGCCTCATCCTGTTCAGCTCCTCGGCGGTGGCCGGCACGGGCTCGTTCATGGACCTCGTGGGGGCGATCCAGAACGCCGGCCCGCAGTCGCTGGCCTTCCAGTGCAACGTGGAGGACGGCTGGGCGCTCGTCGCGCCGACCTTCGAGGCCACGTCCGCGTGCCGCGACGTGCTGCGCGAGACGGGCAGCTTCGCGGGCGCGCCGCCGCGCGCGCTCGTGCTGGGTGTGGACCTCGACCGCGTCCGCACCGTCTACGCCGCCGAGCTGAAGAGGATGGAGGACCAGTTCCGCGCGCTGATCGGCGGGGCCCAGGCCGCCGGCCTGCTGGGCATGGCCTCGGGCATGCACGGCGGCGACCGGCCCGCGCTCGACTTCGGCGTGAAGTGGGAGTTCGTCTGGGCGGTCAAGGCGATGTTCGAACTCTCCACCTTCGAGGGCGCGCAGGTCGCCCTGGTGCAGCCGGGCGCGGCGGGCGACGCCGGCGAGGTCCGCGAGGCGGAGATGGACGGCGGGCGCGATTCCTGGCGCGCGACGCTCGAGGGGGAGGCGGCGCGCTTCGTGCGCGACCTGCTCGCGGCCCGGCAGGGCGTGCTGCGGCTGCGTCTGGCTCCCGGCACGCCGCTGGCGGCGCTGGTCGCGGCGCTGCGTCCCGCGCCCGAGATGCACGATGCGCTCGTCTTCGCCACCGACGGCCCCGCCTTCGGGCGCGCCGTCGCCGACTGGATGCGGCCGCTCGGCGAGCTGGCCAAGGGCGAGGGCGCGCCCTGCGACCGCTACCTCGACGAGCTGGCCTCCATCCTGGCCAGCATGGGCGGCACGATCTCGCTGCAGGTCGCGGGCGAGCACGGCTGCCTCATGGCCTCGGGCGGCGGCATCACGCCGGACTCGCTGCAGCGCCTGCGCACGTGGGCGACGCCCATCCTGGCTGCGGCCGGCGTCGACGTGGCCGAGGACTCCGCCGCCTCGCTCACCACGCGCGAGCTGTCCGGGGGCCGCACGCTGCTCGTCGCCGCGGACGGCAGCCCGCGCGCGACCCTCGGCCGGCGCGGCGACATCGCGTGGCTGTGCGGGGGCGAGTCCGACGTGCCCGATGCCGCGCTCACGGCCTTCGAGCGCGCGCTGGCGGCGCCGCCGCCCGACGACGCGCCGTGCCTGCGCGTGCGCAGCGAGGCGTTCGAGGCCGACCTGCGCGCCGACGGCCGCGAGCTGCAGCTCGAGCTGCGGCGCACCGACGATGGCCGCTGAGGCCGCCGGCCTGCGGCCAGCCACGCGCCTCCTGCTGCTGGCCCTGGCCGTCGCCTGCGGGCTGCTCTCCGCCTGGTTCGCGAGCTCGGACGCTCTTCCCGCTCCCGAGTGGCTGACCGACTGGAGCTCCGCGCATCCCGACCCGCGCCCGCTCTCGGCCGACGAGACGCAGGCGCTGACGCGCACCCTCGACGCCCAGCGCCGCGAGGACGTGGTGCTGCTGCTCGCCGGGCTGGCGGTGGGCTGCCTCGCGGTCGCGGCCCAGCCGCCGCTGGCGCGCGCGGCCGGCGGCGCGCTCGCGGGGGTGCTCGCGGCCGGCAGCGTGTCACTGGGCATCGAGGCGCTG